>JAITRJ010000045.1 GCA_031288475.1 Helicobacteraceae bacterium | reverse complement strand
ATTGCGACGGGAACGCTCGAAAAGCTTGAATGCTCGTTTACCCTGCAGGAGTATTCGGCGGCGGTATTTGCCGCCACAGCCGCGCAGAAGGCGGCAAATTCGCTGTATATCTTCAAAGCCAACATCCTGCAGGACGGGACGCATAAGAGAGCGCAGGCGCTGATTACGGGGCATATCAAGGAGATCGATGACGGCGACTGGGAAGCGAAAAAGGAGATCGAAAGAAAAGTTACTCTTTCGGTTGCTTCCTGCGCGCTGGAGATTGACGGGACGCAGGCTGTGCTGATTGACGCGGATAATCTGATCTATATCGTTGATGGAGTTGATTTTCTGGCGAGCGCGAGACAGAACCTGCAATAAGTTAAGCGGCGGGAGACCGCCGCCATTACGCTGAAAAAAGAGCGGATAAAACGAAACACTGAAAGGATTAAATAATGTCGAAAGTTACGTTATCGGACAGCAGAGAAATAGAGATCAGAGAACCGCTGGTGCGGGATATCCTCGCGGTAAAAGATTACAAAAACGAAGAGGAGAAGGGAGTACGGCTGGTTGGTAATTTAACCAATATGACTCCGGAGGAGATCGGCGCGATTAAATTCAAAGATTTCGCTTTGCTCCAAAAGGAGCTGGGGGATTTTTTGTCCTAAGGTGGAACGATTGTCTAAGAGGGATCGCCCTCTTAGGATTTGTTCTGCATCAGGGATACAGGGATTGTCTTGAGATGAGCGCAAAGGACTTTAACGAGCTTGTAAAGATAGCGAACGAGGCTAACGGCGCAGTAAAGCACCGCGATTTCAAGCACCACTAGGGGCGTGAAAAGCAGGGAAAAGAGGGTGGAGATGACAACGCATGTGAGTAAAATGATTACGCTGAACGAACCTCCGTCAGCCAGATACGCCGCTAAAGGCAGACACGCGTTGAACAGCATAACGACGGACGTTATCGCGATCCCTTCAGTCGTTTCTTTATCCATACCCGCAACCTTAGCGTCTTTATCCTCAAACATCAAGCAAAGGGGCGCAAATGGCGGCTGACGGCAATGTTGTTGTAGGCATTACCATCGGCGCCCTTTTCTCTGGAGCGGGGGCGTTCTCAACCTCAAAGAAAGCGGTTGATAGCCTTGGCAGTTCCATTAAGGCGCTTAAAGACTTTAAGCTGACGCTGAGCGCTGATAGTTCCCAGCTTAAGCTCGCGGACAGGCAGATTAAGATTACAACCGCCGCTATGGATACGCTGATCGGCAGAATGGGCAGGATTAACAGGCTGGAGTCGATCCAGGACAAGGCAAAACAGCGTCTTGCGGGCAGTTGGAGGATAGGGGTCGCCGCCTCCGCTACGCTGGGCTTTCCCGC
Source organism: Helicobacteraceae bacterium (assembly GCA_031288475.1). Lineage (GTDB taxonomy): Bacteria > Campylobacterota > Campylobacteria > Campylobacterales > SZUA-545 > JAIRKM01. The sequence continues at coordinate 76,149 of JAITRJ010000045.1, read as the reverse complement.
CAAAGCCGCCATCGACTTTGAGAGCGCTATGGCGGATGTGCTTAATAACTTCAACAACCGCGATTAACAAATCGCGAGTAACATTTTATTGATCCAAAAGTCATTTTTAAAACGCGTGAAAAGTCGCGTTTTAAATGCGGTTTTACATCCATCCGTCTGTGTGGCTATGCTGACGTGTTTACCCTTAGTTATTTTCTACTCCTCGTCAATTCGTCATAACAATTTTAGCTATTAAACGCATGTAAGCGTAATCGTTTAAAATAGTCTAACGCCTACAAACCCGCATTATAGGCGATTTGTTGGCTAAATGAAATAAGATCTAGTTCGCTTAAATGGTGCGGGAAAGAGGAGTTGAACCTCCACGCCTTGCGGCGCCAGATCCTAAGTCTGGTGCGTCTGCCAATTTCGCCATTCCCGCATCTGTCTGTAGTGGCGACCCCGGCAGGATTCGAACCTGCGGCCGACGGCTTAGAAGGCCGTTGCTCTATCCACTGAGCTACGGAGTCTCAAAAGCGCGCTCGGAGGGACTCGAACCCCCAACTTCCAGATCCGAAGTCTGACGCTCTATCCATTGAGCTACGAGCGCAAAATGGGGTGGACGACCGGGATCGAACCGGCGACCTTCAGAGCCACAATCTGACGCTCTAACCGACTGAGCTACGCCCACCAACAGCAATGGTCGGGAAGACAGGATTCGAACCTGCGACCCTCTGGTCCCAAACCAGATGCGCTACCAGACTGCGCCACTTCCCGCAAAATGCGGGATTTTACCCCTTCTTTGCTTATTTCTGGATTAAGCCCGCGCCGTTTTTGCCTCACTCTTCTTCTATCCCGCCCTCCTGCAACACCACGCAGGCATTTACGCTTCCAAGCTCGCAGGCCTTTTGGTAAGCTTCCAGCGCGTCCGCGTCTTTCTCCTTGCGGCTGTAGAGGTTAGCCAATTCCAGACAGCCTAAAGGATCCTCCTTTTCGCATGACAGAAGAAACATTGCTTCGGCTTTAGCGCTGTTTTCCGGGTAGAGATAGCCAAGGCTTACGCATGCCAGCGACAGCTCGTTTTCGCACGCGAGCGTAAAGAGTGATGCCGCGCGCTCTTTGTTCTCAAGCGGCTTTGAGGGCTCGTGCAGCACAGCGAGATTGTAGCAGCCGACCATCACCCCCTGATCGCAGGCGTATTGATAGATGCCAGCCTCGTCGATTTCCGCCGCGGAATTGGCTTTTACGTAGCGCTCCGCCGCGCAGGAGAGCTTATCGCCCGCCTTGCACGCTTTGGCAAACAGATCGAGCGCCTTTTTCTTCTGTCCGCTGCCTATAGCGGTAAGCGCGTCCGTAAACTCCTGTGAAACGGTAGCCGTGCTTCCAAACAGCGCCGAAAAACACAAACAAACGGCAACCATAGCCCGCAAAAAATTCATATTATCGTCGTTCTCCCTTCTGTTGGACTGCTTGCGTTCGCGTAGGTTCTCTTCTCCATCCTGCCGGCGAGAAATGAGAACCGCCCCGCGATCACGGCATGCTTCATCGCTTCCGCCATTATAATAGGATTTTCTGCCAGCGCGATCGCCGTATTTGTCAGTACGCCGTCCGCGCCAAGCTCCATCGCCACCGCCGCGTCGGAGGCGCACCCTACGCCCGCGTCAACGATGACCGGCACACTGACCGCCTCCTTTACAAACGTTACGTTAAAGCGATTCTGCACGCCCTGCCCGCTGCCGATCGCGCTTGCAAGCGGCATCACCGCCGCCGCGCCCGCGCTTTCAAGCCGCTTTGCCATAATTGGATCGTCGGTTGTATAGACCATTACGCTGAAGCCCTCTTTAGCGAGAGTTTCGCATGCGCCGAGCGTTTCCACCACATCGGGGTAGAGCGTCTTGTGCGTATCGCCGATCACTTCCAGCTTTATCAGATCGATTCCGGTCGCCTCCCGCACCAAGCGGAAAGTGGAGATCGCCTCTTTCGCTGTCTCGCAGCCGGCGCTGTTTGGCAGCAGTTTTATATCTGTGTCTTTGAAATAACCAAGCAGGTTCTCTTCGTTGGGGTTGGTGATATTCACGCGGCGGATCGCGACGGTAATCAGCCCAGCGCCGCTCGCGATCGCCGCTTCTCTTGTCGCGTGAAAATCCTTATATTTGCCGCTGCCCACGATCAGGCGGCTTTTGAATTTTCTGCCCGCGATAGTAAGTGTGTGCATAAAACTCCTTTCTTAAATTTTACACTTTTATGGTTTTCCATCTCCCTTTCTTAAACACCCATAAAAGCCAGACGCCCCGTATCCACGTTTCCGCCAGCGTAACGATCCAGATGGCGATGATACTCTCCCAGACCAGCGCGAACGCAATAGCGGGCGCGATGCGGAATATCCACATTGAGAGCGTATTAATCTTCAAACTTGTGCGGCTGTCCCCTGCGCCTCTGAAAGCACCGCTGAGGACAAAGCTCACGCCCAGAGGCAGTTGACTTAATCCCACGCATATCAGATAATGCTCCGCCGCTTTGATCGCCCCCTGATCGTCGGAGAAAACAGCCGCGAGTGGCAGGGCGAAAAACGCCATAAGAACACCTGCCGCGCCCATTATTACCGCTGCTCCAAGCGTGGTAAAGAGGGCGTCTTTCTCCGCCTCAAGCGGGTTTCTAGCTCCCAGCGCCCTCCCCGTGAGGCTCATCGCAGCGATCGTAAAGCCGATGCCCGGCATAAAAACGATGCTTTCTACCCTAAGCCCTATCTGATAGCCCGCCATAACTTCCGTGCCAAAATCGGATACGATCCGCATAAAAACCAGAAAACTGCCGTAAGTGATAAGCCGCTCCACGCCGGCGGGAACACCGATATTCAGCCCGCGCAGAAGCAGGCGATAATCGAAGGATAAGCGGGAACGGAACGGCTTTTTGCGCACAACTATCAGAAAAAAGTAGCAAAGCGACTCCAGATAGAAGGTCGCGGCTGTGCCCGCCGCCGCGCCCGCCACGCCGTACCCCTCTATGCCAAACGCCCCAGCGATCTTAAACAGCGGGGCGAACGCGACGTTGATCGCGCCGCCGTTTGGAACTCCAGCTTCGCCAAATATGAGAATAAAGCTCAACGCGATATTTACGAAGTTGGATAGTATTTTGATAAAGAGAGGGGTTTTTATGTTCGCCGCCGCGCTGAAGGCGCTGAAGGCGATTTGATTGACCATCATCGCTGGAAGCGCAAACGACATAGCGAACAGATAACTTGCGCCCAGTTCCTCCACTTTAGGATCGCTGTGCATAAGCGTAAAGGGAAACTCGGCAAGCAGTGCGCTGCATACAACGGCGGGCAGACTTAGAAGAAGCAGGGCAAGCGTAAAAACGCTGAGGACGCCGCCTGCTCTGTCAATCTCGTTCGCGCCCAGGAAACGGCTCATCAGCGCGTTTGATCCGATGAAGAATATGCTCATTACGGTGTAAAAAAGCCCCGTAAATTGCAGGGCGATTCCAATTGCTGCCGTTTCGGAGACGCCTAGATAGCCAACCAGATAAAAGTCGATAAGTACCTGCGTCATATCGATCAACGCGCCAAGCGCGGCAGGAAGCGCAAGGGCGATCACGCGGATAAACCGCTCTTTACAGAAAAATGGCAAGAAAAGTCCTTAAAAGTGGTAATTTTACAGATTTTAGGCTATAACGCGGCTGAGTTTGCCCGTGCGGTTACGGGCGGCGGGTTTTTTAATATTCTCCCCTGCAAAAACCGCGGGGAAAGCGCTTCCCCGCGCAGAATAGCAAGGGAGATCGCGGATAAAAGCGTCTTTCCCGTTATGGCGGGCTGCCAAAATCAGCGTTACAACCCAGCAGGGTGTATCTGCAAAGCCCGCGCGCTGGTTTTGTCATTACGAGTGGCGGCGAAGCGATAGGCGGTGCGGAGCAACAACGCGTATCCGCCCGTCCGTTGCGAAGAGTCGCTGTGCAAAGCAATAGCTTGTAACCGCAAGCGTAACTGCGGCGGTATCCGCTTAGTTGTCGCGAAGGAAGCAGGTCTAGCCCGCGGGGGCATCGCGAGGAATGAAGCAATTTGAAAAGACGCGGCTTTATCATTCGAAGCCATTGAGATTTCTGAATGTTTGCGATCGTCATTCTCTAAAGCTTTGCACCGCCGGATTGTTTCGCCGCTCACGAGGAAAGAGCGAAACGCTAAGTAATTACGCGTAGTTTTGTTGAATGCTCCGCAATGCGGACGGCGCGCGCGTGTCTGCCGCTCCACTTCGCTGTCTGCCAACAGCTCGAATAACAAGGAAATCAAACTACCGCGCCGTTTCCAACGGTTCACAATAACGGAGAAGTGCGGCCGCTTCTTCATAATCTTGCCGCTTTTGCAAGGCCGCTCGCTCGCAGTGATAGAGAGAGACGGCTTGCAACGGCGTTGCCCTCTCTGTTATCGCGAGTAGCGCGCAACGCGACGAAGCAGTCCAGAACGCACCCGGCTCTCACTTTCGCGGATTACATTCAGGAACGACAACGGCGCGGAACGCAGGAGATCTGAGCCGCTATTTTTCAAACGCCGCCCTGATCGCCTCTTCGATCCTGTTGATCGGAACGGTTTTCAGGCTGTCTTTTACCTCGTCGGGTATTTCGTCCATATCGTTTTCAAAGTTCTTTTCCGGTATCAGCACCGTTTTCATTTTGGCGCGGTAGGCTGCTATCAGCTTTTCTTTAAGCCCTCCTATAGGCAAAACCCGCCCCGTCAGCGTCAGTTCGCCGGTCATCGCCAGATCGCGCCGCACGGGAGAGCCGCTTAAGATCGAGGCGATCGCCACCGCCATCGCCACACCCGCACTCGGTCCATCTTTTGGAATCCCCCCTTCGGGAACGTGAACATGTACCGAGTAGCGGTTGTATATCTCGCTTGCCTTTGGTTTCGTATTTTTTTCCGTCTCCTCGTTTAAAAGCGGAATATCGTCCTTTCTGATCCTGATCTTGCCGCTGTCGATCAGCGTCTTTACGACGCTGTAGGCGATTTGCGCCGACTCCTTCATCACATCGCCAAGACTGCCCGTAAGCGCCAAGGCGCCTTTTGCCTGTATCTTGACAGCTTCAATCTTGAGTACGTCGCCGCCGATGCTCGTCCACGCCAGACCGTTTACCACGCCGACAAGGTTTTTCTTTTCCGCCGGCTCAATCTCGTAAATTTTCTTTTCCAGAAACTCCTCAAGATTATCAATTGTGATCGAAACTGATTCCATTTTGCGCTCAAGGAGCACCTTCGCCGACTTGCGCATCACCTTTGCGATTGCGCGGCGCAGGTTGCGCACGCCTGCCTCTTTTGTGTACTTTTCCGCCATTTCGCGGATCGCCGAAGGCGCTATGCGTATCTCATCTTTTTTCAGTCCGTGCTTTTTCAGCTCCTGCGGAATCAGATAGCGTTTGGCGATTTCGATCTTTTCCTGCGGCGTGTAGCTGCTAATTGCGATCACCTCCATACGATCACGTAGCGGCGCTGGAACGGTGCCAAGATCGTTCGCTGTCGCTATAAAGATCACATGGCTCAGATCGATTGAAAAGTTCAGATAATAATCCCGAAAGTGATCGTTTTGCTCCGGATCGAGTATCTCCAGCAGAGCCGCCATAGGATCGCCGCGCATACTGCGCCCTACCTTGTCGATTTCGTCCAGAACCATCACGGGGTGCATAGACTTGGCATTGATCAGTCCTTGTACTATCCTGCCCGGCATCGCGCCGATATAGGTTCGGCGGTGCCCGCGCAACTCATTAACGTCCTCCATGCCGCCGAGCGCGATACGTACCAGCTCCCGCTTCAGCGCTTTGGCGATCGAATTCGCGAGGCTTGTCTTGCCCACGCCTGGAGGTCCAACAAAACACAGAATTGTCCCTCTGGAGTCTCTGTCATCCACGCCGCGCTGTTCCAGTAGCTCTTTGACAGCGAAATACTCCACAATCCGCTCTTTGGGTTTTTTGAGGCTGAAGTGATCACTCTCCAGCCGCTTTGCGACCGCCTGAACGCTGAGTTTTGCCTTCCTGATCTCTCCAAAGGGCATTTCCAGCACCCACTCTATATAGGTTTGCAGCAGATTGGAATCGGCGCTGTCGGGGTGCATTCTACCCAGCCGATCGAGCTGTTTTTTTGCTTCTTTGTACCCCTCTTCGGGCATAAACGGCTTCTTCGCGTCCAGCTTTTTCTGATATTCCTCAATTTCCTCGTCGCGCTGGCTGTCCTCGCCAAGTTCCTTTCGGATCTGTTTTAACTGTTCCTTGAGAAAGTATTCGCGGTTGTTCTGATCGATCTTTGAATGTACTTTGCCGCGTATCTCCCGCTGAAGCTTGGCGTTTTCCGTCTGCACGGCGATCATCTCCAGAAGCCGCATAATCCGCGCTTCCAGATCGGTTTCAATAAATAAAGAGTACGCTTCGCTGTTTTTGAGTCTCACTGCGCTTGCCACCAGATCCACGATTCTGGAAGGATCCTGATTATCGGTGATTGCCTGCAGAATATCCGGCGGTATGTGCGAACTCACGTTGATAAGATCGTGCAGGGCGCCGCGCAGGCTTTCCAGCATAGCGTCGATATTCTGCTTGTGATATGGTTTTGTCTCAATCTCTTCGACCCGCGCCATAAGCGCCTTGTTGTTTTCGTCGGCGATCGTCTCCTGAATAATTCCTCTGGCGAAGCCCTGAAAAAGTGCCTTGATCCGTTTATCAGGCAGAGAGACTTTGCGCATTATCACGCCGATCGTGCCCGCGTCATAAAACTCGCCTTTACCCCCTTCTTTAGTGGTTACGACAAGTATTGGCGTGTTGTTTTCCACCGCTTCGTTGACGGAGGCGATATTTTTCGGATCGGCTAGAAAGAGCGGCGAGATCATAAATGGATACAAAAAGATGTCGGATTCCACAACGACGGGAATTATGGCGGGAAAGGGACCGAATTTGGCTAACTCCATATTTCCGCCTACTCAAAGATCCAGCGGAGCCACATCGTTTTAGATCTTGCGTATGCGCCTTCGCTCTTTGGCTTAAACTCGCCTTTTTTTCTGTGGTACGCCGCCGCTTCCTCTTTGCCGAGCCTGCTGTACAGATCGGCTATGTTCTCGTCCAGCTCACTTAAGGCAAGGATCGTTTTGGTTTTGATGGTTTCGGCGTATATCGCTAGTTGAGAGTCCGCGAAGCGCTCAATAAAGAGCGAGCTTTTTGATATGCCATCGTTCAGGAGCTTCTGATCGCGCATGGGAAGTTTTATCCCTCCATACTCCGCGAGCAGCTTCAAAAAGGCTGCGCGATCGTTTTCGGCGGAGCTGCCAAACCGCTTGGCGTATTCGTCCAGATAAAAGTTTGCCAGCAGATATTCCTCCCTCTTGATATGCGCCATTGCCATCATAAGCGAAGCCTCTTTTAAGAGCGTCGATCCGATATGTTCGCTCGCGAGGCTGGAATAGTAATCGCCGGCTCTGTCTATGTTATTTCTGCCGATCTCCCACGCCATCTGGCGGTAGGAGTATTCCGCTGTCTGACCGGAGATGTCCGGTTTGGCGCACCCTGAAAACAGCAGAAAACCAGAGAGCGCGGTAAAAATTATTCTGATCATTTGCTGTAATTGTAGCACCCGATATTAAATTATGGTATTATTAGCTTAGGTCAACAAAGGACTTTACGATGAGAAAAAACGCTTTCAGCATGATCGAGACGATCGTGACGGTAGTTCTGCTGGGGCTGATCTTCGGGACTCTTCCGATTTTAATGAGCACAGTAGTAGAGGTGGAGGAAGACGCGCTGGAGGGGGAGGCTCTCTATCACGCCTCGGCGCTTATGAACCGCATCGTGTCTCTCCAGTATAACAATAAGGTCAAGGACAGCATTGTTGGTCATTCTACCATCAATGCAAACTGCACCTATTTGTTGGACAGCGCTAATGTCCGCGAAGGCACAGCCCTGCTTAGACCGGAAAGATTCAGGCGATGCGATATAACAACTACACCGGATGGTTTGTCGTGGGAGGAAAGTCAGACGGGGATAAATCAGTTTAACGGCGCTCGGTTTGATATGGAGGAAAGAGGTTTCCGTCTGGATGTTCAGGTGGGTTATCTTGCAGACAACACACTCCTACCACCCGTCGGCGTCATCACGACCGTATGGACGCTTGATCAGAGCGCGACCGCCGGCGTTACCGGGTCAAACTTTATACTTGTTACCATTACCGCGAGAAATAGACAGACGGGAAACGAAATTGGCGTTCTGCACTATGTGGCGTCTAATATAGGAGCCTCGCTATGAGAAGATTAAAAAGAGGCGGTTTCACCCTGATTGAACTTGTATTCGCGCTGGTGATTATCGCCATTGTGGGGACGGTGAGCGCGGATGTGATTATGCGGGTCTACGAGCAGTACATCTTCTCCCGCGATTTTGAACGGGGGCAGAACGATACGCGGCGGACGCTGGACATTATAGCGGCGCGGCTTCAGTACAGGATCAAAAACAGCGTGATCGGACGCAGGCTGCCGGGGGGCGCAGGCGCGCCGCCGCCGAGCATACTGCCGCTTAATCACGAAAATATTGATACCACCTACCCTATGCTTGAGTGGGTGGGCATATCCTACGAATCGCAGCGCGCCAACGATGCAGGCGGAAACGTGGGCTGGAGCGGCGCGGCGTACAAAATCTCCGATCAGGGATTTTATCTTCCGCGCAGCAACCTGACGACGGCATGGACTACAGAATCCGAGATGATCGGCGCGAGTATGATCGGCGCCGGAATCGATCAATGCACAGACTGGAGCAACAGCAGCCTTGCTGACAGAGATTGTTCAGTTTTTGTCTTTGCGGGCGACGATCTGCGCGGCGACTATTACAGCGATCAGAACAACAGCTGGGGCTGGTCGCAAAGCGGCGATACCTACAGCTACTTTCGTATCAAGCCGGTTGCTACCGATCGGAATATAACGCTTGAGTCATATGGTTATTCGGGAACTTGGGATAGGGTGCCTTCTTCCGCGACTGGCACCGCACGCTTGATAAACTATTATATCGTCCGGAGCGCCTACGCTCTGACAGTTGAAAAAGCGGATCCGGCGGACGAAAGCGGGGATCTGGTTTTATATTACGATTATCGCCCGTGGCTTGGAGAAGGATATGCCGATGGCAAAAGAACCGTTATGCTCAGAGACGTTACGAATTTTTTGTTTAAGGAGCAGGGCAGCGTTGTGCGGCTGGTGCTGTGCGTTCTTCCAAGCGAGATAATCGCCGGCGCCGAAGACCCCGCCGTAAGGCGCGAAATGCAGTTCTGCCGCGAAAAGGTTGTGCTATGAGAAGGGGATTTTCACTTGTAACGGGGATTTTTCTGATGGTCGCCATAGCCGCGCTGGCGATAGCGATACTTTCCCTAGCTGCCACGACATCGGTGCAGAAGAGTCAGGCTTTCCTACGGACGCAGGCGGAGTTGCTGGCGCGCAGCGCAACCGAATATACGGTACTGAAAATTTCAGAGGGGAGTATTTTGCCTACAGGGGCAGGCTTGTCCACGCATAACGCAGAAATTCAGGCTGATCCGTTCGCTATAAACATAACGGTACGCTTTATCGCAGAAGCGGGCATCAGCGACGACATAAACGGGACGGCTATCGTTGACGTCGTTGTCGAGGCGCCAAATCTAGACATGCCGATTAGGTACAACAGAAGGACGGTGCAAGTCCCATGAGAAAAGCCATGACATTTATAGAGCTGATCTCCGTTATAGTGATCGTCGCTATTCTGACGGCGATCGCGACGACTATGTTTTCTGATAACAAGCTGGCGGCGGCGGCGACCAGGTTGATAACAGACATCAAATACACGCAGCATCTGGCGGTGATGGAGGATCAATACAGATCGGGCGACGCAAATTGGCAGAGGAGACGCTGGCGGATATATATCAACAGCGCGGGCGACAGAAGCTATACGATTTTTAAAGTCGATTCTTCTGCCGCCGCTTTTAACACGCCGGGCACAATTGACAATATCGCCTTAAATCCGCTGACAAGCGGGCGGTTAAGCGGCGGTTTCGCGGGTATCGCCGGTTTAAGCGGCGATCAGATAACGGATGAAATGGCACTCTCTTCTCAGGATGTCGGCAGCCTAACTTTCGGCGGAAGCTGCGGCGCGCCACCGGGAGGCGCTGGAATGATCGGGTTTGACGAGATGGGCAGACCATACGTATGGAATGGTGTCAATTTCAGTCGACTGGAAGACGTATGTACCATAACGTTAGGCGCGGACAACGAATCGCATTGTATCGCCATAGACAACGAATCTGGCCATACGCATTGGTGTGATGACTGAGGGTGAGAAGCCTTCTTGATCGCTACCTGCTTGTAAGCCTGTGGGGAAGTTTTTTCCCGCTTTTTGGTTCGCTGGTCATGATCGCTTCGGTTGTGTCGTTCGTGCAGATCGCCTCGTACTCCTCAATGATCAAGACCACTCTTTCGGAGATGGCGCTGCTGTACGTTTTTCAACTGCCGGAGATTGTGCTGTACACGCTGCCCGTGTCGTTTTTTGTCGCCGTTATGCTGAGCCTTTCCAGACTTTCAAGCGATCTGGAGATGGTGGTGATATTTGGCTTTAAGGTGGGGGTTTCGCGTATTATGCGCCCTTTTATGTTTGTCGCCGTTGTTCTCGCCCTGATCCTCGCCCTGCTTGGCTTTGTGGTCAGCGCGAAATCCGACTACCTCAGAAAAGAGATCATATACGCCAAACGCGACGACGCGCAGATTAATATACGCGCCGGCGAGTTTGGGCAGCGTTTCGGCGACTGGCTGCTGTTTGTGGGCGAGGAGGACAGGGAGGATTACAAAGGAATAGCGCTTTATTCGCGCGGCAGCGGCGGCGAGCGGTTTATCATTTCGGACAGAGCGCAGATGCGGAACGAGGGTGGGCTGCTTACTCTCAATCTCCTTAACGGCAGAAGCTACGACATAGGCGAAGACGCGATCAGGCAGATAGATTTTGAACGGATGCGTTTCAACGAAAACAGCAGGATCAGAGAACTTCAGTACAACGGGGTAGCGGCGCACTGGCAGAATCCGGATTATAAGCGAAAACTCGTCTGGACGATTTTGAGCGTTCTGTTTCTGCCTCTATCAATGCCCGCCGCTATGCTGGGCATTCACCATCCACGCGTCGTCAAAAACTATACGGGACCGACCGCTCTGGCGCTTAGCGTGCTGTTTTTCATACCCGCGCTTCTGGTGGGTAAAAACGGCGGTTTCTGGACGCTGCTTGTTCCGTTGGTATGGTTTTTGTTCACATTCTGGCTGTATAAAACGCGGTTAAAACTCTACTGAACCGAACAAATCACACTATTTTTATCTTATTCAATCCTCTGCTGTTGCGGGTTCATTAGCGATCATTTAAATAAAAATTTAGTTATTATTCAAATTGCAATTTTGTGTCTAAACCCATAAGGAGGTAGCATGCAATCTTCAAGTGCATCGCTTAGTTACGACTACACAGCCGCCAAGCTCTTCACCTATACGATGGTGATCTTCGGCATTATCGGTATGTTGGTCGGTGTGTTGCTTGCGTTCCAGCTTGCCTGGCCCGCGTTCAACCTTAGCGGAGTTCTCGGCGACTTAGGCGAATTTACCGCTTTTGGGCGCTTGCGTCCGCTTCACACGAACGGCATTATCTACGGCTTTACGTTAAGCGGTATCTGGGCTGCCTGGTATTACATATCACAGCGCGTCCTGAAGGTATCGTTCAACGAGTTTCCGTTTCTTAAAGCGTTGTCGCTGATTCACTTCTGGCTATACGTGGTGATCTTGGCGCTTGCGGTCGTTACATTGTTCGCTGGTATTACGCAGAACAAGGAATATGTCGAGCTGGCATGGCCTATTGACCTACTGATCGTTGTTCTTTGGGTTATCTGGGGTCTTCATATGTGGGGGACGATCGGAGTTCGCCGCGAAAAGGGTCTCTACATTTCAATGTGGTACTTCATCGCGACATTCCTCGCGATCGCTATGCTCTACATCTTCAATAACCTGCAAGTTCCTACCGCGCTGGCCAGTGGTTTTGGATCGCTGTGGCATTCGGTCTCTATGTATTCAGGCTCTAATGACGCGCTGGTTCAGTGGTGGTGGGGGCATAACGCTGTCGCGTTCGTCTTTACGTCCGCTGTGATCGCGGTTATGTATTACTTTATGCCGAAGGAGTCGGGACAGCCCGTGTTTTCATACAAACTGTCCCTCTATTCTTTCTGGTCATTGCTGTTTGTTTATCTCTGGGCGGGCGGTCACCATGTGATCTATTCCACCGTTCCGGACTGGATGCAAACGATGGGTTCTGTTTTTTCAGTGGTTCTGATCCTGCCCTCTTGGGGTACTGCGATTAACTTCCTTCTGACATTGCGTGGGCAGTGGCAGCAGGTAACGTCCAATCCGATCATCAAGATGCTGATCCTCGCGTCGGTATTTTATATGTTCTCGACGCTTGAAGGTCCTATTCAGTCGATCAAATCGGTCAATGCTCTGGCGCACTTCACCGACTGGATCGTGGGGCACGTTCATGATGGCGCGCTTGGCTGGGTTGCGTTCAGCATTATGGCCGCGGCTTACCATATGGTTCCCCGTATGTACGGGCGCAAGCTTTACAGCGCAAAGCTGCTCGACATTCAATTCTGGATTCAGACGACGGGCATTGTGCTCTACTTCTCTAGTATGTGGATCGCGGGTATCACGCAAGGCTTAATGTGGCGTGCGGTTGACGAATACGGCAGTCTGGCGTACAGCTTCATCAGTACCGTTAACGAGCTGCATTTGTATTACGCCATTCGCAGCGTTGGCGGGCTTTTGTACCTGCTTGGTTTCCTCATCTTCACATGGAACCTGATCAAATCTATGACCAGCGGCGAGAAACTAGAAAAAGAACCGGTTTCGGCTACGCCGATCTCGGCAAATTAAGGAGGGATAGATGTTTCACTGGTTAGAAAAAAATCCGTTCTTTTTTGCGGTGTTCGTATTTGTTACTATCGCGTTCGCGGGTCTGGTGGAAATCCTTCCGGGATTTGCTCAAGCGTCTCGTCCCGTTGTAGGCAAGCAACCGTACTCCATTTTACAGCTGGCGGGCAAGAACATCTACATGAAAGAGAACTGCAACGCCTGCCATTCGCAGCTTATCCGCCCGTTCAAAAGCGAGGTTGACCGATACGGTCCATATTCGCTCAGCGGGGAATACGCTTACGATCGTCCGTTCCTTTGGGGTTCAAAACGCACTGGTCCCGATCTGATGCGCATAGGCAACTATCGCACGACCGAATGGCATGAAGATCACTTCAAAGATCCAGCGGCGCTGGTCAGTGGTTCCATAATGCCTCCGTATCCATGGCTATACAACAAAACCGCCGATATCGCGACCGCTTACGCGGAAGCTTTGACGGTTAAGAGCATATTCAAGACGCCGTATACAGACGAGCAGGTACCGCCGAACGATCTGAACCGCGCGAAGGCGATTGCTCTGGCGGAAGCGGAAGCGATTGCTGTCGATCTGAAAGATCAGAAGCTAAAAGACGCGGTGAAGAATGGCAACATTCCAGAAGTCGTCGCGCTCATAGCATACCTGAACAGCAGGAAGTAGGCGGACAATGGACTATCTGGTCATCAAAGGCTATATCTACTTCTTCGTTATGGCGATTGGCACGGTTTTGCTCGTATGGTACATTGTGCATATGTACGGCAGCAGGGAACGCAGCAAGCATTACGAAGATTATTCCAACCTTGTTTTAAATGATGCGTTGGACGATACACCTTTTGAGGCAAATAACAGTAAAAAGGATGAGAGATGCAAATTGAATCGCTCTTAGGTTCAAATAACACGATCAACTTGTTGGGAGGAATCGGTTTCTTTGCTGTGGTGATCATCACAGTGGCGATCGTTGCGCTCTACTTCAAGCAGATCAAGGAACATAAAGGCGGAGGCGCCCGATTTAGCGAAGGTGAATGGGACGGTATCAAAGAATATGACTCCCCGGTACCGGTAGGCTGGACGCTCAGCTTTGCCCTTATGCTGATATGGGCGATATGGTATTGGCTGGCGGGCTATCCGTTAAACGCATATACGCAGATCGGCGAACTCAACACCGAAATAAAAGAGTACAACGCTCAATACGAAAAGACATGGAGCGACATCAGCGGCGCTAAACTGATAGCGATGGGAAAATCGGTGTATATCGCCAACTGCTCTCAATGTCACGGACTGACCAAAGACGGTTTGAATGGTAGGGCGGCGGATCTGCGGAAATACAGTGGTCCTGAATGGGCAGACGGCGTAGGCGAAATAACTATTACCGGGTTTGCTCAGGCTGGGGTTAAAGGTGATATAGGCACGATGCCATCGTTTGAGCAGGTGGGTACGTTTACCGATCTGCACTACAAGGCGGTTGCGGCATATCTGACTCAAGGAGGCGCACAATGAGCAGGGACAATGCTTACAGCGGCGGCGGTTACTTTGCACTCAACGGCATTACAGGAATGCTTATCGCGGTCGTTCTGCTTCTTAGCATCGTCGGCGTGCTGACTACGCTTGGACTGCTGACGCAACAAAGTACCGCGAACAATCCGTATGTCGTTGTCGGCACTACGGTGGCTAATCCCGAAAGCGTGGGGGATAGTTACAAAAATCTTCAGGGGCTGGGTTTCAACGAAGCTCCTCCAGCCGTAAAAGTTAAGTAGGAGGGGACAGATATGGAAAAAATACTTGTTTTGCTGATGGTCGCGCTTGCGGTCATCTCTGTTTGGTCCGTAACTGTCGGCGGCGCCGTTTTTATCGGCTGAACATGCGCGGAGGGGTCTTCCCTCCGCGATTATACCCTCACACGTAAAGAAGAGTAATGAAGATATTTTTTTTGCCATTTTTACTGGCAATCTCCCTTTTTGCCGAAAATCCGGACGACAATGCAGCCAAAACAGACGAGACCACAAGCAGACTAACAGGAGAATTCGTGTTGCACAACGACAATGTAGTTCTGAACAAGGCGATTGTTAAAATAGAAGAGATGTGCCGCGATCTCAGGAAAGAAACGGGCATAGGGGTCTATCTTTCGGCGATCGATAAGCTGGAGAACAACGAAACGATCGCAGTTTACTCCAAACGGATCGCTGGTGATCTTGCGCCGCCGTTCGTACTAATCACCATCAGCAGAATCGACAGGCAGATCGAGCTTGTTGCGTCCGACGATCTCTCCAAACGGATCGATAAGGACGAGGTGCTGGACGACTACACCATTCCACTCTTTGTCGAAATCAGAAAGGACATTACCCTTCAGCAGCAGCTCAGCGCCGGATTGCTTAACGGCATCGCGTTTATCGTCGATACTCTTGCCGAACAGGAGGGCGTCGCGCTGAAAAGTTCAATTGGAAGCGGAAGCAAAAACTTTTACGATGGTCTTATGTGGGTTATCAGGATTATGCTGGCTTTAACTTTAAGCGGCTTCGCGCTTATATGGTACAGAAACAGAAAAGGCGGAAGATGAGCGGCAAATCAAAAGCCCCGTACATTATTGTCGCCGCACTGTTTTTTATGTTCGTCTCCCTTATGGCGCTGTGGCTGCTTTCCCGCTATGTTTTTCCCGTCAATGTAGAGACGCAGTTTATGCAGACCTATCAGAAAGTGGACAAAAATTACGATTCGATTGTGAAAAATCAGGAACTTTTTTTTGCCAGCTACGCGGCGGAAATCATTACGAACCACCACTCGCCGGAACAGATCGAAATTTCGCATATCAGAGGCGGTATTCAGCGTTTAGATCACGCCTTTACGCTTGGCAACAACCGCTTCGCGGTTACGTTAAGCGATCAAAGCGGACTAACGGTTGAGGACGCCAACATTACGGCGCAGGTGAGCAGAATGGGAGCAAGCGATTTTGAAGTAACGCTCGCGCTTGTCTACAACAAGCCGGAGAGGCGCTACGAGACTCCGATATTTGTGATTGAGAACGAAAGCCGATATAAAATCACCGCAGCTATCAACACGACGAGCGGCAAAAGCGCGTATCTGGAAAAAATCGTTTATGCGAAATAGGCGCGCTCTTGTTGTAGCGCCCACTTCCCGCGCCCGACGGGAATCTCTCGACAAACTTAATAACACCATTGTCAAAATTCTCACAATCGGCGAATTGGAATCCAGAGTGGCGGTTATGCCGGAGCGCGCGCTGTGCGATCGGATAACGCGGATTGTTATGTTAAAAAGGGCGTGCGCCGACATAAAACAAAGCGTGTGGCTTGGCATAAGCGGGGATTTTCTCGCCTTTTTGGATCACGCCGATTTCTTTCTTGACTTTTTTGACGAACTGAGCCTTGAAGGGGTGGAACCGGAAGAGCTTTTAAGAGGTGATACGTATGCGGAATACGACGATCATATCGCCATCTTAAAAGAGCTTAGGGATCGCTACTACGCGTTGCTGACCGAAAGAAATCTCGCCGATCGTTCTATGCTGGCAAGGGATTACGCGTTGAATCTCGGCTGGCTTGGCGAGTTTGATCGGGTTGAGATTGTGATCGAAGGGGCGCTTTCGAGCTTTGAGCGAAAGCTGTTGGAGAGCGTGAGTCAGACTGTGCCGACAACGCTGAAGATCGCGCTAAGTCCTTTTGATCACAAATTGAGCGCCGCGTTTGGCGATCTGCCCCTTGCCAGCGAGGTGGATTACGATCTCACGCGCCGTGCGATCACCGCGCGGAAGACGATAGCGTTTACTCCCGAATTCCGCCTGCTGAGCGCTGACACGCGGGCGAAACAGGCGCTGATCGTCATCTCCGAAGTTTTCGCGCTTATTGATCGCGGCGTTGATCCAAGCGAAATAGCCGTCGTGCTGCCGGATGAGAGTTTTGCTGCGTATTTGCGCCGCTTTGATCGCTGGAGAGCCTTCAATTACGCCTTTGGGTTTAGTTTTGAGACGAGCGCCTTCTACAGAAGCCTGCTTGTTTTAAGCCGCAGGGAAGAGTCTCCGGCTCTTGCTCTTGCTTTTAAGCGGGAGTGCGCCCAAAAGGGACTGCTTGCCGCGGTAGCGGAGCGTCTTGAAGAATCGGGCGGCGGGATTCTTGAGACGCTCCTGCAGTTGGCGGACGAGAACGAAAAGCCATTGGCGGCGGAGGCGCTCGCGGAACTGAAGCCAATCATAGACGAAGGCGTAAGCGCGAAAGAGGCGCTTAGGCTTTATCTGAGCGTACTCAGGGAGAAAAGTTTTGACGACGTCGGCGGCGGCAAAGTTACCGTTCTGGGAGTGCTGGAAACACGCGCTGTCAGTTTTGAAGCGGTGATCGTGCCGGATTTTAACGAGGAATTTCTACCCAAAAAGAGCAGCAAAGACCTATTCCTGGACACTGCGGTGCGCGAAAAGGTTTCGCTTCCCACCCGCTTTGATCGCGCCGATCTGCAGCGGTCGTTTTTATGGCGGCTCTTCGCCCGCTCCGAGTACAGGACGATCATATGCGTTGTTAATGACGATTCGCGTCCCAGCAGTTTTATCGCGGAACTCGGCATAGAAAACGAGCCGATTGCAATGGAGATCGATGCGACGCCGTTTTTCACGCCCCCAAAGCGGACGTTCCCGCAGCCGCCGATCGACAGCTCCGCCGATCTGACAAAGATTCCGCTGAGCGCGCGCGGGCTTGCCAGTTTCCTCTTGTGCGAAAGGCAGTTTTATTACCGCTATGTAGCGCGTCTGAAAGAGGACGATCGCTTTCTGCCGAAGACGGTTGCTGCAGAGATCGGTACGAAACTTCACCTCGCGCTCGCCGCCGTCGCTACGGAGGAGCCGCGTATTTTTGGCAGCGGGACGGTGCTGAAAAATCGGATTATCGCCCATATTTCGCAGTATACGGCAAGCGCGCGGGAGGCGTTTGAAATTCGGCTGTGGGAGAGGCGGTTGGAGGAATTTTGCGCAAATGAGGAGAGACGCTTTAACGAGGGGTGGAGGATAACGGTAATTGAGGAGAGGCGGACAAAGGCGGTAAACGGCGTAGAGCTTACCGGACGGATCGATCGCGTTGATCGGCGGGGCGAGGAGACGATTGTGCTGGACTACAAAAGCGGCAGCCAAAAACCGAGCTGGAATGAATTACAGCTTGAGATATACCGCGCGCTGCTCTTTGAATACGAAAACGTCTCCGCCGCCTATTACTATCTGCGCAACGGCAGGCTTGAGCCGATCGAGGGCGATCGCTACAAGGAGCTTTGCGGGTATATAGAAAGATACAAAGCGCCCCGCCACGAATTTGCCCAATGCGAAAGGCTGACACCGTGCGGCGGGTGCGAATTTCAAATTCTGTGCGGACGGAAGTGATGGACGGGTTTGAGCCGTACCTGGCGTGCGAGGCGAGCGCAGGAAGCGGAAAGACCTATCAGCTCAGCCTGCGTTATGCCGCGCTGCTTTTTATGGGCGCGCGACCGGAAAAAATTTTATGCCTGACCTTTACCAGGAAAAGCGCCAACGAGATGGATCAGCGCATTCGGAAACTACTGAAAAATCCCGGCGGCGAGGTGGAAACAATCGCGCTGTGGCTGGGCGTGAGCGCGGACGATCTGCGTAAAGAGGCAAACGGCGTATACAGACGGTTTCTGCGTTCTCATACGCAGATAATGACGATCGACGCCTTTTTAAACCGTGTGCTTCGCCAGTTCGCGCTGTACTGCGGTCTTTCGCCGAAGTTTGAGGTGAGAGGCGAAAGAGACCTTGCTGAAAAAATACTAAAGGGTATGGATATCGGCAATCTGGCGCGCCTCGCTTTTGAGTGCGGCAAGAGCGCCGAGCAGATTTTTTCAATTCTCACCCTGCTTTTTGAACTGGAGTTCGACCTTGCTCCACCCAAAAACATCGGTTTTTATGAGGTTATGAGGACGAGAAAGGAGGCGGAGGCGATCTTTTTTGAGCTGGCGGACATAGTTAAAAACTCCCCTCTCGCAAATCAATCCGCGCTGAACGCGGTCGGCGGCAAAACGCTGGAGGACGCGCTTAAAGCCTCATGGATCGAAAAGGAAAGCTTAGGTGAATACCGGTACTTCGCCAAGATCCGCATTCCAGAAATGGACGCGCTCTTTTTGCGTCTGAAAGAGGCTTTGAGGGAGTACTTTATTATGCACGAGAACAACGCCCTTAACTCATTTGCGCGGGCGTACGGGCAGTTTGAGGCGGAATTAACGGCGTTGGTGAAAAGAAGCGGGACGCTTAGTTTCGCGCAGGTGACGCATTTCGTTCATAAGCTCTTAAATAGCGCGATAGACGGCGACTTTTTCTACTTCCGTCTTGATGGAAGAATAGAGCATCTGCTGATTGACGAGTTTCAGGATACGTCGTTGACGCAGTTTAACATTCTGCGTCCGATCGTGGAGGAATTCACGGCAGGCGAAGGGGTGGCGCGGCTGAAATCCTTTTTTTATGTCGGCGACCGGAAGCAGTCGATCTACCGTTTTCGCGGCGGTAACCCGCACTTGTTTGAGTTTGTGCGGAGCCGCTACTCCAACATAAAGCTTCAGACGCTTGAAACCAACTACCGATCACTCGCCGAACCCGTCGATTTTGTCAACCGCGTTTTTGAGAGCAGGTTTGAGGGCTTTACGGCGCAGAAACCGCACAGGGAAGGGAGAGGTTATGTGCGTGTGTCAAGCGCCGACAATCCAGTCGAAGATGTGGTTTTTTTTGTAAAGCAGATGCTTTACAAAGGCATCGCGCCCAACGATATCGCCGCACTTGTCTGGAGAAACAGCGACGTTGAAACGGTTGCCAACGCGATCAGGGAGGAGATCGATGGCGTTGGGGTGGAGACCGAAACAACGCGTCTGATCGTATCGACTCCTTCTGTCAAAGCGGTAATTGAGGCGGCAAAATATCTATATTTTGAAGAAAAATCACTCTGCGCCGCGAACTTGCTTGCTCTGACTTCGGTTGATCCGTCTGTTTTAAGCGATTTGCCCGTTACGCTCACGCCGCTTGATCTTTGCTATGAGATCGCCGATCGGCTCCATCTCTTTGAGAGCGGCGCCAGCGATCTTCTGAAATTTCTGGAATGGACATCCGGAATCTGCGCGATCGAGGAGCTGATCTACGCCGAAACGGAAGACCGTGCCGTCAAGGGCGCGCAGGAGGGGATACGCGTGATGACGGTGCATAAATCCAAAGGGCTGGAGTTCGCGCATACGATCGTGTGCGACAGGCTCAGCCGTGCGGGAAGCAGCAGCGACAATCTGATGCTGGATTACGATGGTGTGGCGCTGAAAAAAATCTACTGGCGCGAATTCCGCCGCGAGTTTGTCGATCAGGAGTACGGCGAGGCGCTGAGGCGGCAGAGGAGAGAGCAGTCGCTTGATGATCTCAACGCTCTCTATGTCGCTTTTACGCGCGCGAAGGATTCGCTCTTTATCGCGCAAAAGAGCAAAGGTTCGTTCTTTGAGCCGCTTGCGCTGGAGATCGGCGAGCGGGGCGAGTTCCCAACCGGCGCTGCAAAACGCGCCGCCGCGCCGCTGCCGCCGATCAGAATGCGCCCGCGCGAGATTGGCGTGCAGGAGAAGCCGCCCGTCGTCAAGACGCTGGACAGCGCGGCGGTGAGCTTTGGTCTGGCATTTCACTTCACATTGGAGACGATGGGAACGTTTGACGAGGATAGTCTAGCTCTCGCGATTGCCGGCGCGCGCAACCACTTCGGGTTGCAGGCGCCGATTGAGGAGGTAAAGGCGCGGATAGAAAGGCTGCTGCGCTGCGGCGAGTTTATATCCCTTCTTTCAAACGCGCGCGCCAGCAAAGAGATAATCGTCGTATATAAAGGCGAGATCAGACGGCTCGATCTGCTGCTGGAAACCAACGAGGGGTATATCGTGATCGATTACAAAACTGGCGGCAGGCACAGCTCGCATATCCAGCAAGTAGCGCAATACTGTGCGGCTGTGGAGACGATTGCAAAGAAGAAAACCGTCGGATACATTATGTACGTTGGCGATGAGGCAGCGCTGGTAAAAGCGGCTGGTTAGTCTCCGGCGGCAAAGAGACGCTCCGCGTAGCTTTAAGCAAATATTTTATACAATATCACTACTGATATTAGTAATCAATATCACAGAAATACCATATGCAAGGAATTGTGATGAAGAGGTGTCTCCTTCTGCTTGTTTCGTTTGTGTCGCTTGTCTTTTCGGAAGCAGATCCGGAGTGGATCGCGGCTAAAGAAGGGGTTTTGAGCGCGCTTAACGCGGCGGGAGACGCTTACGCCGCGAACGATCCGCAAGCCGCCGCGGAGAAAATTGACGGCGCTTTCGCGCTGCTGCCCGGCAAATACCGCGACGAAATGGAGATGCACTTTGACGATCTTCGTTACATTATCGATCAGGGCGAAAGCCCTGATAACGCGAGAACGCAGATCGGCGCGATCGTGTCAATAGTGAGTGCCGTCAGCGGAGAGGGAGTCAGGGAAGAGCGTAAAAATTTCGTCAATTGGAAAGCGATCACTTCCGAGATGGAATCGGTTTTGATCTCCGCGTACGACGCTTACGCAAAAAAAGACGCAGCGCGGGCAAAAGAGCTGGTTAATGATGCATATTTCGGATATTACGAAAAATATGGCGTTGAGCGCGCGACGCTCTCAAACATATCAGGCAAGCGCGCGAGTGTTGTGGAATATCAGTTCGCCACAGTAAAAACGGCCATAAGCAGAGGCGGAAGCGACGCCGAGATCAAAAAGGAAATCGATCTGCTGATCGGCTGGCTGCACGAGGACGCCGCTAGGCTGGACGCAAGAACGATAAGCGCGTTCGGTGTCTTTATTGCGGCGCTTTTAATTATGCTGCGTGAGGGGGTGGAGGCTATTCTGGTGATAGCAGCGATTATCGCCTATCTTGTCCGATCCGGCAACGGGCGGTATACAAAACCGGTTTACGCGAGCAGCGTCGCGGCGATTTTGGCGAGCGTGGCAATGGCATATCTGATCGCCAAGATCATAACGATCAGCGGCGCGGCTCAGGAGATCGTCGAAGGGGCGGCTATGCTCACCGCTGTCGTTGTGCTGTTCTTTGTCAGCAACTGGATGATCTCAAAAGCCAGCGAGGAGGCATGGAAGGGCTACATAGAGGGCAAAGTAAAAAGCGCCATTACCAACGGAAGCGTTTTCGCTCTTGCTTTTGCGGCTTTTCTGGCGGTATTCAGAGAGGGCGCGGAGGTGATACTGTTTTTTCAGGCGCTCCTTGCCGAGAGTCAAGGGTATGTTGAGATGGTCTGGTCCGGTTTTGGCGCTGGGTGCGCGATTTTGGTGTTTGTTTTCGCGCTGATCCGTTTTGGATCTCTTCGCCTGCCTTTAAAGCCGTTTTTTATCGGCACCAGCGTATTTATGTATCTGATATGCGTAGCCTTCGCGGGCGGCGGCGTTAAAGAGCTGCAGGAGGCTGACGTGGTTGGCGTTACCAGCCTTCCCTTCGTGCCCACGATCGACATTCTGGGAATCTATCCGACGCTGGAGACACTCGTTCCGCAGATTTCTCTTCTGGCGCTGGCGGTTTTCTCGTTTTTATACTACTCAAGAAAGGCACGCAGGGCATGAACTCTCCCTCTTTTATGCAAGCCCATCCGCCGTAGTGGGCTTCGTTCGGTTTGTACATTAGGCTTCGGCTTAATTTTAAGCTGTAATCAACGTCTCTTTGTTAAGAGATCGCATTATTTTTTTTGGAGGATCAAAATGAATCTGGTTTCAAAAGTTCTGTTGGCTGCCGCTTTGGCGGCGCTGCCCGTCGCGGTTCTCGCGGCTGACGCTCCTGGCGATGCGCCCGGTTTTGAGGAATTTCCGCTTGGTGATGAGTATGACGTTGGGCCTTTGCATATCGCAGGAGTCTATTTCCAGCCCGTTGATATGGAGCCTAAAGCTCTGGCTGGCAACCTTGCGCGGAACAAAGCCGATATGCATATGGAAGCGGATATTTCTGCCAACAAGGAGGGAACGAAGCTTGGCTACGGCGAGGGCGATTTTGTACCAAACCTTACCGTAAAGTACAAGATTCAAAAGCAGGGAAGCACCAAAGTACAGGAGGGGACGTTTATGCCTATGAACGCAAGTGACGGTCCTCACTATGGCAACAATATCAAACTTGATGGCGCGGGCAAGTATAAAATTACCTTCATTATTGAAAATCCCGAAAGGGCGGGTTATCTGCTTCACGTGGATAAGGAAACGGGCGTAGAAGGCAAATTCTGGACGAAGCCGATCGAGGTCAGTTGGGATTTTGACTGGGTTCCGCGCAAGTGGTGAGAGGGCTTTGATCGTATTTTAGTACAATAGCCGCTCCGATCAGGCTGCGCGCCGATCGGAGCGTTTTGTTTTTTTAAGGGCGATCTGGTAAAAGGTAAAAGTTGCTTCATTATCTGGTAAACGTAACGGATACGCTGTTTTTCCCTGCCGTACTGATAGGGGTTGTTCTTGGAATTTACGCGGGGTCGGCGAACGGTAAAACCATACTGATTGGCGCCGCGCTTGGCGCCGCAATTGCCCTTGCCGTCGCTTTTATAAAACATTTTGAGCCAAAGGCGCTGACGCGCGAGTATTATAATCTGGCCGTTTTAATTCCTACGGTGATTTTTTTAATGGCGCTTGCGATCGTTACAGCGTTAAGATCGCGCATAGGAAAATTAAGCGTCGTAAGCAATGTCGTCGTTTTTACGGTTTTGCTTCTGACGCTTGCGTATTCGCTGCCAGATATTTTTATCTACCCGTTTGAGTTTTTGAACGGGCTGGACAGTTTTTACGATAAGGAGCTTGCGTTCAGGACGTTTGGATACGTCTTGGCGCTTTTAGTACTGATCGCTCTTTGCGGTGCCGTTTATAGCGTGTCGCTTAGTGCCCCAAAGGATATTCTTACCTTTTCCGCCGTATCGATCATATTTCTGATTATAGTCGTTAAACTTTTATCAATTTTGTTTATTCTCTATGGTCGTAATATGCTTCCGAACCATGACTGGCTCAAAAGCACAATTTTTTTTATATCGGATAGTGAAAGCATCATCTTTTATCTTGTCTGCGGTTTAACGGCACTGATTGCTCTTTCTTTGTATCTGTGGGATCGGATGCAGGCGCAAAATGGAGCGAACCCAGCGATTACGCGAAAACTGATCGCCGATTCAAGAAGAAGAAAACGGCTCTCTTTTATAAGCGTCTTTTCCCTGTTTTTGGCGGCGCTTTCTTTAAACGGAGGCGCGTGGCTGAACGAGCGGGATATAGAGCTTTCGCCGTTGATCGGCGTTGAGGACAGAGACGGCGTTATCTCTTTTTCGTTAGACGAATTTGACGACGGGCGCTTGAAAAGATACGTGTATAAAACAGAAAACGGAACCGATATTAAATTCCTCATCATCAAGAAAAAACGCGGCGGATACGGCGTAGGGCTGGATGCCTGCGAAATATGCGGAGTAAGCGGATATTACGAAAAGGACGGCAAGGTTATCTGCTCGCGTTGCAGCGTGGCGATCAACACCGCCACTATCGGTTTCTACGGCGGTTGCAATCCGATCCCATTTCCGTACGAGATTACAAACTCAATGCTTCACATATATGTTTCGGCGTTAGAGAAAGAGGAGGACAGATTCAGATAATGTTTTATCAGATGATCAGGGGAGCGTTTTCGCGCCAGAGAGGTAAATTTATTATGATCGCTCTGACGATCGGACTGGGTATCTCCGTGGCCACGGCCATGCTGAACGCGATGTTTGACGTGGGAGAGAAAGTCAATCAGGAACTGCGGGCATACGGGGCGAATATCGTTATACGTCCGAAATCCGCCTTTATCCTCTCGGATCTGTATGACGATGGGGAGAGCGGCAATATTGCCAGCTTTATATCCGAAAGCGACGTTTTGAAGATAAAGACGATCTTCTGGGGGAACAATATCGTTGATTTTGCGCCCTTTCTGCCTGTTGAGGCGAATATTAATGGCGAAAAGTTTCGTCTTATGGGAACGTGGTTTAATAAAACCGCGCGCCTGCCGACCGGCGAAGACGTAACAACGGGAATTATCAACCTTAAGTCGTGGTGGCATATTGAAGAGGGCGAATGGGTAAGCGACGACGCCGAAAACGAGGTTATGCTGGGAAGCGGGGCGGCTGAAAAGCTGCGGCTTAAAAGCGGCGGCACTTTGGCAATAGAGGGCGGCGAATATATCGTTAAGGCGGTTTTTTCGGCCGGAGGGGAGGAAGACGGAGACATATATATGCCGTTGAAAACCGCCCAGCGCATCTCAGGAAATTTCGATAAAGTTTCCTATATCGATCTCAGCGCCCTGACGACGCCCGCGAACGATTTGGCGCGGAAAGCGGCTGACGATCCGCGTTCTCTTTCGCTTGACGAACACGAGGTGTGGTATTGCACTGCTTATATCAGCTCGATCGTATATCAGCTGGAGGAGGCGATTCCCAACATAAGGGCGAAAGCCGTTTTGCAAATATCCGAATCGGAAGGCGAAATATTAAACAAAATTCAGCTTCTTATGCTTCTTTTGACCGCGCTGGCTCTCGCTTGCTCCGCTTTGGGCGTCTCAAATCTCGTAACCGCCTATGTGATAGAAAAGAGCGTTGAGATCGGTTTATTAAAGGCGATCGGCGCTCTTGATCGGGATATTGTTGTTATGGTGCTTACGCAAGTTATGATCGCCGCCGCGTTCGGTTCTGTGTTAGGTTATTTTGTCGGGTTGCAGCTTGCCTCGCTGATAGGACATATCGTTTTTGGGGCGAATATAGAACCAAACATATTAGCCATCCCGATCCTGATCTTTCTCGTGGTTATTACCACCATCCTTGGCAGTATGCCATCCGTGAAGATTCTGTTGTCCACCCGTCCGGCGGTAACGCTCCATGGGTAAGAGCGCCAATATCAAACTCTTCATTATGATGCTTTTTGCCTTTTTTCTGCGGAGACGATCCCGCGCCGCGACAGCGTTTCTGGCAATCGCAATCGGCGCGACAGCGCTGTTTGGTATGCTGACAATCTATTACGATTTGCCCGATCGTCTCGCTAAAGTTTTCCGCGCTTACGGCGCGAATATGGTTTTGGTCGGTGAAAGAGCGCTTACGAAAGAGGATATAGAAAACGTCAGGGAGTTTCTGCCGCAGGATTCTCTGATCGGCGTCGCTCCCTATACATACCGAAGCTTGATGCTGAACTCAAGATTAGCCACAGTGGCGTATACCGATTTGAGCGAAGCGTTTGAGATCAGTCCGTATTGGCAGATCGAAGGCAGGCTGCCGGAGAGCACAAAGGAGGCGCTTATCGGTTTCGATCTCGCCGATACGTTGAATTTGAAGATAGGTTCGGCGGCGAAGCTGAAAGATATCAATGAAGATATCTTCATAACTGGCGTGGTTAAAACGGGCGGCAGCGGCGATTTATTTTTATTTCTTGAGATCGAAGCGCTGGGGGAAAATTACGCCGCCGATCTTGCGGAGGTCAGCGTAGGTCTCTCTGGAAACGGGCTTGAAACGCTTCAAAGTTCGCTGCGGGATCGTTTTCCTCATATAACGCCCAAGCCGATTAAGAGAGTGGCGAATTCGGAAGCGTCAACACTTAAAAAAATAGAGGCGCTGGTCGCGCTGGCGACGATCGTGGTTTTGACTCTGACGCTGATCTGCGTTTCCACAACTATGACCGCGGTTGTTTTAGAGCGGCTTAAAGAGATCGGCTTAAAAAAGGCAATCGGCGCGGGAAGCGGGGCGATCATAACGGAATTTCTGTCGGAGGCGTTAGTTTTGGGTCTTCTGGGCGGCGCGTTCGGCTGTGCGCTGGGGTTTGCCTTTGCCAATTATGCAAGCAATTCCGTATTTAACGTATCGGTCAGTTTCAGCTTTACCCTGGCGGTTATCTCAACGCTTATATCGATCATTTTTACAGCGTTCGCAGCGATTTTCCCCGTATATTCCGCGGCGAATATAAATCCGATTATCGCTTTGAGAGGAGAGTAATATATTATGAATATCGTGGAACTTAGAGAGGTTTCCGTGATATACGATCAGATCGCGGCGCTGCAAAACGTAAGTTTAACAGTCAAGGAGGGCGAAATGCTCGCGGTTATGGGGCCTTCCGGATCCGGCAAGACAACAATGATGAATATCATCGGCTGTTTGGATCGCGTAACAAGCGGCGATTTGATCTTCGACGAGGAGAATATATCAAAGGCAAGCCTGAAAAAACTCACCGCTATACGAAAAGATAAGATAGGCTTAATTTTCCAGCAGTTTCATCTTGTTCCCTACCTGACGGCACTGCAAAACGTGATGCTTGCTCAGTACTACCACAGTATCGTTGACGAGAAAGAGGCGCTTTCGGCGCTTGCGCGCGTGGGTCTGGAGAAGCGGTGCGGGCATCTGCCGAAGGAGCTTTCAGGCGGCGAACAGCAGAGGGTTTGCATAGCAAGGGCGCTGATTAACTACCCCAAGCTGATCCTGGCCGACGAACCGACTGGCAATCTGGACGAAGCGAACGAGCGGATCGTAATTGATATTTTTAATGGCTTAAACGCCGAAGGGAGCACGATCGTCATCGTTACCCACGATCCGGAAGTCGCGAAGAGCGCGGATAGAATCGTAACGCTTGAGCACGGCAGGATCGTAAAACGATAGCGCCTTAGAGAACGTTTCGGATACAATTTCGCGGACAACAACCGCGTTGAAGCGCGGAGTGAGAGGTAACTTTGTTTCAACCGGTAAAGGCGGCGCTTTGAAGTGCGCCCATTGCGGCTTGGAGTGCCGCGAGGTAATCGCGGAAGGCGATCTCTCTTTTTGCTGTGAAGGGTGCCGCGGCGTCTATCACCTATTGCGCGATATGAAACTGGAGAGATTTTACGCGCTTAAAGGCGGCAGTACGCTTTCGGCGCCAAAACAACCTTCGTCCGACAGCGGGCGTTTTGACAGCGAAGCCTTTAAGAGGCGCTACGTCAAGGATAAAGATAGCTTCAAAGAGGTAAGCCTGATATTTGAGGGGATACACTGCACCGCATGTATCTGGCTTAATGAGAAAGTGCTTGAGCGTACGGATGGGATCAGGAAGACGCAGATAAATTTTACGACTCACAAGGCGAAGATACTCTTTGACCCCGAAAAAATCACGCCTGGTCGTATTGTAGATACAATTCGATCAATCGGATACGACGCCGCGCCTTACGATCCGCAGCTTGCCGAAGCGCGCGCCGACAGAGAGCGGAGGGATTACTACACCCGCCTTGTGGTGGCCATATTTGCCGTGATGAACGTGATGTGGCTTGCGGTGGCGCGTTACCTTGGGCTTTTCAGCGGAATGGACATCGCGCTTGCCAAAGTGATCTATCTTGTGGAATTCTGCTTGGCGACGCCTACGCTTTTTTACAGTGGCTGGATCTTTTTCAGGGGCGGTTATTACGCTCTTAAAAACGGTTTTGTTACGATGGATCTGCTGGTCGCCACAGGCGCGACGCTTACGTATTTATACTCAATCTACGCCGTGCTGATCGCGGGGAACGAACCGTATTTCGATTCTGTTGCGATGATCATTGCCTTTGTGCTGATCGGGAAGTTTTTGGAGGTCAAGGCGAAAAAGAACGCGGTTGACGCGCTGGATTTGCTGCTTGCTGAATCCCCCTCCGAAGTGGTGAGGTTGCAAGGTGGCAGAAGAGAGCGCGTCGCGCCGGAAGTGGTGGTCGCTGGCGATTTGATAGAGGCGGCGGCGGGCGAGAGGATCGTATTTGACGGCGTCGTCGTAAGCGGAGAGGCGCTTTTGGACATGGCAAGTCTCTCTGGAGAGAGCGAGCTTGTTGCGGTAAAGCCCGGTAGCGCCGTACTAGGAGGGGCGATCAACGCCAACGGCGTTTTGCTGATCGAGGCGCAAAAGGATTACGAGCATTCCACCTTTAGAACGATCGTTGCTTTGCTGGAAGAGTCACTTGAGAACCGTCCATCGATCGAAAATCTGGCAAATAGGCTCTCGCGCCGCTTTTCGTCCACCGTGCTGATGATCGCCGTGCTGACCTTTTTCGCGTGGCTTGTCGGATCGCCGTTTAATCAGGCGCTGATGGTCGCCGTGAGCGTGATTGTGATTGCCTGCCCCTGCGCGCTCGCGCTCGCGACTCCCATAGCTTCCGTGATCGGGGCGGGCGAGAGCGCCAAGCGGCACATTCTCTTTCGCGCCGCGCGTCATCTGGAGACGATGGCAAAGGCAAAGCGGCTGCTTCTGGATAAGACGGGAACGCTTACCGAAGGCAGGCCTGCCGTCGTTTCCTCTCAGTATCCTGACGGTTTTGACGGCGGCAGGCTGCTGGGGCTGATCGAGTCCAGTACCCACCCCGTCGCCGCCGGGGTGAGAGAGTTTCTTCTCTCGCGGGGCTTCACGGCGGTGCCGGCGCGGGGGATTAAAAATATCGCGGCGCGGGGCGTGGAGGCTGATGGGCTGCTTGGCGGAAACGCGAAATTTATGAGAGAGAACGGTATTGAGGTTGAAGAGGAAGGCGTTACGCATTTCTTCTTCGCGGATGGCGGGACGATTCGGGCGAAGTTCTGTCTCGCCGATCGGCTGAGACCCAACGCGAAGGAAGCGATGGAGCGTTTGCGGAGAATGGGGCTGAGCGTAACGCTGTTGACGGGAGACACAGAGCGGGAAGCGGAAAGGGTTTCGGCGGAGCTTGGCATAACCGACGCATACTCCGAACTGCTGCCGCAGGAAAAGGCGGCGTTGGTGGAGCGTTACAGGAACGAAGGGACAGTAGTAATGGTGGGGGACGGCTTAAACGATTCAATCGCGCTTGCGAAGTCGGATATCGCGATTGCTATGCACAGCGGTACCGACACCACAATTGCGGTAAGCGACGTTATCCTGCTGAGAAGCTCGCTTTTCGATCTGGTCAGCGCTTTCGCGATCAGCCGCAAAACCTACCGGACGATCAAACAGAATATCGCTTTCAGCTTTATCTATAACGCGCTTTCGATCCCTTTGGCTGCGTGCGGCTTTGTGGTTCCGCTTATCGCCGCCTTGTCGATGTCGCTAAGCTCGCTGATAGTTGTTGGAAACTCGTTTCGCATAAAGGGGCACGAAACGGAATAAGCGCTTTTGCGCATTTAGGCGGCGCCGCGTACGATCGGCGTTGTTGTGTAATTCGTAATGTCTTATAAGCTAACGCGGCTTGACACAATTGGTTATGGCCGGCGGGAGACATTAAGCTTTTAAGAGAGCGTTCGATGGAACGTGAAATAAAGTGTCGAGCAAAAAACATAACGGTTTTTGATACGCAGTAATTGACGGATTGAAAGGCAACCGTCGGAAATTTTCAGGGTTCAAACGGCGCGAAACGGAAGAGAGAGGCACGAAGAGGCAGAGAGTGAAAAAACGACCGCGTTGCGTGCCTGGCTCACCAGATCATTCAAACCATTCTTGTTTCGTGGATGGGAGGGGAAGCTGACGAGAGGCTGAGCTTTCATGGGCTTAAAAGACTCGGCTTATACGTGCATATTCCATTCTGCAAAACCGTCTGCGGATTCTGCCAGTACTGCAAAGCGCCCTATGAATCGGGGGAAGCCAACCGCTATGCTGAGGCTCTCGTCGGCGAAATCAAAATGATTGGCGAGCAATGCGCGGGGATTAAAGAGGCGCGAGCTTATACTTTGGAGGCGGCTCTCCCGCGCTCCTGCACAGATATATCAGGGAGATCATCAAGGCTGTAGGCAGATATTTCAAAGTTACGGAGGGAACCGGCGTGGATTTGTGTCCGTCAGATGTCGGCGTTGAAATCCTCTCGTTTCTGAAGCGGACGGGAGTCTCCCCAAGACTCAGTATCGGCATACAGTCATTTCAGGGCGGAACGCTCGCAGAACTGGGGTGTTTGGCTCCCGATACGGCGGCAGTTCGATCTGCGCTGAGACGGCTATCCTAATATTTAATCTGAAAAGCGCCTTTCCTTATGTTATCAGTAACACTTTTCCGGTTCCGTGCTATCAGTGCGTTCTCGTTGAAAATGGAAGAGAGTTTATATGTGGAAGATGCATGTCAGAAGGTGGATTATGCGAAAAGTGTCGTTATTTTTTCGCGGCTGAATTTTCGCTAAGATGATCTGTGAGATGTCCAAAACATATCCGCGCTATATCTAAATGCGGGCGGGTAAGCCGAATCACCGCGCTTCCCCGAAGTCCGCAGATTCTTAGACGAAGAGAATTTATGCTAAAAACTAACGTCAAGAGCCGATCAATTAGTCGTTGGCGAATTTTATCGGTCCGTCGGCTGAACCCTCGACAAATTGACGAACGATTGGGTTGACGGAGTTTTTGAATTTTTCCGCCTCGCCGTAATCTACGATTTGTCCTTCAAAGAGCATAGCGATATAATCTGAACATTTGAAGCTCTCTTTTATGTCGTGGCTTATTAAAACGCTGGTTACACCAAGCTCTTGCTGCAATAAAAGTATAAGCTGGCTTATACGATCGCTTGTAATCGGATCAAGCCCGCTGGTAGGCTCGTCGTATAAAATCGCCTGAGGATCAAGAATGATCGTTCGCGCCAAACCCACGCGTTTTCGCATTCCACCGGAAAGCTCGTGCGGATATAGGCGTAGAACTTCTTGCGGTTTTAATCCTACGAGTTCCAGCGATCGCTCAATTTTTCTATCCCGCTCAAGCGGCGTGAGTTTGGTGTGTTCGATCAATGGAAATTCAACGTTTTCCTTGACGTTCATACTGTCAAAGAGCGCCCCGCTTTGAAACAGATATCCTACCGTTTTTCTGATCTTATATAAATTTTCTTTATTGCCGGTGTCGAGCGATATTCCATTGACTTCAATTGTGCCGTGATCTGGTGTCATCAAACCGATTATATGTTTTATTATCGTTGATTTGCCTCCGCCGCTTACGCCGAAAATTGTTGTAGTTTTACCGCTTATAAAGTTGACATTTACTCCGCATAGAACCTTTTTCGCGCCAAAGGATTTATGAAGATCTCTGATTTTTATCATATGATTTTTGCCGTAAATCCACGTGTCAGATTCGCGTAATCTTTGTAAAACTCCGCGTGGCGCCAGTCTTTCAGTTCTTCCGCGAGGCTCTCTTCCTGATCATACCCGCACTCGCACGTGAGGAACGGGATTTCGTGATCCTTTGCGGTCGCTATAATCTCTTTTAAAATCTCCGTTCCTGTTTCGCCGCCTATAAGAGCGTCCCGCGGTTCAAATAACAATGTCCGATCGAGCGGATAACCAGCAGCGATATACGGCGGATTGGAAACAAGTATATTGCATTTCGTATTGATACCGTTTATAAAAGATGTGCGAACAAATTCTATTTGATCTGATACGCAAAAACTCTCCGCGTTGCGCCGTGCGAGGTCAATGGCTTTTTCGTTTATGTCGGTTGATATGATCTTTGCGTCAGGTCTAAGGATTGCCAGCATAACGGCGATCACTCCGCTGCCGCTTCCGATCTCAACGATTATTGGATTTTTGATTGGCTCTGTAAGAGAAAGAACCTGATCGATCAGCAATTCCGTTTCCGCTCTTGGTATTAAAACTCCTTTTGAACAGGAGAACTCTCTTGAATAGAAACTTGCCCTGCCCGTTATATATTCAATAGGCTCATAATTTCTGCGACGGTCGATCATCTCATAGAATTTTTTTTCATCGATCTTTTTTTTGTCTTTTGTTATAATCTCAGTCCTTGACAAGCCGCTGGCGAAGGAGAGCAGGATTTCCGCCTCAAACCGCGCCCGATCGACTACGTCGCGAAGAGCGTCAGCTCCGACAAGCAATAATTCGTTCAGCGATTTCAAAATATTCCTTTCAGAGAGGTTATTATGCCCAAAACTATTGTTCTTTTCGATCTTGACGGCACTCTGATCGACTCGACGGAAGCGATTGTGGAGAGCTTTTTTACCGCGCTGGATTGCTTTGGCATAAACCGCCCCGATGATAAAGCGATCATCGCTATGATAGGCAACCCGCTGGCGGTGATGTTTGAGAGGCTGGGCGTCGCTGCGGATATTCTAGACGGCGCTATAGGGCGCTACAAAGAACACTATCAATCAATATGTCTGAAAAAAACGGTTTTAATCGACACGGCGGCGGAAGCGGTGAAAACACTTGAAAACCGCGCGAGGCTTGGAGTGGTGACGACAAAAACCAGCCGCTTCTCCCGTATGATTCTTGATCATCTGGGAATCGGCGGCGCTTTTGAAACGGTGATCGGCTTCGAGGATGTAACCCGTCCCAAGCCGGACGCCGAACCGATCGAACGGGCGCTGGAGGTACTGGGTTGCGGCGGCGCGGCGTTTATGGTCGGGGATACCCCTATCGATATGCAAGCAGCGCTTAACGCCGGCGTGACTCCGATTGGTCTCCTGTGCGGATTTGCGTCCAGAGAGGAGCTTTCGGCGTTTACCTCTGCGCTGTTTGAAACACCGCTTGAAGCCGCGCTCTATGTTCTCAGCGCTTCGCAAGCCGCCGCAGGTTCAACGCAAATAGCGTCAACAGCGCGAGGACAAAAACTTTGAAGAGCGCCTCTGAAAGGCTGTGAACAGAATGAAAGGACGGAGAGCTTAAAACCTCAATGTCGTCCGACCGCGCGGCGGAAAGAATAAACGGCGTACAGTAAAAGGCGAAAACGCCACCGCTGATCACCGCCGAGAGCGCGGCGAGCAGGAAACCAACACCGCTTTCTCTGACGTACCACCGCCAGCACTCATATGCCGTTATCACGATCAGCGCGGCGATCAGCGCGTAGTTAAAGCGGCGGAAAATTTCACTCATCAGCTTACCTGACTGGTACACGTCAACCGCTATTTCCATATAGACGGAGGCGCGGAAGATTACAGGCGCTACAAGCGCCCCAAGCGCTATAGCCGCGCCGAAAAGCGCGCCGAGCAGTACGGTGTAAATCACGTCGATCCAGAATATCCTATTCATTCAAAACATCACTCCAAAACCTATAGAAAATTGCAACTCTTTATCTTTGCGCGTCCACGCCTCTATATCCGGCTCGTTGCCACTGCGATCGATCTGCCATTCTCTGATGGTGTAGTCCATTGCGAAGCGCGCCCGCAGACGATCCGTAAGCATAGCGTACGCGCCGATGCCGACGCCATAAGAGAGATGCGTAAGCGTGTTTGTGCGGGCGTATGTGTTACCAAGTCCGATCGAGGCTCTGACGAACGGCAGAGAGTTAAACGGCGAGTAATCCGAAAGCGATGCCATCACAAACGCGTAGCTGAGCTGCGCTTCGTCAGCTTCCCGGTCAGAGATCAGCGTCAGCATAAGCTCGTCGCTGAGCGAGTTGAATTGGTAGCCTATATTCAGCGCCCCGCGCCAATAGTCGTCTACGCCGTGATCGAGACGAACATAGCTCAGAGAGCCGCCTATCTCCACCATCTGTGCCGCGCCGCCGGCGAGCAGCGCGAAAAGAAACAGCACACTGCGAAACACCACCGCCCCTAATAAAATTAAGCTAAGCGGCGTATTGTATAACTCTTTTGGTTGTAGAATAACCTGACTTTGTCAGAGTGGAGGTCGGGTGGAAGCGAAACGATACGACAAAACATTCACGGTGAAGACCGCCTCAGTCGCCAAAAGCCTCTCCGATCTGGCGGAACGGGAGCATGTTGCGGTTGGCAGCATTGATTTTGATCTGGTGAAGGTGCGTACATACGTAAGGGAGAGCGACGAGTACAAAGAGATCGATAAAGCGTGTCTTGAGAAGCTTAAAGACAAGGCATATCTGCAAAATCCAAAAGTACAGTTTCTGCAGGAATATGAGGCGCGCTTTCGTCCGACCGCTCCGCAGCCGTTCAGATTGAACATTTCCGCCGCCGCGGATAAGTTCCGCACAATGGCGGAGGTAATTATCAAACAAGGTTCGATCATTCAAAAAGGAGTGGAGCCAAAGACACTCTACACTTTTTTAAACAAGTTCAAACTCAAGCAGTCGATGATCATATATCTCTTTGACGATGAGTTGCGTACGGGCGTAAAGGAAATGTGCGCGTTCGCGAACGGCAAACCGACGGAAAGCGACTTTAAGCTTGTTCTGGCGCGCTGGCTCGCACCGGTGGAGACGGTTAACGACGCGTTTATCTGGCATTACCGCCAAAAAGAAGCCGAAGCCGGCAGAAACGATCGGATCAACTACGCAGAGCGCGGGTTTGTAACGGGCATTTCCGCCGGTGAGCTGATTGCCGAGTATATTTCTCCCAAAAAGGGCGAGAACGGCAGATCGTTTGACGGCAGAGTGATAGAGCAGGGCGAACCTAAGATTGGTTCCGTTGTACAGTTTAACGCCGACGACAAAACGATAGAAACGCAAATTAGCAATCAGCATCGGCGCTATCTGGCAAAAACGGACGGATTTGTGCAATTTGACGGCGGCACACTGTCAATTGGCAAAACTATCTCTTTGAACGAAGTCTCTCTTAAAACGACGGGCAATATCAAAGCCGGTCTGGACAGGGGGATCGAAATTGAGATTATAGGCAAAACCTCCGGCGAGGAGGTAATTGGCAACGATATGGTTGTAGAGGCGAATGTCATTACGGCAAATGGCGGTGTCGCCAGCGGTGCTGTTGTAATGGGGGATAAAATCTCTATAGGCGGTTCCACTCATATGAACAGCGAACTGATCGCCAAAACCATTGAGGTCAACGTGCTGCGCGGCAGGGCAAGCGGAGAAAAGGTTACGGTCAAATCGCTTGAGGGCGGAAGCGTACGGGCTGTGGTGTGCGAGGTGGAGCAGGCGGTTGGCGGAGAGATCAGCGCCGAAAACGTGATCGTGGGCGGACTCCACGGCAAAACCCGAATCACCGCCACCAGATCGATCGTCGTAAAGCGCGTGATCAAGGGTGAAAATAAACTTACGATCGATCCGGGATCAAAAGAAGAGGATCACGCGCTGATCGCGTCGGTAATGGAGACGATTAAAGAGCTTAAAAAGGAGATCGAAGAACTCAAGCGCGTTCTTAGCGACTATACCGCCTATATCGCCAAAAACGGTTCCAGCTTCAGGCAGATACAAGAGATACTGGCGGAAGACAAGAAGAACAACATTGCTTCGTCGGAGGTGTATATCAAGATGGCGCGGGAGTTTATGCTTGTGCAAAAGAAACAGGAGAACGCGGAGAACGCGATCGCGGCGCTGGAATCGCAGATTACCGACAAGCAGACTGAGATTGAGCGGTTTAACAAGCAGACGCTGGAGGCGACGGTGAGCAACGAGGGCGCCGTATGGGCGGGGCACAACGAGGTCGTCTTCCGGCTGCCGGTGCTGGGCATGGACTACTGCCGGACACTTTCGGACGGCGCGCGCATAACGAAACTTTCTCTTGCGGCGGCGCTTGAGGGCGGATATGAGATAAAATTGGTTTATGGGTAAAATTTCCGTAACTTTATACCGGAGCTTCAAGCAGCGTGAAAGCTTGTTTGGATCGGCGGCTTTACCGTGCGGCGTAATCCAGACGGGAAAGCGCCGCTTAAGAGGGTGGGAGCGAATAACAAGTCGCCCCGCTTAATTGCGTTCCGGGCGGAAACGATCCGAGATAAGCGGCAAAGCGGACAGACAACATAAAGAGGTGCTGAATGAAAGAGGTATTTGAAGGTATCGCTAAAGCGACGAGCCGTATAGCGGATGCGCTTGCTTACGACGATACCGGTTATTCGGATAACAAGAACGCCACGGGAGACGTACAGCTCAAGCTGGATATAAAAAGCGACTATATCGTTGAAGAGGAGCTTGCGCGTATTCCGACGATAAAGGCGCTTGCCAGCGAGGAGCAGGAGACGATACATACCGTAAACAGCGGCGGGCAGTATCTCATCGGCTATGACCCGTTGGACGGCTCGTCGCTGGCGGGGGTCAACCTTGCGGTAGGCTCCATTTTTGGCATATATGAAAACAGCTTTATCGGCGCGAATCTAATTGCCGCCTCTTATGTGATCTACGGTCCGCGAATCGAGATGGTAACGGCATACAAACACAACGTGGAGTTGTGGCGGCAAGACAATTCGGGGGAGTTCAGGTTTGTACAGACGCTGAGGTTGAGAGAGAGCGGCACGCTTGTTGCGCCGGGCGGAACGCAGCAGCATTGGTATCCGCATCACAAAAAGCTTGTCGATCAGTTCTTCAGCGAAGGCTACCGTCTGCGCTATTCAGGCGGCATGGTGCCCGATCTGCATCAGATTCTGATTAAAGGCGGCGGGATATACTCCTACCCCGGCACAACCGACAAGCCAAGCGGCAAAATACGGCTGGTATTTGAGTCGATGCCGTTTGCCAAGGTGTTTGAGATGGCGGGTGGCGCGGCGCTTGACGATATAGGCAAGAGGCTTTTAGACGGCGCTCCAAGCTCGCATCACGCGACCTCACCTTGTTTTATCGGCTCCGTAACTGAGATAGAAAGGGCGATGCGGGCATATGGAAACGCGGCTTGATCAATACGAGACGGAAATGCTTGAACGTATGGAGGAGATGAAAAGCTGCCAGCGCGATCGCTTGGGCGAGAGCTGCTTTAATTGTGAAAATTTCCTTGAGTGTCAGCTCAGAGAGCGCTATGTCGAGGCGGTGTACGCTTCGATGAACAAGGGCGCGGGCGGCGGATTTGAGTTTTAGGAGTCAGCGTGGATAAACGTTTTTATGTAACATCGCCGATTTACTACGTTAATGATGTCCCGCATATTGGCCATGCCTATTCGACGATCATATGCGATGTGCTTGCGCGCGGCGCGAGACTGCGCGGCGCTAAGACCTATTTTCTGACGGGCACGGACGAACATGGGCAGAAGATCGAACAGGCGGCTAAGGACAGGGGCGACGAGCCGCTCGCGTTTGCCAACAGAATCAGCGCGGAATTCAAGGCGCTCTGGGATTACTTTGGAATCAGCTATGACCGCTTTCTGCGCACAACCGATTCAGATCATGTACAAGGCGTTCAAAAGGCGTTTGAAAAGATGTTTGCCAGTGGCGACATATACAAAGGGGAGTTTGAGGGGAACTATTGCGTCTCCTGCGAAACCTTCTGGACGTCTACGCAGCTTCTTGAGGGCGGCGCTTGCCCGGATTGCGGCAAGCCTACCTCCGTGCTGAAGGAAGAGAACTACTTTTTCAGGCTCAGCAAATATCAAGAGCGGCTGCTGGAGTGGTATGAAAGCGGAGACGACGTAATCCTGCCGAGATCGCGCAAGAACGAAGTCGTTCGTTTTGTACGCGAGGGGCTTGACGATCTTTCGATCACCCGAACGAACTTTGAGTGGGGGATTAAGCTGCCAAAAAGCGTAAACGACTCAAAGCATGTGATTTACGTCTGGCTTGACGCGCTGATGAACTACGCCACCGCGCTGGGTTGGGGGGCGGACGAGAAACTGATGGAGTTCTGGCCTGCGAGCGTTCACGTTATAGGGAAAGATATTCTGCGTTTTCACGCGATATACTGGCCGGCTTTTCTGATGAGTCTCAATTTACCTCTGCCCAAATGCGTCGCCGCGCACGGCTGGTGGACAAAAGACGGCGCGAAGATGAGCAAATCAAAGGGGAATGTTATCAGCCCTAAAGAGGTTGCGGACAGCTACGGTTACGAACAGTTCCGCTACTTTCTGCTGCGCGATGTACCTTTTGGGCAAGATGGAGATTACGCGCAGAAGGCGTTTATTGATCGGATTAACAGCGACCTTGCCAACGATCTGGGCAATTTGTTAAGCCGTCTTCTTGGAATGAGTAAAAAATATTTTAATAACAGCATTAAAACCGGACAGCTGCAACTTTTTGAAAACGAACGGAAAGAGACAGACGGCATAATCGCGCAATTGAACACTCTTTTTGATACGTTGCAGTTTCACCGCTATCTGGAGGAACTGTTTAAGATTTTTTCGATTGCCAATAAACTGATCAACGACTTCAAACCATGGGAAAAGATCAAAAAAAATGAGTTCGCCTCTGTTAGTGAAATGCTTGTGTTTATTGCGAACGTTTTAGCAAAAGGCGCTCTGCTTCTTGCGCCGATAATGCCTAAAAAAGCGGAGCAGATTGCGCGGGCAATCGGCATATCGATCGATGTCAAAACGCTAGAGAGACTAATCGTAAGAGGCGAGTGGAACATAAGTTACGATTTGACCGATTCCCCTGTTCTTTTTGCGCGGATAGAAAAGCCAGCCGCCGTTGAAAGCGAAGCGGTTTCCGCCATCGAAATCAACGATCAGATATCGATCGACGACTTTTTGAAAACAGAGATAAAAGTCGGAACCATAGTGGACGTCAAAGAAGTGGAAAAGAGCGACTCGTTGCTTGTTCTGCGAATCGATTTAGGCGAAACAGAGCCGCGGCAGATCGTATCCGGTATCAGGCGGTTTTATGATCGCGGATCGCTGATGGGTTTACAGGTATGCGTTGTCAGCAACCTGAAAAGCGCGAATATAATGGGAATTAAAAGCGACGGAATGATCCTTGCCGCGGCAGACCAGTCAGGTTTAAAGCTGATCAAAACGGAAGGCTTGATGGCAAACGGCGCGCGGGTCCGATGAGAGCGGCGTCGCTTGCCGAAATAGTGCGCGGCAGACTGCTTGCGGATTGTGATTTGGAGATCTCCTGCAATTTTCGTTTTGATGCCGATCTGATTCTGCGCGCTGACTGTTTTTTTCACTTTGACGGCAACGAAGGGGCGCTGGCGCAAGCGATTGTCCGCGGGGCGTTCGCCATTGTTTTCTGCGGTGCGATTCAAGCGGCGCTTGATACGGAAATCGCCTACATTCAGTGCGACGATCCTATACGCGCTCTCGCTGGTGTTCTCCGCTTTTTAACGCTGGAAAACCGATTGAAGGTTTTTTCGTGCGATCCGGTGTCCTATATGATCGCAAAAAAACTAATCGCGCCGAAAGGCTTTTGCGCGGCGGATTCGCTGCAAACCGCGATCGAGGAGTTTAACAGCAATTCCGTACTGCTATGCGTGAAGGGAAGCGTTATAGACGAGTCCGCGGCAAGCTTTCCTATGGAGCAGGTTCAGGCAGCGTGCGCCCAGTACAGCGTGTTTGAAAGCGTAATTTTTCTGAATTCAAAGATCGAGTACTTTGAGCTTCCATCTCTCTTTGCTGATCGACTGCAAAGTGTTGTAGCTTTTGCTGATAAACATAAACTTTCTATAAGCGCAAACCGCCGAATCGAGATCGAAAATTTCCAGATATTTCCTATTTTTTCGGATCGTTATGTCATCTTGGATTCGCTTGGCATAGAGAATGAAGTTGTCCGCTTTTTTTCGCGGAATATGGCATGGCTTAAGCTCTATATTCCGCCGAAAATTCCCGCATTTGTATTGGCTGAAGGGTTGAAAAGCACTCTTTATAATTTTGCGTACGTTTCCAGCGTAAGCAAAGAGGATCTTTTAGCCAGCGCCGCGCGGATCATTCCCCAAAGTGCTTCGCTGTTTTAGATCGTTTGGCTAAAATTCTATATGTGGGCATTTTTTGAGACGCTTTTTAACGCCTTCAAAAATCTGCTGCCGATCGTGGCGGTGGTCGTCTTTTTTCAGGCGGCGATCTTTGACGGCACGCCGGAGAATCTCTCGTCAATCCTAATTGGTATGTTGATCGTTGTCTTTGGCGTCGCGCTTCTTTTGCAGGGGCTTGATCTGGGCATTTTCCCAATCGGCAACAGCCTATCCAACGAACTTGCCAGACGCGGAAGCCTCTTTCTGCTGCTGCTCTTTGGGTTCTGCCTCGGTTTCGCGGCGGTGATTGCCGAACCTGCGCTTATCGCCGTCGCCCAGCAGGCGGAGGAAATCAGCGGCGGGCAGATACGTGCGCTTATACTGCGGATCGTCGTCGCGGTGTCGGCTGGCATTGTCATCGCGCTTGGGGTGCTTCGCATTGTGCTGGGGCATTCGGTTATGCGGTATATGCTGTGCGGATATCTGCTTATTATGGTAATCTCCTACTTTGCCCCCGATGAGATTTTAGGACTCGCGTACGACAGCGGCAGCGTTACGACAAACGTAGTTACCGTGCCGCTGATAACGGCGTTTGGGCTTGGTCTTGCCGGCGCGATCCGCGGGCGCGATATGTTCGCTGACGGCTTTGGTCTTGTGGCGATGGTACTGCTCGCGCCGACGATAAGCGTGCTTCTTTACGGAATTGTCGTCTACAGCGGCGGCGGGGCGGAGGCGGTTGTAACTGCGGCGGCGGAAGCTCAAGCAGAGATGTCCGTCAAACTCGCTTTCTTTGAACTTTTGGGAATGTTCCGCGACGTGCTGCCGATCATCTTCGTAGTACTGTTTTTTCAGTTTGCGATTCTGCGCCGCCCGCTTGCCAGAGCGCACCATGTGGCTTTTGGCTTTGTATTGGTGATTTTGGGTTTGTACGCCTTTGTGGTCGGCTTGAAGATGGGACTGTTCCCTATCGGCACCGCAATGGCGGAGCAGCTTGTCGACGCAGGCGGCTCGTTTTACATTTACCTGTTCGCTTTTATGTTCGGATTTGCCACTACGATGGCGGAGCCGGCGCTGATTGCGGTTGGTAAACAGGCGGAGGAAGCGGCGCGCGGAAAGATCAAGGCCGGCGCGCTTCGCCTGATGGTGGCGCTGGGCGTGGCGATTGGCATTACGGTGGGAGCGCACCGTATTCTCAGCGGCGGGCAGATGACGCTCTATGTGATCATCGGTTTTATGCTGGTTGGTCTTGTGTCCTTTTTAGCGCCGAACTATATCCGCGCGCTCGCTTACGATCTGGGAGGCGTGGCGTCGTCGGTGATCAGCGTTCCTATGGTTACCGCGCTTGGAATCGGGCTTGCGTCCAATATTGATGGGCGCAGTATACTGCTTGATGGTTTCGGGCTGCTGATTTTCTCTTCGTTTTCCCCCGCGATTACAGTTATGATCTATGCGGCTATCGCGGAACGGAGCGCTAAACAACCTACTATAAAGGAGGGTAAATGAAATTTTCCGTGTTGGTGGCAATTCTTGCCGACGATTTGGAAGAAAAGGCAATCAAAGTCGCCAAAGAGGCGGGGGCGGAAGGAGTTACGATTCTTTCGGCGCGCGGTATTGGGGCGGTTGAAAAGAAGATTTTTTTCGGCTTAACCCTTGAGGGCGCGCAGCTTGTTCTGATTTTTGTGTTGGAGCGAAAATTATCCGTTGCCGTACTAAAGAGTTTAACGAAGGAACTTGAGCTGGTGAAACACTCAAAAGGGGTGGTTTTTACGCTGCCGCTCGAACACATATCGGGGATTGATCCGGTACAGATTCAGCGGTTTGAACAACGCATAAAGGATGAGTTATGAAAGGTACAAGTTTGCTGGTAAAAGATATAATGATGCGTGAAGTCGTAACAGTTTCGCCTTTTGCCACGTTACGCGAAGCAATGCTGCTGATGAACAGGAGCAAAGTCAAAGCTCTGGTGATGGATAAGCGGCACGAGCACGACGCCTTTGGAATCCTCACATACACAACGCTTCTGCGATATATCGTGGCGGACGAGGGCGATATCGATCTTATCAGCGTGATCGACGCCGCTGCGAAACCGGTGCTGACGGTGAGCCGTGAACTGGAGATAAAGTACGTGGCTAAGCTGATGGTAAATCAGGGAGTGAGGCGTATTGTGGTTACGCAGAACAAC
Source organism: Helicobacteraceae bacterium (assembly GCA_031288475.1). GTDB lineage: Bacteria > Campylobacterota > Campylobacteria > Campylobacterales > SZUA-545 > JAIRKM01. Next base: position 33,627 of record JAITRJ010000045.1, on the reverse strand, counting down.
AAGCTGGAAGGGCTGATTACGATGGACGATATTGTAGGAGCGATTTTAAAAACCTTGGAAGAAGAATAAGGATGCGCCTTGTATGGACGCTTTTTGTTGTTTGCGCCGCCGCTTTCGCGGTTGAAGTGTGGGACGAAAATCAGACAAAAGCGCACCAAAGCGGCGAGTTTTTGCGTTTTAGGTTTTATAAGCTTGATGGCGCTGTCAAAGGCAACACTCTTTTAGTAGTAGGCGGCGTTCACGGCGACGAGCCTGGGGGGTATTTCGCTTCTGCCCTGCTTGCCACCCATTACCGGATAAAAAAAGGTTCGCTCTGGATCGCGCCGAATTTAAATTTTGAAAGTATAATCCGCAATAGGCGCGGGGTGTACGGCGATATGAATCGTAAATTTTCCACCATAAAAACCGACGACACAGACTATGAAATAGTGCAGAAGATTAAGGAGATCATAGCCGATCCTCAGGTAAATATGGTAATGAATCTGCACGACGGGCACGGTTTTTATCGGGAGCGGTGGGAGAATACTATATTTAATCCTAAGGCGTGGGGGCAGACGCTCGTGATCGATCAGAAAACGCTTGAACTAAACGATGCGCCCTTCGGCAATATGGACGAGCTCGCGACAAAGATTACGGAGAATCTTAACAAAAGGCTGAAGGACGATCTGCACTACTTCAGCGTTAGAAATACCGAAACAAAAAACAAAGACGAAGCGATGCGGCTGTCTCTCACCTACTACGCAATCACGCATCTGAAGCCGGCATTTGGGCAGGAGACAAGCAAAAATATCGACGCGTTGGCGGTGAAGGTTGAGTATCATCTGAGATCGATCGAAGAGATGATGAAGCTGATGAATATTGAGTACGAACGGGATTTCAAACTTAATTTCAATGGAATTCAAAAAGCTCTTAACAGCTACGGAAAAATATGGATCAACGATAAGATGGCGTTTAATTTGATTGATTTAAGAAACATATTGCGATTTGTACCGCTGGATAAAAATAAGGAGGATCGTTTTGTTTTTAATCATCCGCTGGGAGCGGTGAAGCGCCGCGGGGATCGAATCGATATATACATAGGCAATAAAAGGATAAGCTCGCTCTATCCGCAGTACTTTGATCAAAACTGTTCCATCAGTCTGGTACAGATTGACGTGGACGGCAGGATAAGACGGCTTAATATGGGTATGACATTCGCCTTCGCGGACTATTTTAGTGTCGTGCCGAGAGAGGATTTAAGGATCAATGTAATCGGCTTTTCAGCCGAGGGCATAAAAAATGAGAGCGGCACAGAGATTGCTAAAAAAGATTTGGAACCCCGTTTTTCAGAAGATGTGGGCGGGAAAGCATACCGTGTTGAGTTTTACAGAGACGAGAGTTTCTGTGGAACGATCAATGCGAGGATTAAGTAAAATAACCGCCATTTCTCCAACTGGCGCCGCCAGCGCGATCTAATTCTTTTTCTGCAGAAATACGAAAATAAATTTAATTGCGAAAGGAATTGGAATCGAAAAGGAACTTCGCACGTTTATAAAACTGGGCGTTAATTTCGGGCAGGGTTTTTTCATTGGGATCCCTAAGAAATCCTTTGACGAGATTGATCCTGAAAAAAACAAAGATAATTGCCGCCACTCAATCAAAATATTACATTGAAAATATCACAAACTACGTTCAGCCAAGAATTGGGGTTTTGAGCAAAAATGGTTATACATGCACGCCAGACGAAAAAGCATTGACACTTTTTGAGATGACTAAAGCAAATCCGGCGGTAACAGAGATATATATAGTGGATGAAAATAAGCCAATATGATTTAACAAAAACAGATTTGTTTGCGGCGTTCGACGAAATATACGGTCATTTTATAAGCCGACGGAAGTACATAAGCGAACTAATGCGAACCGATTTTCTGAAGGTGGATCAAAGCATAAATGTCGACGACGTTTCTCGAATCGCCATGCAGAGACCTTACAAGAGACTCTGCAATCCTATTGTGCTTGAGAAAGACAACAAGTATTTCGGCGTGGTAACAGTCAAAGATCTGCTGGATGCTAGAACAAGAATTCAAATAGAGATCGCCAAACACTCAAACCCACTTACCGGACTATCAGGAAACTTGTTAATAGAAGGCGAAATTTTCCGATGGATATTCGACACAAAGCCGTACTGTATAACATACTACGACATAAATAATTTCAAGGCGTATAACGATGCTTACGGCTTTGTCAACGGCGATCTGATGCTGAAGTTACTCTCAGATATTCTGAAAACCAACTCCCTGAAAAATGAGTTCATAGGTCATATCGGAGGCGACGATTTTGTCGTAATAACCGATTATCACGACGGAGAGGAGTATTGCAGGAGCGTGATCGGAACCTTCAGCCAGAGAATCCTTTCGCTCTATAATGAGGAAGACGTAAAAAATGGATTTATTGTATCAAAAAACAGGCATGGGGTAACCGAAAATTTTCCAATCGCAAGTTTATCTGCAGCAGAGGCAATAAACAGACGCAAAGAGTATAAAAATCTTGATGATTTTTCGTTAGACGCAGCGCGGATAAAGAAGATCTGCAAAATACAGAAAGGCAACCACCTCCACATCGAATAGTTTTTATAAATTACGCCGCTGATTTATTGGTTTTACGTTAATTGCTGCCCCGTCTGCAATCCTAATCCGGTTCAAATGCGCTTTTATAATCAAGTTTCAATGCAGGATTTTGAAACGGTTTTTCCATATAACAGTTTTCCACGACAAGAACGTCCAGTCCGGTTCCCATAAAACATCTAAACGCATCTTCGGGCGAACATACGATCGGTTCTCCGCGCACGTTAAACGAGGTGTTTACCAAAACTGCGCATCCGGTTTTTGCCTCGAAGCGGCTTATAAGCGCGTGATAGCGCGGGTTTGTCATTTTATGAACGGTTTGCACGCGCGCCGAATAGTCGACGTGCGTAACGGCGGAGATAGAGGATCGCGGTCTGTTCAGCTTATCAATTCCAAACAGCGCCTGCTCTTCTTCGCTCATTGCGCGCCGCAAATTTTCACGTACGTCTGCTGTCAGGAGCATATATGGACTTTTTTCATCCAGTTCGAAATAATCGCCTGCCTTTTCGCTTAAAACCGAAGGAGCGAACGGGCGGAAACTTTCACGGAATTTGATCTTTAGATTAAGGGTTTTCTGCATTGTGATCGAACGAGGATCGGCGATAATCGACCTTGCGCCCAAAGCTCGCGGTCCAAACTCCATTCTGCCTTGAAACCAACCAATCGCCTTGCCTTCGCACAGAGCGGAGACCACTCTGTCTAACAGAGTCTCCTCGTCAAGCGTTTCAAATGCGGCTCCGACCTTCGTAAGCCGTTTTGCCGCTTCGTCGGCTGAGAACGATGGCCCGAGATAAGAGCCTTTCATCGAATCTCCGTCGTTGATGACGCGGGGATTTCCCAGATGAACGTAATATGCCGTTAAAGCTGCGCCGATCGCGCCGCCGGCATCCCCCGCCGCAGGCTGAATCCACATCCGCTTGAAATATCCCTTCTTTAGGAGTTTGCCGTTTGCCACGCAGTTAAGCGCTACGCCGCCGGCTAAGCAGAGGTTTTCTTCCCCCGTTTCTTTCGCTATGGAGCGTACTATGCGTAAAATAATCTCTTCCGTTACCGCCTGAATCGAGGCGGCAAGATCCATTTCCCGCTGCGTAAGCGGATCGTCCGCCTTTCGCGCCGCGCCGCCAAAAAGGACATCAAACTTTTTATTTGTCATTTTCAACCCTGTGCAATAGTCGAAATATGACTGATTCAGCCTGAACGATCCGTCGTCTTTAAGATCGATCAGATTGTCGAAAATTACTTGCGCGTATTTGGGTTCTCCATAGGGTGCAAGCCCCATGATCTTATATTCGCCCGAATTGACCTTGAACCCCGCGTAATATGTCAGCGCGGAATATAGCAGACCAAGAGAGTGCGGAAAATGCAGTTCCCGATCGATCCTCAGCGTATTTTTATCTCCAAACGCAATTGATGTCGTCGCCCATTCGCCTACGCCGTCCATCGTCAAAGCAACCGCTTTTTCAAACGGGGAAGGAAAGAAAGCGCTGGCGGCATGGCTTAGATGATGCTCGCAGAAAAGCAGCTTATTCCGCCAATCGAAATCCGGCGCGAATCGAGCTAGCTGTCTGCGAAGCAGGTCTTTTTGAAATAGTTTTTCCGCAAGCCAGATTGGCATCGCTTTTTGAAAAGAGACGAAACCTTTGGGCGCAAAAGCGACGTATGTTTCCAGCAAACGTTCAAATTTCAAAAAAGGCTTATCGTAAAATACCGCGAAATCGATCTCGCTTAACGATATTTTCCGCGAGGAAAGTATCCATTCAATAGCGTTGTTCGGGAAGCTGGGATCGTGTTTAATTCTTGTAAATCTTTCCTCCTGAGCGGCAGCGGCGATCTCTCCGTCGATAATCAGCGCGGCGGCGCTGTCGTGATAAAATGCTGATATTCCCAGAATCTTCATTCGCGATCCACGCTATTCAGGTAGTTTGCGAAGTTTTTCTCATTCATAATAGCTTCATATGCAACCCGGTGTCCTGCGCTATTCCAGTGTCCGTCATCCGGAAACTCAAAACGCTGTTTATTGATCGCGTAGTCGTTTGTAAAATACTTTTGCATATCAATCGCGTTAAAGCCGTTTAATTCAGCATTCTCCAAAAAATACGCGAACATCTGCGCCGCGTAACTGTTCGGGTCTGGATTACCGCTGTAAAAATTATCGTCTCTGACGCAATCTACTATAAATAAAATTCGATCCTTTGGCAGACCAGAATAGACCGGAATATCTTTCAGAAATTGATCGACCGCTTCCTTTGAATCGTTAATCCGCTTTTCGTCAGCGTCGTATGCGGCGTTACCCGCGTATTGTCTTTCGGGGGAAGATGGGGGGGGGGGGGGGGGGTAATAGAAGCTGTATATTGTGCGCTGTATATTGAAAAATAAAAAAACGACGCGCGACACGTCCCATTATCGAGGGAGTAAAATCAACGCGTTTAAGCTTTAAGCCGCCTTCGGATTTTTCGTAATAATGACCTCCTTCGGCGCTTTTATACTCCAACAGGCTTTCATCAAAATCGTTGCCGATCACAAGAACGATCAGATAGTCGTTTTTATAGGTTTCTTGCGCGTATCGCGCCCAAATAAGATACTGGCTGAGGGGCGCGCCGCTAAATCCGAAGGAGTAAACAAGCTGACGCCCTTCCATTTCTTTCTCCAAACGCTCAAAAAAACTCTCCCGCGGAGGGACAATAAGCGCTTCTACATAGGAATCCCCGATCACCGCGATCAACCCGGTCGATTCCGTTTCTCTCTCAATTGGTGTCTTATAATCCCGATCGTTTATAAACCCGTCGTTATTGCTGCGCCATCTTGCCGCGTGTTTAAAATTCCAATTTTTGGAATACCAGCCGCTTCTGTCCGGTTCGGCGCGGAAAACGGGATTCTCTTCGTTCACGCTTTGAAAAAACAGCGATTCGCCGACGGGGAAAAACCGCAGGAAAATTTCTAGCATAACCAGCGCGATCAGCGCGCCTAAACACACGGATATAACTGGGAAAATAAATTTTCTCTTCATTAAACCCGTATCTTAAAACAGCGTATATATAAACGGCGCCGCCGCGGAACCGCTTGATGACAGAACAATCAGCCCTCCAAGCAGAACCATCATAATGATAATCGGCGCCAGCCAATATTTTTTTCTGGTTTTCATAAACAGCCAAAGTTCTGACAGAAAGGACACTTTTACTCCTTAGAATTGATGTTTCATCGACGTTTCGCCGGTTTCGCGCCTGATCCAGTAGCTATCGTGTTTTTTATCAAACGAAAGCGAAAGAATATTTTTGCCAAGAAGCCGCGTCAAAAAAGCGATTGGAGTAATTACGAGAAAGAACAGAACGCCTAAAATAACAGGATTAGTCACTTTATGCAACGCCTGACCGAAATAAAACCACAGAAAATTTAACGGCTTCAGCGCGGCAGGAAGGAAAAGCGCCGAAGCTGCGAAACAGATTGCCGCCGTAAGCCACGCGATACGGAGTTCTAGCGGATTAAACGCCGCTAAAACGGCAAAAAAAACGAAGAAAGTTATGCCAAATCCCTATTCGCTGCCGATCTTGGGTTTGCTTGTTCTCTTCAGGGTTTCGTGCATTCACCCGCCTTTCGCTAATCGTGAAATGAAGTTTATCACGACGGCGCTTGCCGCGCGCGGAAGTCTCAAGCGCCCTTTGGATATAATCCGCGTCTTTAAAAGCGGGGTTGTTTTATGATAACGAATCGGGTGCTGGTAAAGTTTTCAGGCGAAGCGCTCTCAGGCGAGAGCGGTTTTGGCATAGACACGGCTATACTGAAATTTGCCGCGCTGGAGCTCAAAGAGCTGCGCGAGAATGGCATTGAGGTAGGGATCGTGATCGGCGGTGGAAACTTTATCCGCGGCGTGAGCGCGGCGGCGGACGGGCTGATTAAACGCTCCAGCGGCGATTTTATGGGTATGCTCGCGACGGTGATCAACGCGTTGGCGCTGCAGGAGGCTTTGGAGGCGCTGGGGCTTTCGGCGCGCGTACTAAGCGCGATCAAGATGGAGCAGGTGTGCGAGCCGTACATCGTGCGGCGGGCGATCCGCCACCTTGAAAAAGGCAGGCTCGCCATCTTCGCGGCTGGCACGGGCAACCCGTTTTTCACGACCGATACGGCCGCTACGCTGCGGGCGGTGGAAATTGGGGCATCGCTTCTGATCAAAGCCACCAAAGTCGACGGCGTGTACGACAAGGATCCCAAAAGATTCGCGGACGCGAAAAGACTCGACGCGCTCAGCTACGATTTTGCGCTCAACGACGAGATAAAGGTTATGGACGATACGGCGATCGCGCTTGCGAAGGACAACTGTCTGCCCATAGCCGTGTGCAATATGATGGAGCGCGGCAACCTCTTAAAAGTGGCAAACGGCGATTACGGCTGCTGTTCGGTCGTGCGCTGAAAAAGAGACGGATACACAAAAAGGAGATATTGTTATGAGACCAGAACAGATTACGGCGGAGGCGCTGAAATACACAAACGGCGATCGCTACCTGCTTTCGGCGGGAGTCGCAAAACGCGTCGCGCAGTTGCAGAGCGGCGCGAAACCGCTTGTGCCGACGGAGAAGATGGAAAAACCGGTCGACGTCGCTTTAAAAGAGATTGCTGCGGGGCTGATCGAAATCAAGGCGTAGGATTGCTGGGAGATATCGCTTCAAAGTTTGCCCCGGTCCGCGGTGTGGAAGAGGCGAAAGAGATGCTTTTTTCGCTGATCAGAACCGCGAAGCTGGAAAGAGCGTGCCGGAAAGCGGAAGAGGTTCACAGCGATCAGATGCGTAAAAGCGGTGAGCCGTACATTGTTCATCCACTTCTGGTCGCGGCGGCAGTCGCCTATTTCGGCGGCGACGAATCAATGGCAATAGCGGCTGTGCTGCACGATGCCGTTGAGGATACCCCATGTACGCTTGAGGAGGTGCGTGAGGAGTTCGGCGACGAGCCGGCGAAGCTGGTGGACGGGCTGACCAAGATCGACAAGATACGCGAAGAGAATCTGATTCCAAGCGATCGCAAAGACGAGAAGCTCATCGAATCCGCTCTGACGTTCCGCAAAATGCTGCTGGTCTCCATAAGCGACATACGCATACTGGTGATCAAGCTGTGCGATCGCCTTCACAATATGCTTACTCTGGACGCTCTGGAGGCGGACAAGCGGAAGAGAATCGCCGAAGAGACGCTTGTGGTCTACGCCCCGATTGCGCATAGGCTGGGAATCGGGCTGATCAAGACACTGCTGGAAGACAGGAGCTTTTACTACATCTTTCCTGACGAGTACGTGCAGATAGACAGTTTTATTGCGGCGCACGCGCAGGCTCTCAGGCTTGGGCTGAACGGTCTGATTGCGGAGATTAAGAAAATGATGTTAAACAACGGCTTTCCCGAAGGGGATTTTGAGATTGGAGCGCGGCTGAAGCACCATTATTCGATCTACACCAAAATGCAGCGCAAAGGCGTCAAGATCGACGAGATACTCGATCTGATGGCGGTGCGGATTCTTGTGAAAACTCCTATGGACTGTTACAAGGTGCTTGGGCTTTTGCACACCCGCTACCGTCCGCTGATCGCCCGTTTCAAGGAATACATCTCTCTTCCGAAGGAGAATGGATACCAGACGCTTCACACCACGCTGTTTCACGACAGCGGCATATACGAGGTACAAATCCGTACGTTTGATATGCACAAGACTGCGGAGTACGGCATAGCCGCCCACTGGAAGTACAAGGCGGGAGCGCTTTCACCCAAGCTCAACTGGCTGGAGGGTATGCAGTACAGCGGCGAAAATCCGCTTGATTTCTATGAGCTGGCGAAAAACGATCTGTACAGCGAGGAGGTAGTGGTTTACTCTCCTCACGGGCAGACTTTTTCGCTCCCGCGCGGGGCGACGGCGCTTGATTTCGCCTTTATGGTGCATAGCGAAGTGGGGCTGAAGGCGAAAGACGCCTATATTAACCGAGTAAAACAGCCGTTGCTGACCGAACTGCGGACCGGCGACATGGTACAGATCATAACAGACAGTATGGCGCTGCCTCGATGCAGCTGGATCGAGGCACTGAAGACGTCAAGAGCAAGAAACATTCTGCGCCACACCTGCAACCAGCGTCTGCGCGAGCTTGACCGCCTCAACGCCCTCTCCATTCTGCGTTTTTGCATCGGTGACTACGAGGAGAATCTGGAAAACTGGCTCGAGAGGTACGGCTATGAAGAGTCGGTCGTAAAACTCCCCAAAGAGAACGCGTTGCTGGAGGAGATCTTGACCTGCTATTTCAAGGAGAAGCACAAAACCGGCATCTTCGGGATAAACACTTCAAGACCGAAAAGGTATTTGATCGAAAACATAGAGATCGTCTCGCCCAAAGCGATCAGCGCGGTGGACTTTGACCACTGCTGTCATCCAAAATTCGGCGATCAAATTCTGATGTTTTACCACAGGCGCGGGCGGGCGACTATCCACCACAAGCTGTGCGAAAACGCATACGCGCTTTTGAAGGCGGGTGAGAACGCGCTCAAGGCGGGCTGGGTCGGCGGGACGGTCGGATTGTACCGCCTGATTGTAAATCTAGAAAATAAAAAGGGCGCTCTTCTGGCGCTGTTAACCTATCTTTCAAAGCGGGACGTAAATATAGCGACGATATCGCTGGGGCAGGGCACGGAGAAGCTTCCAAGCTGGTGTGAGATTACCGCCGAGTTTCCTCTGGCGACTTTAAGTAAAATAAAACTTGCAATCGCAAAGAGATTCAGCCTTGTTTCTCTTTCAATAACGGACGATATTTATAAAAGCACGGGTCAATAAATATGAACAACAAAACAGAGGATACGGCGCTGCGCGAGATTAAACGCGGCTGCGTGGAGGTGATCGGCGAGGAGCGGCTGATTGAGTCTCTCAATCGCTATCGCAAGGACGGCTTGAAATGGCGCGTAAAGGCTGGCTTTGATCCAACCGCGCCCGATTTGCATCTGGGGCATACGGTTCTGCTTTCAAAACTTGCCGCGATGCAGAAATACGGCGCGGTTGTGCAGTTTCTCATCGGCGACTTTACCGCGACGATTGGCGATCCTACCGGCAAAAGCCAGACGCGCAAAACGCTAAGCGCCGAGGAGGTGGCGCAAAACGCCAAGACCTACGAGGAACAGGTGTTTAAGGTGCTGGATCGGGATGAAACCAGAATCGTGTTTAATTCCGAGTGGCTGAACGCGCTGGGCGCGGGCGGGCTGATTGCGCTCACGCGCGAGCAGAGCGTGGCGCGAATGCTTGAGCGCGACGACTTTGAGAAGCGCTACCGCTCGCAGACTCCCATCGCCATTAGCGAGTTTATCTACCCGCTGCTGCAGGGTTACGACAGCGTTCACCTTAAAAGCGACGTAGAGCTGGGGGGCAACGATCAGAAGTTCAATTTGCTGATGGGCAGACAGCTTCAGAAGAGCTTTAATGTACCACAGCAGACAGTAATGATAATGCCGCTGCTGGAGGGGCTTGACGGCGTCAAGAAGATGAGCAAATCGCTGGGCAATTACGTGAGCTTAACGGAATCGCCGGAAACGATGTTTGCGAAAATTCTGAGCATCAGCGACGATCAGATGTGGCGTTGGTACGAACTGCTCAGCGCTAAAAGCTTAGAGGAGATCGCGGCACTGAGAGATAGCGTAAAGGTTGGCGGGGCGCATCCGAAGAAGGCGAAGGGGGATCTGGCGGTCGAGCTGGTGTCGCGTTATCACGGCGCCAGTGCTGCTCAAAAGGCAGAGCTGGAGTTCGATCGCGTTCATAGTCAAAACGCGCTTCCGGAAGAGATGGAGGAGTTTCTTTTTGCCGCGCCGATCTGGATCGGCAAGGCATTTGTCGAAGCAGGACTTGTCGCCTCCACGAGCGAGTTGAAGCGTGTGTTACAATCCCGATCAATGAAGCTAAACGGTGAAACACTTGAAGATTTTAGGCTTGAGCTTCAAACCGGCGAGTTTGTGGCGCAGATAGGCAAACGCAAATTTGTTCGCGTAAAGGTAGTGTAGCGATGGAATTAAAACCCGTCAAAATTGGCAAGTATACGTTGCGCTACCCGATTATTCAGGGCGGAATGGGTGTTGGGATTAGCTGGTCGAATTTAGCGGGCAGCGTGAGTAAAGAGGGAGCGCTCGGCGTGATCAGCTCAATAGGCACGGGCAACTACCAAAACCGGCGGTTTGTCAGGAATTTTTCGTTTGATCGCCCGTTTGGTACAGCCGAATTTTACAACCGCGCCGCGACGTTTGAAATTTTCAGAAAAGCGCGGGAGATATGCGGCGACGCGCCGCTGGGGGCAAACATACTGCAAGCGATCAACGATTACGAAAGGGTATTGGTCGACGCGTGCGAAGCGGGAGCAAACGTAATCATCACGGGCGCCGGATTGCCTATGAATATGCCGGAGTACGCCGCCGACTTTCCGGAAGTGGCGCTTGTTCCGATCGTCAGTTCCCCAAAGGCTTTAAGGCTGATTGCCAAGCGGTGGGAGCAGCGTTTTAAGCGCGTACCGGACGCGGTGGTGCTGGAAGGTCCGCTAAGCGGCGGGCACCAGGGTTTTACCTACGAACAGTGTATCGATCCGGAGTATCAGCTTGAAAAGCTGATCGCTCCGGTAGTCGCCGAGGCGCAGAGTATAGACGCTTCCATTCCTGTCTTTGCGGCGGGCGGAATATGGGATCACAATGACATTCTGCGGGCGATGGAGCTTGGCGCGTCCGGCGTGCAGATGGGTACGCGTTTTATCGGTACTTTTGAATGCGATGCGCCGGAAGTTTACAAGAAACTGCTGCTCGACTGCACGGCGGATCAGATCAAGCTGATCCATTCGCCCGTAGGTTACCCAGCGCGCGCAATCCGCACGGCGCTTATCGATCAGATCGATAAGCGCGTGGGTCCCTCGATCCGGTGCGTGAGCAACTGCGTTGTGCCATGTAAGCGGGGAGAGGAGGCAAAAAAGGTGGGCTACTGCATAGCCGACAGGCTTTCCGACGCGGCGGCAGGCGTCTTGGAGACGGGACTCTTTTTTTCAGGATCGAACGGGCACAGAATCGATGAGATTATCAGCGTTCCTAAGCTGATGCAAAAGCTGGTGAATGGGGAAGAGGTTTAAGCTTTTCTGCCTTTTTTTGATCTGCTTGCCGGTTGCGGCGGCGCAGACGCTGGAGAGCTACACGCCCGCGAAGGAACGGCTGACGCTGGAGTTTTCACAGCCGATCATGCGGAGCGATTATTCGCGCTTCATCATCAAGGCTTCCGGCGGCGAACCGTACAGAAACGTTATTGATATTAAAGCGGCGTATCTGCTCAAGACTTTTGTCGACACCAAAACCGCAAGCGTAGCCGTAAAGATCGCGCAGTTCAACGCGACTACGACACGGGTGGTTTTATCGCGGCCGGACGCGTTTGAGATCGATGTGCGAACCGAAAATAAAACGATGATGATCGATATTAAATCAAAAGAGCGCGGCAAAGATGAAAAAGCCTCCGAAAACCCCTTCGGTTCTTTTATTGTAGCGGTAGACGCGGGGCATGGCGGAAAAGACACGGGTGCAATTGGAATCGGAAAAGTGAGCGAAAAGGAACTAGTGCTGAAGGTGGCGCTCCTGACAGGAAAAAAACTTAAAGAGCGCGGCTTTAAGGTGTTTCTGACAAGAGAGGAGGATAAGTACCTTTCGCTGCACGATCGCACTGGATTGGCGAACAAGGTCGAGGCGGATCTTTTTATATCGATTCACGCGAACGCGGGTCCAAAATCAAAAGGAGGCGATAAGCTTGAAGGGGTCGAAACCTATTTTCTTTCTCCGGCGAGAAGCGATCGCGCCAAAGAGGTTGCGGCGCTTGAAAACGGCGTTGTAGTGGACAATATGGAACACTACTCGAAGGAAACATTTCTGAATTTCTTAAACCGTGAAATGGTGGTAAGCTCCAATAAGCTTGCGATCGATCTGCAGCGCGGAATGCTTTTTGAAGCTCGCAAGCACTTTGCCAAGGTGCGCGACAGCGGTGTGAGAGAGGGTCCATTCTGGGTACTTGTGGGCGCGCAGATGCCAGCCGTGCTCGTGGAGATAGGATACGTAACGCACAAGGAGGATATTAAGCGGCTGGTGAGCGAAAAATATCAGCAAGCTCTTGCGGACGGAATCGTACTCGGCGTGGAAAACTATCTTATGCACGAAGTGCTGGGAGGAAGAAACTGATGAAGGAAATTTATACCTTTAAGTATGTTAATGTCGAATTAAAGGAGTGGTTGTGAAAGATATATACGATCTCGCGGTCATCGGCGGAGGCCCGGCGGGCATAGCCAGCGCCGTGGAGGCAAGCGTTTTAGGGTTGGACGTAGCGCTGTTTGAAAAGGGAGCAAACCACTCCACAACGATTAGAACCTTTTATAAGGACAACAAGAGAGTTGATAAAGACTGGCGCGGACAGAAGATTGTGCTTGAGGGCACCGTTCACTTTATGGAGGGGACAAAGGAGAGTACGATCGAACTGTTTGATGCCCTTATAAAGAACGCGAAAATCGAAACCCGCTTTAAAACGGAGATCGTCGAAATAATACCGGAAGATCGGTTTTATATCAAAACCAGTGCGGGCGAGGAGTTTACCGCTAGAAACGTTATTATAGCGATCGGCTATATGAGCAAGCCGAATAAACCCGATTACGAACTGCCAACGTCATTACAGCATCGCATTCACTTTAATCTAGATTCGTTTTCAAGCGGTGAAAATGTGCTGGTAGTCGGCGGTGGAAACAGCGCGGCAGAGTATGCCTATTACCTGAGCGACAGGAACGGCGTAACGCTCAGTTACAGGAAAGATCGTTTCAGCCGCTTGAATCCGGTGAATGAAGACATTATAAAGCAATTGGAGCAGACGCGTCGGCTGCATTTAAAGCTCGGTGTAGACATTAAGAGGCTGTGCGATCTGAACGGTCTACCGGTCATTTATTTCGCCGATGGCGAGACGAAGACATTTGATCGCGTGCTCTATGCGCTTGGAGGCTCTTCTCCGCTGGATTTTCTGAAGCGGTGCAAAGTTGAATTGGACAGCGCGGGCAGAGCCGCTTTTGACGAGAATTATCAGACGAGCGTGCCCGGTCTATACGTAGCGGGCGATATCGCCGCGAAAGTGGGCGGCTCCATAGCCGCGTCGCTTAATCATGCCTACCGGATCGTAAATCATATAAAGGCAATCAGAGTTAAATGAACAGCTCGATCAGATCGGAAACAGCCGCTGCGTTAAAAGAGGTTGGAAGCGTCGACATATTTATCGGCATTCCAAGTTATAATTGCGAAAAAACAATTGAGTTTGTCCTATCGGCGGTTGCTATTGGGCGTGAGCAGTTCTACCCCGATAAAAGAGCGATCATCTTTGTAAGCGACGGCGGAAGCACTGACGATACGCGAGAAATCGCGCAGAGTACAAAGATCGGCGATTTAACAAAGCTGGTAGCGATCTATCGAGGCGTTTCCGGCAAAGGTTCAGCTTTTTTGCAGATTTTTGAAGCCGCCTCGTTGTTAAACGCTAAAGCGATAGCGATCTTTGAGAGTGATCTTAAATCGATCTCGCCGGAGTGGGTGAAGAACATACTCGATCCTGTGCTGGAGCGCGGCTACGACTTTGTAGCGCCCGCGTATAAACGCTTTAAGTTTGATGCCACCATCACCAGCACGATTGCGTACAATTTAACGAGAGCGATATATGGCGCGGATATATGGCAGCCTATCGGCGGCGATTGGGCGCTCTCTATAACCTTTGCTCGTTTTTTGCTAACGCAGGAGATATGGAGCGATGACATAGCGAAATATGGAGTCGATATATGGATGACGACAAGAGCGCTTGTATACAACTTCAATGTCGCGCAGGCAAAACTGGGAGTTAAAGTACACAGAGATAAAGATCCAAACGATCTCTCAGCAATGTTTTATCAGGTCGTAGGCACGATATTTAAAATGACGGAGACCGATTTCCCCGTATGGTCGAATATAAAAGAGGTTAGAGAGATACCGGTTTTTGGAGATTACGTCGGCGTGGAGCCGCAGAGTTTTCTGGTGGATAAACTGGCGCTTCTTGAATACTACAAAAGCGGATTCGCCAACTTCAGCGCCATCTGGCGCGAGCTTCTGGGCGACGAAATATTCGGCGCTTTAGAGACTCTTTACGCCAACGTAACGGGAGAGAACTTCTATCTGCCGATCGAAACGTGGGTGAAGATCGTCTATATATACGCGGGCGCATACCGCCGTCTGGAGAGGCAGCGCGGCAAGCTGCTTAGCACTCTGATACCGATCTACAACGCCAGAGTCGCGTCCATTATCGACGCGCTGAGCGACGAACGGGTAAGCGCCCATGAGTACTTTGAGAAGCAGGCAAAAGCGTTCGAGGCGGCAAAACCGATGCTGATCGAGATGTACAGATAGCCATTGGCGGAAAAAAGAGTCGCCCCTCTCAAAAAAGGCGTTGCCGCTATGCCGCGTTTAACCGTCAGACCGTCTCTTTTTGCTATGATCGGCGTTTGTGGAGGTTCGATGCGATGAAGCAGAAATTGACTGTCAGCGCTTCCCCTCGTTGGAGAGAGGCGAGGATCGAGATGGATTTTGAAGGCGGGATTATCAGTCGTATTTCAAAAGACTGGGCGCTGATCGCGGCCGGAAACGGCGGCGATTACAACGCGATGACCGCTTCGTGGGGGGCTTTGGGGTATCTGTGGGAAAAACCCATAGCGATCTGCTTTGTTCGTCCGCAAAGATTTACGCGAAGCTTTACTGATACGAACGCTCTCTTTTCGCTTACCTTTTTTGGCAGGGACTTGAGGGCGAAGACGCATAAAGTTTTTGGCGGCGAGTCTGGTCGAGATACGGACAAAGCCCAAAAAGCCGGGATTACGCCGATTGTTTTTGAGGAAGGCGCAATCGGTTTTGAAGAGGCAATCGAGACGATCGTATGCAGGAAAATCTACTTTGACGATTTTAACTCCGCCAACTTTCTCGATCCCGCGATAGAGAAGCTGTATCCGCAAAATGACTATCATCGCTTCTATATAGGCGAAATCGTTAAGTTTTACAAAAAAAGAGGGTAGGGGTTTAATCGCCAAACAAACCGCCGCCGTTTTTTTCCGCGCTCACGCCGGCTGGACGCGGTGAATAAGCGGCATTTCAATTTCAGCGGGCGGTCTAAATAGCGCCTTATAACTCTTTGCTATTCAAAAATAATGTACAAGTTTTTGCGCGAGTCGTTACAGGGCGTAATTCGTTGTTTTCCGTAAACGTCCGAGCGCTTCGATATAAAAATCGCCGCCGCTTTCGCCAAGTTATGACGTTATTATTAAGAACCGCCTGTACGGCGTGGCACGAAATGATGATAAACAACGCCGCGCGGGTGGACGCGCCGCCTTATGTTTTGCGATCCCGTCACCATATCTGACACGAGGTGAAGCCGTGCGTTAAACAGCGTTATAAAAGTATTAATTGCAACGGGTTGATGGGCAGTCCGTCCTTTGTTACCTCAAATACCAGTTCGGTGTTTACCCTGCCTACTGATTCGCGCTCTTTAAGGCTTCGATCGATTCTTATGTTCGGCGAGATGCTTTCAAGATTGCGGTATATCGTATGAATGTTGTCGCGGTGCTCAATAATCACTACTTTCCCAAGAAGTTTCAGGTTGTCGGCAAATACAACCTTGCCCGGCAATACGCTGCGCACCAGAGCGTCGCGGTCGTTTGGTCTTAACGTTACCGAATCATTGTGGATTTTTATATTGTAAATTGGATCGGTATATGGTCCGAATTCCTTAACGATCGAGATCGGGATAGAATCCAGCGGCGCTTTAACCTTTTTTCCGTCGTAGCGGCTGTTGCCAGCGTTTTGGAACGATGATCCGTAATGCTTGACGGAAAGAGCGTCCGCGCCCTCCCAAACACGGTTGTCAAGCTGCGCCTGCCTCATCTGATCGACAGTTTTCTGACGAACGATATTAAGATCGGCAAGAAGCTGACGCTCGCGGTTTTGATGATCGATCAGCGTCTCCAGTTGTGATAGATAGCTGCTTTTTTGTTTATCCAGATTCGCTAACAGTTGCGTCTGTTTTTTGTAAAGTTCCTTCTGTACTTCCTGACTTGCGGTCAGATCGTCAAGATTTTTAAGCATGGCCGCTATCTTTGATTCTACCGCTTCAATATCCTTTGAAACCGAATTGTACGCCGTTTTTAATATAACACTCTCATTTTTTACGCGCTCTTTCATTATATAAAACATTGTCTCTTTAACAATATCCTCCTCGTTTGAAGTATCGGAGCCGTCTAAAACAATGCTTTGCGCCGTATGCTTCATCAGAAGATTCGCAAGCTGCCCATCAATACGCTCTTTCTCCGCAAGCAGTTTGCCGCGCTCGTTGGTAAGCCGTTCCCTTTCGCCACGCTGGGCGCTTACGATTTTAAGCAGTCCGTCAATCTCTTTTTTGTTCGCTTCTATCTGCTTATCAAGCTGTTTTAGCTCCGCCGTTATGCCGACTATCTCTTTTGACAGCTTATCGATCTTACTCTGCAGAGCTCCCTGATCGTTTTGTTTTTTTGTGATATTTTGCTGAGCGGACGCGATCTCGCCTTCTATCTCCGAGAGCGTCTTGGACGAAACCACGCCGAAGCTGATGAGAAAGAAGATCAGACAACGAATCGTTTTATTCATTTTTTTCTTTCACGCTATAAATTACGTAAACCGCGCAAAACAGCGAGACAGACACCGACAATCCGAGTAGCGTCAGGCTTGAAAGCAGAGGGTTATATCGAATACCCGCCAGCCCCATCTCCGTCATCATTACGCTAATGCTAGAATCGGCAGAAAGATAATAAAATAAACCGCCCACAGCCGCGCTTGAAATGAGAGAGTCTACGAAAACCAGTTTTAAAAGAACCGCGCTTCTAAGCCACAAAGGAGCGCCGAAAATCGCCATTATAGCGATGCGCTTGGAGTGTTCATAACGCCAAACTTCCATCTGCCTCACGATCAGTAGAATAGCGACAGCGGCGATCAACGACGCGAAAATCAGAAGTATCCGTTTGCTCAGAAGCAGCATTTTATAAGTTTTATTTTCGCTTTTGGCAAAGGTTTCTACGCGTGTAACAGACTTTATGGCGGATATTTCCCTTTCGATAGAATTGCGCTCCCCAATCGAAGGATAGCGATTTAATTTCAAACGGTAAAAAAACGGCATCGCCCCCTTTATAAACGCGTAGTTGCTGTCTCCTACGGTCTCTTTTATCTCGCTTAAAAAATCAGCGACATCCACAGCTTCTAGCCGCTCTGAATATGGAATGATCTTTTTTATGGTCTCCAGCTCAAGTTTTGATTTGGAAAGAATCACTATGGCGTAGTCGTTTCTCAAAGACTCTTCATAGTAATCGATCATCTGCGTGATCGCTACAAGCGTTTGAAAGCCCATCAGGATTGTAACAAGCGCGATTACAAGTGAAAGGTGGTTTTTAAGCGATCTCACAAACCCTGCCTTTTTCTATGTGAAAATGACGGTATTTAACGCGCAGATCCAGCGGCATTCTATGCGTAACGATCACAACCGTTTTGCCAAGCTGATTTATCGCCAAAAAAAGCTCCAGAACCAGCGATGTGGAATAGTCGTCAAGATTACCGGTCGGTTCGTCTGCAAGCAGGAGCATTGGGTTGTGCGAAAGCGCTCTCGCCACCGCCGCGCGCTGCTGTTCGCCGCCGCTCAGCTCCTGCGGAAAGCGGTTTCTGCAATGGGTGAGACGAACGTGATTTAACAGACGCTCAACCTGATCGTTGATCCGCTTTTGATCGTATCCCGCGATGATCAGCGGCAGGGCGATATTGCGCTCGATCGTCCACTCCTCGATCAAACGGTAGTCCTGAAAGACGATCCCTAACTTGCGCCGAAGCCTGCTGATTACGGCTTCTCTGCTTGCCGGAAGTTTCGTGCCGCATACCTCAAGCGTCCCTTCCGCGGGCGCTATTGCGCCGTAAAGCGCCTTTAAGAGCGTGGACTTCCCGCTTCCGCTCTTACCGGTTACGAAAATGAGATCCCCCTCGCAGATTACGAAGTTCATTTCGCTTAAGATTACCTCGTTCTCCTTATAAAAGAGCGAAACGCCGCTGGCGCGGACATGTGCGCTACGCATACAAAACCTCCAGCAGCGCCTCGTGAGATAATGAATTCTGCTCCGTTTGAAGCGGATTGTGCGGATAGTACTCCGCTCGCTTTTTTCTGATCAGCAAAAATATGGCGGAAGGCGATTCGATCGCGCCGAAAACAAGCTGAAAGAACACGCCGCCGCCCAACAGCCGCCACAGATGGCGCGTTTTTACGATAAACCTCTCGTTTATGATAGAAACGTTTGATAATCGTTCTATCGCTGTCTCGTCAGAGACCGTTTTTTTAAAGGAAAAATCACAGCGTACACCGGCGGCTTCAGATTCGCTCAGATTTGTAACGACAAGATCATAAATGTCCCTGCTTTCTCTCTTCCAGCGATCCTCGTATTTACTGGAGACCGCCGCTTCGGCGTTTTTACGGCTTTCTATTTTGATCTCTTTAATATCTTTTAATAAATCCTGAGCATATTGCAGATAAAATTCATTGTCTGTACGCAATTCCAGAACACCGTCTTTTTTTAATACTCTCAGCGATTGAGCGACAAACGAATCGGTAAAGACTCTGCGTTTTGGCGATTCGTCCCACGGGATAGGAAAGTGAACGATAATCTTTTCTGCAGAACCGCTCCCCAGCGCGGATATAAACGCTCTCGCGTCGCTGATAATCACTGCGACATTGTTTAACTTTTCCCGTTTGGCGCGGTTTAGAAGCTGTTCCGCACTGGGACGATGCAGTTCAATACCAAGATGAAGCATATCCGGATGAGTTTTCGCGTTGTGCAGCATATTTCTGCCGCTGCCGAAACCAGCCTCGATCCAAAGCCTCTGATCGGGGGACAGATTCCCAAGAAAGATGTTCGGCTCAAAAAGCGCCTGATACATATCCATTCCCGCATCCTCCAGCCCGCGTGAGACAACCGTTGATCGCCCCGCCGCAGCAAGAAGGGAGAGCGCGTGTTTTACAACGTTCAGAAGCGGCGGTCTTGTCGTTTTATCCGCTTTGAGAATCGTTCCCTTTTCGTGGCGAAACCAGCGAAGCAGAAACTTTCTGTCTGCCATTTCCACGCCGCAGATCCCTTCGTCTCCGCCCGAACAGAACGTAAACACCGCTCCGTTTTCGCCAAGTGGCGTATTAAACGGAGTGAAGCGCTGGACGATCAGATGCGGCATATCTACTTCTCGGAAAGCGTCGCTCCGCGCGCCCCTCGATCCTGCAGCGCCGATTCCAGCCCGTCATGATCGATAAAAGTAACCTTGTAGAAGCGTTCAATCGCCCCCTTTTCAAATTTCTCCACAGCGCCGCTCACCGCTCTTACCTCGTCGATCACGCCGTAGCCGCCCGATTCGCGGCTGCTTGCGTAGAGTCTGTACGCCCCCTCCCCGTCGTTTGGAAGACGCTTCCACGAGATTTCGATTGCGCCGTTTCTATCCGTTGTCGCCGTTAAACCGCCGACCGTTGGCGGGCGCTGCTTGGTTGTAACCCGCACCGTTTCGCTTGGAAGCGACACCAGATTATCGTGCGAAACGACAATTACGCGATACTCGTATTCCGTTCCGTCCTCAAGCGGCGTATCAATAAACTCGGCGTTAAGCCTGCCTTTCAGCGTTTCAATCGCCTTCCACCCGGAATTCCTTTTATCCCGCCGTTCGATCCTGTAGCCGCTTACGCGCTCGTTTGGGTGCGGACGGAAGATCAGCTTCGCAGTCTTAGGCAGATTTGAAACGCCGGCGACGATTCCGACCGGCTCCAGCTTAGAAATCGTGTTTGCCGTAACATTCGGGCTGGGATCAGACTCTCTGCCATCGGCTGTAAAGCTTGAAATGCGGTAGATATACTGATGTCCCTCAAGCAGATCCTTCGTATCCACGTAGTGCGTATTAAAACGGGAGCCGGTAACCCCAACCTGTGTCAACATCATGCCAGGCTCGCCGCGGTAGACGATAAAGCCCGCGATTTGCGGATCGCTGATTGCCTTCCACTCAAACGCCACCGCGTTGCGATCGCTCATCGCCAGCACTTCAGAGACGCGCTCCAGGGCAGCGTCAATCTTACGTTCCGCCGGCGCCTTCGGCTGCATTATGCAGCCCGCAAAGAACGTTAAAACCACGCTCAATGCGCTCAACTTCCAAAATTTCATCTTTCTTTTCTCCAAGTTCGTTTAAAAGCTCCTCAAAATGCGCGGTCAGCGGCGCTTTCACGCGCGTAGCCTCTCCGCTTTTAGGATGTCTGAAATACAGCAGGTAGGCATGCAGAAATATCGGCAAAACGCCGCCCGCCGATGAGGAATTATAACCATATAAACTATCGCCGATAATATGCGCTCCGATCGATTGCAGATGCGTTCGTATC
Source organism: Helicobacteraceae bacterium (assembly GCA_031288475.1). Lineage (GTDB taxonomy): Bacteria > Campylobacterota > Campylobacteria > Campylobacterales > SZUA-545 > JAIRKM01. Next base: position 12,558 of record JAITRJ010000045.1, on the reverse strand, counting down.
TGATGCGTCCTGCCGCTGAAGAGCTTGCAGGCGATCAGCGATCTTCCGCCGCTTAAATCGGCGAGGCGGATAAACGCGCTCTTTGCCTCTCTGCCAATCTTCGCGGTTGTCATCTTAACGCGGATTGTACGGTGGCGCGCTATCGGTTTATCCACGATAACGTCGTTTTTAAGCCGCCGATCAATCGCCGCTATGTAGTAGCGCCCCATCTCGCGCTTTTCCAACTGCCGGCTTAACGCTCTATGCGCGTCGTTGCTCTTGGCTATAAGCAGCGCGCCGGTAGTTTCTTTATCTATTCGGTGAACGATACCCATCCGATCCTCTCCCGATATGTTTGAAAGGGCGATTCCTTTTGCCTTTAGCCAATCGACAAGCGTGGCGCTTTTCACGCTGAGCGCTCCATGCACAACGATGCCGCGCGGTTTGTTGATCACCAGCAGATCGTCGTCTTCGTATAATATATCGACGTTGAAATCAACCTGTTTTCTTCTCTGATCCGCTGCCTTGCGTATCGGCGCGACAGATAATCTTCCGCCCGCTTCGACGATCACCGAAGGCTTTCTCACCGCCACCCCGTCAAAAAAAACCGCGCCGCTTTTTATAAGTCCGTTTGCTTCGTTCCGTCCGATCTTGAGCAGATCCGCCACAAGACGATCGGCGCGCATAGCCGTATGTACCTCAAACGTCATACGGCGTCTGTCATGTTTTTAAGATAAATTTGCGGTTGAACAATATAAGCGTCCTCATTTTTTTTCCGTTTTGATATTCGTTGGTTAGGCGAAAAATCTGTTTTAACGCCGATCTTCCGCCGAAGCCCGGAAATTTTATGCGCGCGATTGATGCAAACTCGTTTCGCGGGCGTTCTTCGCAACACCCCATTTCGTTTGCCATATCGGCGAAGGCGTAGGCGCGAATCGCTCGTTTCCATCTGAGTTTTGATATAAAGCTTATATCCAGAGAGGAAAACCTGTCTAACAGCTCTTCGTATACGGATATGAGCAGCAGGCTTTTTCTGTTTTTATGATGTGTAACGGAGTTATCCCTCTGCCTATAATAGTATGTCGCCTTATCGGTCAGCGCCATACGGTTTGCGTATATGGCGGAAAGAATATCAAAGATACTATCCTCTCCTATTCGCGCGACGGTTGAAAAACCTATGCTATTCTCCTTTATAAGTTTTGCGCGATATATCTTATTCCATATCATAGCGCCCTTTAAGATAAACTTTTGTTTTGCGCCGATCGTCTCTATTGTACCGCTTTTTGGAACGGGGAAATAGTTTATTCTCATCTTCTCCAAACCGCCGTTTTCATAGAGATGTACAGGGTTGTTTGTGGCGGAAATATCGGCTTTGAGCCGTACGGCGTTGGAGTATAAAATCTCAAAATAGTCGTTTGAAACCAGATCGTCGGAATCGACAAAGCCTATATATTCTCCCGTCGATATATCAATCCCTCTGTTTCTGGCGGTTCCCTGGCCGCTGTTTGGCTCAGTGATAACGATAAAGCGCCCGTCTTTTTCCGCCCGTTCGCGCAAGATCTCCGGCGAACCGTCCGTAGAACCGTCGTCTATGCAGATAATCTCTATATCCTTCAGTGTTTGATTGGATAAGCTGTCCAGTGATTTTTTAAGGTACTTTTCAGTGTTGTAAACGGGAACGATAATTGATACTAGAGCCATCGCCGCCTCCGTGCCGTTCTAACGTCCGCCTTCAGCCGGTATATACGCGCGGCAATCACCTGCCGCCTGCCTGTTCTCTGATCAGATCGGCTATGTGGTACTCTCTGCCTGAGAGCATATGTCTAAGCTCGATCGATCGCGTCAAAAACTCGTCCGGATCGGCGTCTTTCGCGCACCCGATCAGCGTGTCCGTTTCGCACTTGTCTTGCAGCAGCTCCGGATGAAGGCGCGGTCTGCCTTCGTAGTGAAATATCAGATTGGAAAGCCCCACAAACGGAAGTTTTACAAAACGCCTGGCGATGGCAAAGTCAATCGCTTTTGCCTTGTAGCAGAGCACGAACGGCGTACCGATAAGCGCGGTCTCCAGCGTCGCCGTGCCGGAACACACAAAGGCAAATTTCGCCTGCAAAATGGCGTCGTGCGCGTTATGCGTTATTTCAAAGCTGCCTGTGTCGCCGTATAGTTTCGCTGTCGTCCGCGCGTCAAAATGCTTCGGCACGACCAGCAGCTTTCTGCCGTTTAGCCTTTCTGCCGTCTCGCGCAGCACCGGAAAGAGCCGCTCAATCTCACCGGCGCGGCTTCCGGGCAGAAATGCGTAAATCTCCTCCGTCGTTACGCTCTCCTTAAACCGCGCGATCTCCTCCATAAGCGGATGCCCCACATAAACGCCGTTTTTCCACCACTCCTTCTCAAAAGGCAGGATAGCCGCCTGAATATCGGTTGCCGCCTCGACCACTGGAACGCGCTTTGCCTTCCACGCCCACACCTGCGGCAGCACGTAATAGACGATCCTTTTGCGCGGATACTCTCTTTTGATCGCCCTGGCGAGCGGAATGTTAAATGCGGGAGAATCAATAAGCAGCGCAAGATCGCACTCCGCCGCTTTTTTCGTAAGCGCCGTAAGCGCTTTTTTCGCCAGCGGCACTTTGCCGATCACTTCAATAAAACCCATAGCGCCGAATTCCGCGCTGTCAAAGAGCGGCGAACCGAACGATCGACTGAAAATTCCCTCGATCTCCACTTCTCCAAGCCGATCAAAAAGCGGCTTGAGGTGCAGATTCGCCGATGGTTCCAACGCGCTGATCAGAAGTTTCATATAACCGCCGCCTTCATTGATGTATAATTATATTAAACCTTAAATCGTAAATGGATCATTTATGCGTATTTTGTTTATCTTTACCTTCGCTTTCTGCTGGGCGTCCGCATATGAGTCATACGCTTCGTACGAGGTAAGCTACAGCTTTTTTACGCTTGGCGAAGCGGAAGCATATCTGAAAAAAGATGAGAACGGCACATACGAAAGTTCCATCTACGCTAAAGCGACCGGTTTTGCGGGCGTTATGTCCGGACATAGGGAGGAGCGTTACAAAAGCGCCGGAAGAGTCGTCAAGGGTATGCTGGTACCCGAACAATTTGAAAGCCGGACAAAGAGTGACAAAAAGAGTCGATACTTCGGCGTTTTCTTTGATCTTGAAAATGACAACGCGACGGCTTTCAAAGAGAATTGCCATGAAGAGCGGTGTACGTACGAATCGTTTGTCCTTTCCGATGAGAACTACACGACGCAGGATATTCTTACGCTTTATCACAATCTGACGGCGATGTTTGTTGCCTCCGGCGAGAAGCGGATTGAGACAAGGGCGGTCGGCTCCAAAAAACCCGTTGTCATTGAAATTCCGGAGGGTAAAAAGCTCAAAACCGCGAACGAACTGCTCAAAAAAGAGAAGGGAACGTATCTTCTGGCGCTGCTCAATCAGGAGATATTTACCAGCGACGTAGGCGAACTCTACGTCAATCTTGACGAAGACAACATCGTAAAATACGCCGTTTTGAAGGACACATTTCTCTTTGGCGATGTCAGGGGCAAGCTGATCAAAAAAAAGATCACCCCCTGATCGGCTAAAGTGAAGGCGGGTATAATCCGCGCAATTTTTTCAGAAGGATAACGTATGTCTAAAAAATGTTCTATCACTGGTAAAAGCCGTCTAATCGGCAACAAAGTCAGCCACGCGAACAACAAGAAAAAACGCGTTTTCGGCGTCAATCTCCGGACGGCGCGCGTTTCGCTGGAGGACGGCTCGACACGCAGAATACGCGTCGCGGCATCCACGTTGCGCACCCTTCGCAAAACGTCGAACTAAGCGCGTTATAAGGCGCGATGCTCAAAAAACTTAAACGTTTTCTTCACTGGAGTAGCGCGGAGCGTCCGGAGGTGGATATAGGCGGTGAAATCTACAGCCACCTGCGCCCGTTTCGCATCCCCGTAATCCTGATTACCATCGTGTCTATGATAGGTACGCTCGGCTATATTGCCATTGACAATATGTCGCTGATTGACGCGTTCTATCAGACCGGCATCACTTTCACCACCGTAGGTTTTGGCGAAGTCGCGCCTATATCGTCGGAGGGAAGGGTATTTACAATCGTCCTGATCATAATGGGTTTCGCGATTTTCACCTTCTCGCTGGGAATGCTAAACGAGGTGCTGGGGCGCGGCAGACTCGTTTCACTTTTTAAGGAGCGGACAATGCTGTACAAGATTGCCAGATTAAAAAACCATTTTGTCATCTTTTTTCACAACGAATACGCCATTGAGTTAGGCAGGCAGCTTAAAGCCGCTCACGTGCCCTTTGTGGTTGTAGACGGCAGTCCCGAATTTCCTCAGGAGGCAGAGACGTATAAGTACCCTTACTATGTTCATCAGGCGCCGCATCTTGACGCGGCAATACTCAAGTCACACCTGTCCAGCGCGAAAGGGGCTTTCTGCCTCTCAAAAAATATTTCCGATAACATCGCTATGATCAGCACGCTGAGGTTGTACGAGCGCGAACTGGATCGTAAACCGTTCAGAATTCTGGCAAGCTGCGAGGAGCAGGGCGACGCGGAGAAGCTCAAAAAGCTGGGGGCGGATAACGTGGTCAGCCCGACGCGGCTCACGGCGCAGCGGCTGAGCGCGATTGCGATTCGTCCGGAGATGGAGAATCTGCTTGAGAGTTTCCTATACCGCCGCGACGTACCGTTGGATATGGAGGAGATAGAGGTTCCGCGTCACAGTTGGATCATCTTTAAACATATTGGCGAAACGCACCTTAAGGAGATTACCAAAACGAGTATCGTAGGGATCAAAACGAAAGACGGGGTATTTCTCCCGATGCCAGAGGGAAACGCGCAGATAATGCTTGACTGCCGTCTGATCGTGATTGGAACCAGCGAAGGGATACACTCCTTCAGGAAGCTGATCCGCAAAAAAGACAAACCGGAGGAACTGCGCTATATATAAACGGCGCCGGGCTATGTTATTGGATTGGACGGCTGAACAGAGTCGTGTTAAACGAGCCGATCATTCGCGAAAAGGATCGGAAAATATACATTCCTGAATATTGCGGCGTTTTTGCTGGGGAAACAGGACCGCGCGATAATTTTGACGAAAACCGCGCAGATGAAACAAAAAGCTTTTATTGCGCGCCAGGCGGAAAGGATCGCTGGAATTGAAGACAATCCGATAAGCGGCGATTGGCAAAAGCCGTATTTTCGTCCCTCTGATATATAATGCGGTTATGGTTGACGCAGCCCTGGCCGTCGTCCGGTTGCAGCCTTTGCACAACGGACACAAACTGCTGATCGAGAGCATGCTGAACGCGGCGAAAACAGCACTGATCGGCATCGGATCGGCAAACAAAAGCGATGATCGCAACCCTTATTCATATGAGCAGCGCAAAGAGATGGTGGAAGCTGTTTTCAAAGAGCGCGTGGCAGTCTTCGCGCTTGACGATATAGGCGCGACTTCAAAAAGGGCGTGGGCGGAGTATGTGCTGAAGAAAATCACGCTGGAGGGGCTGCCAAAGCCCGATCTCTATTTCGCGGGAAGTCAGGAGGACAGCTCGTGGTTTTACAATCTGCTTGAGGTGGTAATCGTTGATCGCTTCACCGTCGGGAAAAAGATCAGCGCCACGGCGATTAGAGAGGGCGGTATGAGCGATCAGATACCACCGGAGGTGATAAAGATCATCGCCTCCTTCCCAAAGACGCGGACCAAAAGCGTATAGGCGACGATCCTACAGATCTCTCTCCATCACTTTGGAAAATGAATCGAAGTAGAGTTCGTTAAGCTCTCTTTGAGAGAGGCTTATTGAGTTTAGAATCAGATTTTCCTTTGTGGTTCTGCCTATGCATTCGTAGTTGAGTCCGCTTTGTGACAACAAAGCCTCAAAAGCGTCTTTTTTGTCGGGCGAAACCTCAACGATTGCCCTGCCGAAACTTTCGCCGAAAAGCTCCCTCTCGTCGGAGATCGTCACCATTCCCTCAAAGCCAAGCGATCCAAGCGCCGCCATTTTAGCCACAGCCACGCCGATACCGCCGACGCTCACGTCGTGCGCGGCGCAAAGAAGGGACTGCTCGTTTGCCGCAATTACCAGATTCCACAGCGCAAGCTCCATATCCAAATCCAGTTTCGGCAGCTTTCCGGCGACTTTTTTGGCAAGCGCCTTCATATAGAGCGATCCGCCAAATTCCCCACGCGATTCGCCAAGCAGATAGACCAGATCGTCCGCTTTCTTAAACGGCGCCGTAAGCAGATTTTTCGGATTGTCGAGCAGCCCAACCGTCGCGATCGTCGGCGTTGGAAAGATGCTTGCGCCGTTTGTTTCGTTGTAGAGCGAAACGTTGCCGCTTACGACAGGCGTTCCAAGCCGCAGGCACGCCTCCCTGATCCCCTCGCACGCCTCCTTGAACTGCCACATCACTTCGGGATTGTTGGGGTTGCCAAAGTTCAGGCAGTCTGTGATGGCAAGAGGTCTCGCGCCGCTCATCGCTACGTTGCGTCCGGCCTCCGCGACAGCCGCCGCCGCGCCGCCTTTTGGGTCGATATAGCAGAAACGGGGGTTGCAGTCCACGCTCAGGGCAAGCGCCTTATCGTTCTCTTTCACCCAGAAAACCCCGGCGTCGCTTTCACCGATCTTCGTAAGTGAAGAGCTGCCGATTGTACTATCATACTGCTCGTAGATAAACCGCTTATCCGCCACCTCCGGCTCTTTAAGCAACGCCTTCAGCGCTTCCGTTGAAGAGAGCGATCCTATGCCATCAATATCGTCGAGCAGTCCAATCTCGTCTAAATAGGCGGGGCGCTTCACGGGGCGATCCAGAAGAGGAACCTGATCGGCAACGAGCATTGTGGGCATATCGCCCACAAGATCGCCGTTCCAGTAGAGCTGCACTCTGCCGCTGTCCGTAACTTCGCCGATTGTTACCGCGTCCAGACCATACTTTGCGAATATGCGGACAATCTCCTCCTCGCTTCCTTTCTTCGCGCAAATCAGCATTCGCTCCTGCGACTCGGACAGCATCACGTCATATGCCGTCATTCCCTGCTCGCGCATCGGCACCTTGTCCAGATAGAGTTTCATTCCGCCGCCGCCGCGCGCCGCCATTTCAAAGCTGGAACTGGTAAGCCCCGCCGCGCCCATATCCTGAATGCCGATGATGTGATCTGTTTCAAATAGTTCAAGGCACGCCTCCATCAGAAGCTTTTCTGTGAAAGGATCGCCCACTTGCACGGTGGGGCGCTTGGACCTGCTGTCATTGTCAAAGCTGTCCGAACTCATCACCGCGCCGCCAAGCCCGTCTTTGCCGGTCTTGCTTCCAACGTAAATCACCGGGTTTCCAGCCCCTTCGCTTCTGCCGTAAAATATCTTCTCCTTTTTGACGATTCCGAGATTAAATGCGTTAACCAGAATATTGCCGTTGTAGCTTTCGTCGAACGTCGTTTCGCCGCCCAGCATTGAGACTCCCATGCAATTGCCGTAGAAAGATATGCCGCTTACAACGCCGCGCAGCAGACGGCGGTGCAGCCTGCCCGTTATGCCTGTATCCGTGATGTCGCCGAAGCGCAGCGAGTTGAGATTTACAAGCGATCTCGCGCCCATCGTGAAGATGTCGCGCAATATGCCGCCCACGCCTGTCGCCGCGCCCTGAAACGGCTCAATAAAGCTGGGGTGGTTGTGGCTTTCCATCTTGAATACCGCCGCATATCCGCCGCCGATGTCGATTATGCCGGCGTTTTCGCCCGGACCCTGAATAACCCATTCAGCATCAGCGGGCAGAGAGCGCAGATATTTCTTGCTTGATCGGTACGAGCAATGTTCGCTCCACATAGCGGAAAAAACGCCGATCTCCACTTTTGAAGGCTCCCGATCAAGGATGTTTTTAATCTGCCTGTACTCTTCTTTTGTGATCTTATGAGCTTCTAAAACCGCTTCGATATTCTGCATTTTTTGTGTCCTTTTGTTGATAAATTTTAGCCTATTTCCCCAAACAGAATTCGCTGAACATCGTATCCAGAAGCTCGCCGTACTCCGCGCGGCGCGTAAGAGAGCCGATTGCCGAGAGCGCCTCGTTTATGTGAACGGCGAACAACTCCAGTTCTCCCGCCTTTAACCGATCGCGCGCGCTTTGACAGCTTGAGAGCGCCTGTGCCGCAAACGCTCTTTCGCGCGAGGATACCAGCAGCGGTTCCTCGCCCGTCGATTCAAGCGACAGCCGGTTTTCAAGCGCCCGTAAAAGCGGCGAAATATCGTTTTTCGCGCTGATCGAAACGGTTTCAAACCGACTGAACTCGCTCCTGCTGATCAGCGGCGGCAAATCGTTTTTGTTGATTGTTATGATGGTTCTTTCTTTCGCGTTGTCAATCAGATTCAGCGTGATTTTGTCGTTTTCGTCAATAGCGGTCGATCCATCAAACAACGCGATGATAAGATCGGCGTCTTTAAAAGCGTCAATCGCGTAAGAAACGCCGATCCGCTCGATCTCGTCGCCGCTTTCACGAAGTCCGGCCGTGTCGATCAGCCTCAAATTGACGCCCCCGATAAACGCCTCTTCGGCGATCAGATCGCGCGTTGTTCCGGCGTTTGGCGAAACGATTGCCCTGTTCTGACCCAGAAGCGCGTTCAGGAGGGAGCTTTTTCCGCTGTTTGGTTTGCCGATAATCGCCGCTTCAAAACCGTCTATAAGCCCCTTGCGCCTGTTAGAACCTGCGATCGTGTCGCGTAAAAGCGCGAGCGCCCGTTTAAGCCGATCTTCCATCGTCCGCGCGGCTTGCGGCGGCAGATCCTCCGCGTAGTCGATTGACGTCTCACAGTAGGCAAGGAGAGTTAAAAGCTCCGATCGAAGCTCCTCAACAAAACGCGATATTTCGCCTTTCAGCCGCCGCGTCAGCAAAGCGGCAGCCCTTTTACTTTTGGCTGTGGCAAGCGCCAGAACGGCTTCCGCCTGTGTCAGATCGTACTTGGAATTCTGCACGGCGCGCAGGGTGAACTCTCCCGCTCTTGCCGCTCTTGCTCCCAGCGCGATTAACCGATCGATCAGTATTGACGCGACCAGCGTGCCGCCGTGAGTTTGAAATTCCACGATATCTTCGCCCGTGTAACTTTTAGGCGACTCAAAAAAAATGACGATTGCCTGATCGAACGGTTCGTCGTCGTTAAAAAGATAGGTTAATGTCGCTTGTCGGGGAACGAGAGAAGCGCGGCGCGTAACGAGCAAAGCAATGGAGAGCGCCTTGCCGCCGCTAAGCCGCGTGATCGCAATCGCTCCCTGTGAAACGGCGGTTGCTAAAGCGACGATCGTATCGTTTTCACCTTTCATTTTTTCTTATAAAATCGTTTATGACCACAAATTTACCTTCGCCGTCCTGCACGGTTTTGACAGCGACGTACTTTCCGGGGAAACGTTCGCGCAGCTCCTTAAGCGCTATCTGAACAAGCACGCCGTCAAGTACCCTTGTCTGACCTTTACCCGTTTCCTTTATACGGGTGATCAGCGGCTCCAGATAACGCATAATCATCTCCTCCTGATTTTGCAGAAATTCGGCGACTTCAAGGCGCAGCAGATAGCCGAAGGCGGGATTGATCCAGTTGAAAAGAATATAGCTTAACGCCTTGTAGCGGTAGCCGTCCTTGCCGATCAGAAGCGCGGCGTCTTCTCCGTCGATAAAAACGCGCACCGTCTTGTCGTCATGCATACTAACGGATATTATGCCGATCTTGTAGCTGGTGTTTTTGAACAGCCCGTGAAGCGTCTTTTCGATCTCTGCGCACGCGCTTTCGTGACCGGTATTTTTGGAATGAGAAAGTTGTGCGGCGGGTTCGGCTTTGATCGCGCGTGCGCCTTGCGGCTGCTTAAACGATTCGTCGTCGGCAAACGCGACGCTGAAAATACCGTCATCGGCATAATCGCGCTTAGGCGTGAAGCGCGTTTCATTCGCGCTCTGACGTGCTGCGCCGGCTTCTTCCGCTTGGGCGTGCCTGACGGGTTTTAAGTGTTCGGAGGTTTTTTTTGGGGGCTCCGCCTTGTAAGTGGTTTCCGTCTGCTGTTTAGCGGTATGACTCCTGTGCGTATGCGGATGTTTAGGGGGCGGTTCGCTGTGCTTGCGTGAAGCCACGATTACGGCGGGTCTTTTGAAAAGCCCCAGAAAACCGCTTTTTGCCTCGCCGATCACCTGTACTTCCAAATCCGTTACGGAGCAGTTAAACTCCCGCGCCGCTTTTGTAAAAGCTTCTTCCAGTGTAGGTGCTTCAATTTTTTTCACTTTTTTCTTCTTTATTGTGAGTTTTCTCTGACGCCATTCTCTTGTTTACATACCGTTGCTGCGCAATTGACACCAGATTGTTCACGAGCCAATATAGCACAAGTCCCGCCGGGAAAAACAAGAAAAATGCCGTAAAAATAAGCGGCAGATACTTAAATATCTTTTCCTGCATTGGATCGGTGAAATTGCTTGGGGTGATCCGCTGCTGAAACCACATCGTCGCGCCCATCAGGATGGGAAGTATAAAGAAGGGATCGCGCAGGGAAAGATCGCCTATGTAGAGCCACGAAGCGCCCTTAAGCTCGATCGCGTTGAGCAGAACGCGGTAGATCGCGAAAAATATCGGTATCTGCATAAGAAGCGGAAGACAGCCCCCAAGCGGATTCGCTCCGTGGCGCTTATACAGTTCCATCATATGAATCTGAAGTTTCTGTTTATCATCCTTGTAGCGCTCCTGCAGTTCTTTCATCTTCGGAGCGATATATTTAAGCTTTGCCATACTGACCATACCCTTATGGCTTAGCGGAAAGAGAAGAACTTTCACAAGAAACGTGAAGATCACGATTGACCAGCCCCAGTTAGGCACGATCGATTTGATCCACTCCAGCACCGTAAAAAGCGGTCTGCTTAAAAAGGTGAAAAAGCCGTACTCGACAGCGTTTGTAAGGCTGGGGTGGATCGACGCGAGCACGGATACGTATTTGGGTCCTATATAACCGCCCAATTCAACCTCTCCGGCAGCGCGGACGAACGCAAGCGGCAGGTTTTCGCCTATGATGTTCATATAAACGTCAAAAGGCTGCTGGTAGCTGTACAGCAGCGAGGCGTAGTAGCGGTCGAATGCCGAAACCATATTCGCTCTTCCCACCCTGCCGCCCGTTTTCGCTTCGCCGTCTTCGATCGTTTCGACTTTGCCGTTTGCCTCCATCAGCACGCCCTGCACTGTCATAGGATCAATCTCCGCGGAGGGTCTGAAACCGACGGAGATAAAATAATCCCCCGCCTCTTGGGCGTTCACCTTCAGATCATAGTGCCCGTCGGGATAAAAGGTGATCTCCTTCGTAATGGTAAGGTTAAGATCGCCGATCTTTTGCGTCAGGAGAATTTTCGCCTCCCGTTCTGAAGCGTCGATAAAATTCACATTGGCGGAATATGGAAATTCGCCCGAATTAGCTGCTTGATGAATTGCGCGGTCGTTAAAGCGAAGCTCAAGCGGAAGGGGTTTTGACGGATCGAAAAGTTCAAGCTGCCTGTGATCCTCGCCCGCAAATACGCTGTTTGTAAGCGTTACCTGTCCAACGCGCCCCAGCCTGTCGAAAACCAGATCGTAAGCCGCCGTTTTAACGCGCGCGAGAGCGGAGGCGGACGCGGGCGGCGTTTGGGCTGGCGCTGCCGAAGGAGTGTTCTGCGCGATTGGCGCGGCGCTTTCGTCGACGATTTGCGACACCTCCTCCGCCTTTGATTGCGCCGCCGCCCGCTGCGCTTCGACCTGCGGTTGAATAATATAGCGATCGTAGAGCGCGAAAAATACAAAAAGAACCAGAAAGAATATGAGCAGCCGTTGGGTAGGCGAAAGTTTTTCCAGCAATGTTTAACCTTTACTTTTAGTGATCTGTCGCACGATATGTGAAAATTGCTCTCTGAGCGACGAGTATGGAAGCTCTCCGATCGGTTTTTTGGCAAGCACCACAAACCGTCCTCGCGGCAAAATGCCGGCTTGTGCGCGGAACAGCTCGCGCATCCGCCTGCGGGCGAAGTTGCGATCAACCGCCCCGCCCACCTTTTTTGAAGCTACAAAGCCAACCTCGTTTACGTCGGCGTTCTGGTAGAAAAAGACAAACCCGGCTGAGTGAAAACTCTTTGCCTGCTCAAAAACCGACGTAAAGGATCGCGGCGTTCTCATAGTGTCAAAACACGCCAAGCGTTTCAGAGTCCCAGGCGCTTTCTGCCCTTTGCCCTGCGGCGGTTGATCGTTTTTCTGCCGCTCTTTGTTGCCATTCTGACCCTGAATCCATGCGTGTTGATTCGTTTGCGTTTAGAGGGGTTGTAACTTGGTTTCATAACTTTTCCTTTTCAGACTTACATAAATAGGCGCGCAAGTCTAACCAGCAAGGGCTTAATCCTTGTTCGGCAGAAGTGAAGAAACGGCGAAGCCGAAGGCGCTGCCCCGTCTATCCTTCAGCTTCCCGCCTTCCTGCCGCAAAAACGCCGCGCGGGTTTTGCTTGATAAGTGCGGTTTATATGGATATGACGCCAATCCTGAACTTTGCAAAAAACAGGCGAATCGGCGCGGCAGT
>JAITRJ010000058.1 GCA_031288475.1 Helicobacteraceae bacterium | reverse complement strand
CTTTTTAAGCGCGCGAAAATCGGTGGCAAAGCGGGGGATTCGATCGCCTGTTTTTTCATAGCCTACAGAACGCCGCAAAGCCGCATTACAAGCGGATTCGTTGGTAGGGCGCTATCGCGTTTCATTGATTTTTTCGCTTTTCGAGGGCAAAATTTCGCAAAACTGCGTGATCTGCGGTATTCAGCAGGCAAAAAACGCGCTTAAAATGCGACTTTTTTTCCAGCAAACCCGCATCAATACTAGCTTTGCGCACTTTTTGTGAGAGTCACTTTCTTCACACCCCCCTACATCGGCCGTCCCAATGGTAACGCGGCGGAGAGATAGCCTGCCTCTGGCAAACGCTAGCTACCGCGTGAAAACAGCGCGTCGCGGGAATCGCGAAGACACAACGAAGCGCTCCGCTTCCTTCCCATCGCAAAGGATGCCTTGCGAAAGCAGCAAAGCGCAAAGAAGCAACCCGCGCTCTCCCTGTTAATGTTCTGTAATTAGTTTTATCCGTCATATGACAAAACTCATCAAAATATCAATAGTCTACATTGTATTTATTGTTAATTCCTTTGGATTGCTTTGCCGCTAACGCTCCTCGCAATGACGGAGTACGACGTTGGGTTACTATCTTTAGCGGCTTGCGACGATGGAACGCCGGGCAATACGGTGCGTCTGGCGTTCACGGTGATTTACGCTTTCCTCCGTATTTTCCTGTTTTTTTAAAGAAACTCCGATCCTAAATCTGTTTTTAAACCGCTTTCGTGCCTCCCGCGTCTCTTTTATTTCGGCACCTGCCATTTTTTTAATGGCATTGACTCAAACCTCCTAAATGTTAAAAAGGTCTTTATAAAAGATGACGCCGATTGCAATTTCAATTACGTTCGCGGTACAGATCGCCACGTCAAACGCCGCCGCGCCACTTTCCTGAGGGTGGCTGGGCACATAGCGTATTTGTTACTCCGCCTATGTTTTGTCGTCGGGGTTGCCTTTCTCTGTTTTTTTGTAACAAACGCACAGATAGATCAGAATGACAAGGGTAGCAAAGACGAATATCGCCGTTTCAACGAGAAACCGTGCGACAAACTCTCCAATCACAACTTTAGCAGCAGCAAGTCGATCTTGCAGCGCCTGAGCAGCGATTCGGCTGTGCTACCAACCATCATCGGCAAGAGCGAACCGATTCCGCGCGTTCCCATTACGAGCAGATCCGCCTCTTTTTTTTCGCATATCGCCAGAATCTCCTCATTTGGCGAGGCGGAGGCGTGGACGATGCGTTCGGCATTTTTGACGCCAAGCTCTTCCGTAAAGGCGCGCAGCTTCTCGTCAGCCTCGTTATGCTCCTTTTGAAGTGTCTCCGTCGCGCAGCCGGCATCAATGCCATAGCTGCCGAGCGACGTGCCGCTTGGCACGAGAAAGGCGCTGAAGAATATAAACCGCGTCTGATCGAAGAGATTCAAAGCGGCGGAAGCGGCGGCTTTCGAATCCTCAGAAAAGTCAGTCGCTATCACCGCCTTCTCATAGGGGCGCGGGGTTTTTACCACAAGAAGCGGCGTTTTTGTATGCTCGATCACGCGCCTTGCCGTTGTACCAGTAAGCAGATCCAGCACGGTAAAACCGCTGTGATCGCCCAGAACGATCAGCGCCGCATTTTTGGCAATCCGCGCGATCATCTCGCCCGCGTCGGCTATTTCCACGACCGTATCCGCCGTTATGCCGCTGTCTTTAAGTTCGCCAACGAGCCTCTCTTGCGCCTGAGAGATGGCCGCTTCCCTCTCCGCCGTTCCGTTGAGAAAACGTCCTAGAAAAGAGGCATTCACCGCGTGAACGACGGTCAGTCCCGCTCCGATTTTCTTTCCTACGCTCGCCGCTTTTTTGCAAGCGACGGCGCTCTGCTCCGAAAAATCAACCGCCGCGATAATTCTCTTTTCCATACAATACTCCCCGCATTTAGGAAATTATATCCGAATATAAAGCTTAATTTGGCTATATTGCCAGAAGATTTTCCGGTTGGTTAAAACTAACCATTGTTTAAGGGGTGCGCAGGGTTTATTGTTTTTGATTTCGCGTAAATTGCGCAGGCGCCCCGAAGTTGCTTTTGCCACAAGGATTTTTCCTTTCACTTTTTGATTAGGACACGAAACAATGAAACAGCTATACGTAGGCAATCTGCCGTATCAGGCGACAGAGGATCAGATAAAAGCGGTGTTTGCCGCACACGGCGAAGTCAGCGCCGTAAGAATGATGAGCGATCGCGAGACAGGACGTTTCCGCGGCTTTTGCTTTGTCGAAATGGAGGACGGCGGCGCACAGCGGGCGATTGACGCTCTTAACGATCAAGACTTCGGCGGCAGAAAACTGCGTGTCAACGAAGCCAGAGAACGGGAAGCCCGCCCGCCGCGCAGAGAGCAGCGCTGGTAGTCTGAAAGAAAAGTCAGCCGATCTCCGCCATTTTTTGTCGGAAGGCAAGATCGCTATTGATTATCTCCGCGAGACCCAGTCTGGGCGACCAGCCAAGAAGCTCTTTCGCCTTTCTGTTAGAGGCGACGATCTTCGGGACGTCGCCCATGCGGCGGTTGCCGTACTCAAAATTAACGAAGTGGCGTTTTGACACCTCGTCAATCACCTCCTTAACGGAGAACCCTTTGCTTGATCCCAAGTTGATTATTTCGCTGCGGTTTTTTTGTAGCAGATCGATTGCCAAGAGATGCGCGTGCGCAATGTCACTTACGTGGATATAATCTCTTACGCAGGTGCCGTCCAGGGTGTCGTAGTCACTGCCAAAAATGATCAGCCGATCCCGTATGCCGATTGCCGTTTCAACCACGGCGGGGATCATATGCGTCATATTCTCGCGCCAGAGACCGATTTTTAGCGAGCTGTGCGCTCCAGCCACGTTGAAATACCTGAATACGCAGTAGTTCATACCATACGCTTTCGCAAACCAGCCAATCATCTTTTCGACGGCGAGTTTTGTTTCGCCGTACGGGCTTGCAGGCTTTGTCGGAGTCTTTTCATCGCAGACGCCTGTTTCTGTCTCGCCATATACGGCAGCCGTGGAGGAGAATATGATATTTTTGCAACGGTTTTTTACCATAACGTCAAGCAGAGATCGCGTCCCTTCGACATTGTTATAGTAGTACAGAGATGGATTTTCTACGCTTTCTGGTACTACTATTTTTGCGGCAAAATGCATAACCGCGTCAAAAGGCTCGGCGCCGCATTCCGTTTTGAACGCCATATCCAGCGCGCAAACATCCGTAATATCCGCGTTATAAAAAGACGCTTTACTGTGAACTGCGGATCTTACCCCATTAGATAGATTATCAATTACGATCACCCTATGCCCAGCGTCGATAAGTTCGTACACTGTATGTGATCCTATATAGCCCGCGCCTCCGACAACACATATTTTCATAAATGCCCTTTGTATAATTCTACATACGCTTTAACGACCTTTTGAAGTTCAAATTCGCTAACCGCCCTCTCTCTTGATCTTTTGCCCATTGATATCCGCAGTTTTTTATCTTTCACCAGAATCTCTATCTTCTCAGCAAGCGGTTTTGCCTCTTTGATTGGAACTAAAAATCCATTTTCGCCGTCTTTAACCACATCTCTGCATCCCGCCGTATCCGTCGTAACGATCGGTTTTTGCATACTCGCCGCTTCCAGCAGCGTTCTTGGCAGCCCTTCTCTGTAGCTGGGGAGCACGTATATATCGGCGATTGCCGTAAGCCTCGCTATATCCTCTCTATGCCCCAGATAGAGAACCTGTCCCTGATCGAGAAACGACTGATCGGCGCAGCTTGGATTGCCGCTGTCTGTCCCGCCGACATATACAAACCGTACATTTTCGAGCCGCCTCGCAACGATCGAAGCCGCCTCGTAGTATTCCCTTACTCCTTTGTCCCATATTGCCCGCGCGACCATCAAAACCACAATATTCCCGCCCACGCCGATCTCCTCTCTTGCCGCGTTAAGATTATCTTTTGAAAACCTGTCCATATTATAGAGCATTGTGTCGATACCGACACTTTTTATTAAAATTACCTTTCCCCGCTCAATAATGTTTTTGCCAATCAGGTAGTCCGGATCGTCGTTATTGACGAATACGCAGATGTTTGAACGGGAGAAAATCTGTTTTTCCAGCCTCTCTATTATAAATCTTATCAGCTTTGCCTTAACGGTGTTTAGAATGTAAAACGATCCAAGCCCCTCCACAAGGTTAAATATGATTTTAACATTCGCCGCTCTGCCGGCGATCGTGCCGTATATGTTTGGCTTGACGGTAAACGTATGCAAAATATCCGGCTTGATTTCCGCCAGAATCCTCTTTAGCTCAAATATGGTTCTTATCGCGTCGAACGGGTTAAGTCCGGCGCGGTTTATTCTGTATGACCTATGCTCAACGCCAAACTCTTTAAAACGATCACTGTAATTTCCGCGCGGCGAAAGGGCTATTACCCGGCAACCTAATCCGGCAAGGGCGCGCATAACCGGCAAACGGAACAAATATAAATTCCCGTCAAAGTGGCTGAGAAAAACAACCGTTTTCATTATATCTTGAGGCGGTATATCTTCATAAATGGAGTAATGATCGTCGGTTCAAACAGATTGTTGTCGTAATATCCAAATACAAAAAGCCTGATGAATGTGGAGTTCATTATGGTATCGTCCACAATCCATACCTTTCCCACCTCTTCAAAATCCAGCAGCGAAATATGTCCGTTTTTGTTGATCTGCTGATATTTGCGTATGCCATCGGCCACGCCAACGGAAATAATATATTTGATCGATTGATTCAAGCCGGAACCCGATAAAACGCCTCTTGTTTTATCGACAAGAAACCTGTATGGAATATGCACCAGTTCCATAGCGGAATCGCTTCTTGATCCAGGTCTTACGTCGGTACTTAAAAAGAATGGAGACGGAAGCTTTATGCCTGTATCCGGATCGATTGAACTGAAGGATATTATTGTACTAAAAATATCGCTCATTCTGAATGGTAAAACAAGATATATATTACGCGTTTTTTCAGGCAGGCGGAAGTCATCAAGATAGGAGAGATCGTTTAAAAAACCCTTTGCGGAAGAGGCGTTGTAATCGGCTAAAATCTCCTCAAAAAGCGGTTTATCCGCGGGTATTTCGCCATTGATCTGACGGTAATCGTACTCAACCGCGATACGCGCGAGACGGGCGGCTGCCTTTTGACTTGTTGCGGACAGTATATAGCTGGGCATATAGTTTACATCGCCGGCATGCTTGCCGCCGTCGATAAGTGTCCAGATACGCGAATAGAAGCGCAGCGGATAACCGTAATCCCACCACGTAACGGCGTAATCCTTCTGCTGTTTTATCGTTTGTCCGAGGCGATCTATTGCGTCTACTTCGTAGCTGTAAAAAACCGATGGCATCTTGTAGTCGATTATGTGCCTGATGTTGGGCAGCAAAATCGCCGCAATACACACGACAATAACGACGGTTTTTGATTGAGCGGTTTTGAGAAGGCGCGTCTCCGCCAGCCGTACGGCGGCCCAGAAGACAAAATAGCTTACGCCAAGCGCAAGAACGGGAACGGCGTAAATGGTAAACCGCAATCCGCCGCCGCTGATCAGAGATGGAATGCCGTACGCCATAAACCCCATGCCGACAAACGGCAGAGCAAGCAGCATAGCGCGATGACGAATCATCAGCATGGTAGTGCCGACGCAGGCAAACAGAAACGTGATCCAGTGCCCGCTTATACGGTTGGCGAAGGTGAAGAAGTCAATGGGCTTCGCTTCGCTTACCGTCTGCGCGACGCTTTGAAAATGAAGTTTCAGATCGCTTCCCACTACGTCGACTCTTTCTCGGATCACATAACCGGAAAGCTGCCACCATACATGTTCCGCGATGCCGCTGAGAAAAAACGCCAGCAGCGCCACAAGCGGGAGAAAGGCGAAGACGACAAATTTGGCGTTTTCGCCGAGACGTTCAAACAGCGTGAATATTGCCGCCCACGCGACGAAGACCAGAAACAACGCGATTCCCCCCCGTCCAAACATTGACCAGACGGGAACGGAGGCAAGCGCGAGCAAGAGAAAAGTCAGCATTTTATAGCAGTAGATCTCCTTCCTGTGGAAAGCCAGCGTGTACGCCAGCAGTAAAACGGCGATTGCCCAGATGATGATCTGGCTGTTAGCGTAGTACCAGACGCTTAGGAACGCAAAAAAAGGCGTAAGCAGAAGATAGGGACTCTTGCGCGTATAGATTCCCATAATAAGCGCGTACAGCGTCGTTACGGGAAGGACGATCAGCAGCATATCGTCGTCGTAATAACCAATCATCGTCCGGTTATAGTAGCTGTGCGCGATGGAGGCGATAAGCGCGGCGGCAAAACCTGCATAGGTCTGTTTAAACGCTCTGCCGATCAGCGTCAGCGGTATGACGAGAAGGCTGCTTAAGATAGCGGGCAAGTAGAAGATTAGCGTTTCAAACGAGAGAAACGGCAGCAGCTTAGCGATAAACGCCGTAATAATCGGCGCGCCGTAATGAACAGGGCTGGTTGGGTATTTCGTTTCATTTCCCTCCAGAATATCCCTCGCACCCTCCGCCCAGTAATAGCCGTCGTTTGTATTGATCATAAACTGGTCGTTCCAACTGAGTAGAGGAAAGATGCTCTCTCCCTGCATCTGAAAAACCCAGATCATACGAATGGCGAAGCTGAATATGAACGCCAGCAGAATAAGAGAGCAGGCGGTTTTAAAACTTGCTCGATCTTCTGTTATATCAAAAAGCGGGGGCTTTTGCGTCAACTGCATCAAATCACCTTTACTACTGCTAAAATGCGATTCTACCTGCTTTGTTCTTTCGCCCGGAGCGGGACGAGCGTTTTTTGCGCGATGGCTCGTCTCGCCGCCAAAGCAGTGTGCGGCGGCGGAAATTTGTTAAACAGAGCGGGTTAGGATCAGATTGTCGAATAATATAAATTTAGCTCTTGAGCGGTGTATCTGGGCGAAAATACAGACTCTTCTAAGAAAGCCAAAGGGAACGGGAGATGAGACGGGACCGAAAGATCGCTCGCAAAATCTGTTACAGGACAATTCTTTGCCCGCGGATCGCTTGCAAGGCGGACATTCGTCGGATATTCTGCCTTCGCCCTTATCTTTTGCCAAGATTTTGTAACGGATGTTATCGGTGAGTATAATAACATTAGATAAAAGTCTTAAAAGGTTGATTATAGCTGATGTTATAGTTTTTTTAATTCAAATCGTAATAACATTTATATGTTTTGCATTGATAATAAAGTTTGACTATAAGTCTTATGCACATTTTATTTTTACAACTAAAGAAAATATAATGTTGTTCACAAATCCACCATTCTTAATATTACTATATTATATGTATGAGATTAGGGTTTACGGGTTTAAAAATGGCTATTTCAAAAAAGTCATAACTATTTTTATTGCCTTATTTAATCTTGTGCTGGTTTATTTTATTTGTTGGATGCTACTATTGATAACAATGGATTATTGTTCGACTTTATTAAGCGGGGAACGTTTGCATTGAGTATAAATTATACATACGAAGAAGTATTAAACCAAGATATAATTCTTACATACTATCAAGGTTTTAAAGGCGGCAACTGCTTTGAAACTTGTTCTTATGAAAGATTGGGCGTTGGAAAGCAAGATGAATTTATGCGGAAGTAACCTTCAATGACGATCAAATTATCTATTATGTTGCGTAAATTTATTGAAATATTTGTTGAAATGGTAGTCGAAAGCATTATACTTATATCTGCGGCAGCGGCTAACAATCTTGGAACGGAACGCGGAGATAAATCTCTTTCCGATTATAAGGGGGGTGGCTTTCAGATGGTACAAGATCGCTATTAAGTTGGGCGATATTGACGCTTACTATGAATATAGCTAAACATACAAAGGCGATCTGAAGGATATCCTAACGCTATTAATAAGATAACGGCTGGAGCTTACTATTTGGAGTTGACAGGAGAATACTCTCAAGATAGAGCAATCGGAAAACCATCGCCGTTGATCGAGCCGATAAGCGCACCCGAATTTCTTTCGATCAGAGCGCCGATCGTTTTAACCGCATCTTGCATAAAATTCTTCTCGCAGATATTTGCCAGCCTCTTTTAGGCTTAGGTTTGATAAACCTCCACGATATTTAATTAAAAAATTGCCAACCCATTTCGGATCAGTTTTACTGTATTCTCTCAGGCTCCAGCCTATAGCTTTATTGATAAAAAACTCTTTCTGTCCAAGATTATTAATGATTACCCGCTCCAGAAGATTGGTGTCGGTTTTTTCCTTTCTTCCTATCTGGCAGTCGATGGCGATTCGTCTTAACCATATATTTGTATTCTCGCTCCACAGCAGTATGGTTTTGTTTGCCTGTGGGAACCTAAGCGCGATAGAGCCTATTAACCTATCTAATCCATCAATCGTATCCCACCACGATTTATCAACCGCCAATTCCCTAATTTTTGGAATACCTTCTAAAGCGAGCGCCTCTTGCTTGAGCATCAGATAATCGATCGCGACATATTGAAACTCTCTGAAACAATTTTGCCAGCATATGTGAGCAAAACACCAATCGACAGAATCTTCTTTTTTCGCTGCGGCGAAAAGCTCTTTGCAAAGAGATCGTCTTTGCGGCGTAGGTATGCCTAAAAAGAAAAAATGATTGCGCATATATGCGCGCATTCGTTTGGCGAGCGCTTCGTTGGCGCTTCTTTCCGCGGCAGCGAAAAAATCTTCGTACTCCATATTCAGCCTTTCGGCTAAGTATAACAAAACTCGAAGAGGCGAACTTCTTTTTGATTTTAAGCGCGGCGCATATGACGCTAGCCATTCCTCCCAGCGCGAAAACCCCGCCGTTTAACGCGCCCGACTGAATGCCATCGGGTATGGTTCCGAATCGTACAACCAAGCGCGCAAGCGCGATTATGTCGCCCAGCCCAGGCAAAACGCCGCCTATAAAACTCAGCGCGATCTCTTTAGCGCGGGTTCTTTGGATCTCAAAGCCACCCGCGCCGAATGAGTAGGGGGGAACGACCGGGTATCAGCCCCAGCAGCGTCGCGTCCGTATCTAACCGGAAGTCTTCGGGCGCCGATCCAATATTTAATCAGAAAGCTGCCGACTTGCTTCGGATCGGTTCCGCCGCAATCGCAATTAAACTCATCTCAAGTTGGAACGGCGGTTGCTTCCCTCTACCACAGAGTTACAAAAAGGAGTCAAAAGCTATGAAGAAGATCTCGGCGTTCCTTGTTGCGATAGTGGCGTTAAGCGCGGCGGAACCTCAATACGTGGTAGAGGAAGTTGTCTACGAACCAGCGCCGCAGAGCGCGCCATCTGCACAACTTAATTCGGCGTCGATTCAGGAGGAAACGGAAGAGTATTTGATCCCGAACTCTCCGATTTTGCAGCCTACGAATATTATCACTGTTCGATCGATCGGCATGGGCGTCGCGCCGGAAAACACTATCTCCCCCGCGCAGGCGCTGGTTTTGGCGAAACGCGCCGCAATCGCCGACGGCTACAGGCAGCTCGGCGAAAAGATGTACGGCATCAGAATCAACGCGAAAGACACGATTAAGGACGCGGTAGTACAAAACACGTCGGTGCGCACGCAGGTGCACGCCATTATCCGCAACGCGGAGATTGTGGAAACCGTATTTAAAGACGGACTCTGCCAAGTGGAAATGGAGGTCAGGCTGGACGGGCGGCGCTGGTACAGGGTACTTTCCGGTTTCTAAAACTGACAAAAGCGGCGGTTTGTGTTAAGATATAAGGCATCACTTAATAGAGATTGGAGAAAAGTGTGTCTGAGACTTCCGCGGAAAATGGTATTGAGCAAGTAAGAGATCTTCTGTTCGGCACGCAGGTCAGGCAGATTGAGGATCGTATTCAGAGGCAGGAGCAAATGGTTGTTCAGCGGCTTGAGGCGATCGCGAGCGAGTTTAAGAACGCGACAAAAGCTCTGGAAGGAATGGTAAACAGCCGCTTGAGCGATATTATCGCCGCTCAGAGCGAAACGAACAACGCGCTTGAGGCATCGATCTCCTCTTTGAAGGAGGAACTGGAAAGCAGATCGCGATCCTCCATTGAGCAGTTAAACCGCGCCGAGAGATCTCTCTCCGAGATGATCGCCGATTCAAACGGCAAGCTTGTGGAGGCGCTGGGCAGGCAATCTGAACAATCAAGCGAGGCGCTTAACGATCTGGAGAATCGTCTGCGTGGGGATCTCGCGGCAAAATCGGCGCTGTCAAAACTCTTTGGCGATCTTTCCGCCAGTATAAACGGCTGAAATGGCTTTTTTAGAAGAGGAGCGCATACGGTGGGACGCTCTGCCGGAAGAGAGCGGCGATCCTGAAATTAAACGGCTTAAAGAGATGCTGTTCAAGCGGGAATCGGCGATTATAGAGCAGCTCAAGGAGATGTTTGACGGAGGTCCTTACAGCCCGCAGGAGATTAACAAGCTCATATCAGAATCGATCGTGGAAAGCGCGCTCAGGGACAGGCGGATCGCAAACGCCATCGCTCCAATCGTGGAGGATGTGGTTTCCAGCTCTATGCTTACCCACAAAAACGATTTTGTCGATATCCTTTTCCCATTGATGGGTCCGTCAATCCGCAAGAGCATATCCGAAAATTTCCGGACGATGCTGGAGAGCTTTTCGCGCAGCATTGAAAACGCCATCTCATGGCGCGGCATAAAGTGGCGGTTTGAGGCGCTTAAAAGCGGCAAGAGCTTCAGCGACGTCGTTTTTTTGCATACGATCGTCTATCGCGTGGAACATATCTTCTTTGTCCACAGCGAAACTGGGTTCGTTCTCTCTCATCTGCACAACAGCGATACGGATGCGCAGGACGCGGATGTGATTTCCGCTATGCTTACCGCGATCAGCGATTTTGTGAGAGATTGTTTTTCCGGCGAAAAGAGCGACAACCTCGAATCGTTGCGTATGGGGCAGTTTAACATTGTGATTGAAGCGCAGAGAGACGTTTATCTCGCGTGCGTTATACGTGGCAACCCGCCGATTGATTTTGGCGCGAGAGTGCGCAACACGCTTGATCATCTCGTCTCCGAGTTTCGCCCGCAGATCAACGCGTTTCAAGGCGACGTGTCGATCTTCAACCAGTCGATACGATATCTGGAAGCGCTGCTGGATGAGCGGTTTGTAAGCGAGAGTAAGCGGTTTCCCACGTGGGGTAAGGAGGTTGCCATCGCGCTTGCCTTCCTGCTTCTGTCGTTCGCGGGCTATCAAACGTGGCAGAGTTTGAAAAGCGGCTGGCACATTGAAGAGGCGGTGAGCAAGCTCAACAGCGAACCGGGTATTACGGTAATGAGTGCGGATAAGATTGACAATAACTGGCGTATGACGATGCTGCGCGACGATCTCTCCGTCAATCCTGAGCGCGTCATAGAGGGCAACCCGGAGGCGGACAACATTCTCTTTCAGATCACGCCTTTTGTATCGCTTGAAAAGGAGATCATCATCAGACGGATTAAAAACGCCATCGCCCTGCCAGCCAGCGTGGAGATGAGCTTCGACGACGGAGTGCTGACGCTACATGGCACCGCTTCGCTGATATGGATCGACAATACACGGAAAGTCTTACAGAACCTGCCCGGCATCAGGTGGATCGACACCAGCGGACTAAGCGATCCGGAGGTGAATTTACTGGCAGATATCATTGAACACATTGAAGCGGTGGAGATCGAGTTTCCGCTGGGTCAAGCGGTACCAGTAGGCAAAAACGCCGTTTTGCTTGAGGAACTGGTTGATTCGTTGGTAGATCTGGAGTTTCAGGCGGGGAAGCTGGGACTCATCCCAACACTTTCGGTTTATGGGCACGCTGATCGGGTGGGTAACGTGAAGTTCAACTATGACATAAGCCTCGCCAGATCGCAAATGCTCGCGGCGATGCTCTACGCGAAAGGCTCTACTATTCCCATATCGATCTACGGCATGGGATCGCAGTATCCCGCTCACAATAACGGCGAGGAGCGATCTAACAGGCGCATAGAATTAAAAGTAAAGCTGGTGCAGATGCCGCAAGTGCAGCAGCTCAAAAGGAGCGGGTGACGGACGTGCGGAAGATCGCTGTTTTTGCGCGCCTTGTTTTAAGTTTGTTTTAGGTAGCATAGCTGCTGCTTCAATTCTGAAGAAAGGTTCTAATGATTAGCAAGAAGGTCTGTTTGCTCGGAGCCTTCTCGGTGGGCAAGACGTCGCTCGTTTCGCAGTATGTTCATTCGGTCTTTTCCGATCGCTACCTATCCACGATTGGCGTGAAGATCAGCAAAAAGGAACTTTCGGTCACTGGTGAAACGGTTTCGCTTGTCATCTGGGACATGGAGGGGAAGGATGTCTATACGGATATAAAAGTCTCATATCTGCGTGGAGCCGCCGGATTTTTCGTGGTTGCCGACGGAACGCGCAAGGAGACGCTTGACGAAGCAATAAGCCTCAAAAAGCTCACCGTCGAAGTGCTTGGCGACGTGCCATGTTATCTGCTTCTGAACAAGTCCGATCTAACGCAGAAATGGGAGATAACCGACGAAATGATTTCTAACGTCCTGCTGCAGGATGTCAAGACGATTATGGTCAGCGCGCGTACGGGCTACTCCGTCAATGTGGCGTTCGAATCTCTCGCCAGAGATATGTTAAGGAGCAGGCAGTGAGTGATACAGACACTAATCTTTCCTTGCACATATTACGCACTCTTCAGATTGCCACTCTGGTCCGCAAGGGTCCGAATGAGTATGGTGTCTATGGTGAAGCGCCGGATTTTTACAACAACCTCTTTCCGCCGGAAGGCGGTGTTCCCTGCTCCAGACCGTGGGAGTTTTCCCCGATGCTGGAGATGTTCATAGGCGACGCGGAACTTTTCTTCAGCAGAGACGTTTCCGACGGAACATTCAGTTCGGGCGTCTGGCAGGAAGACGGATTGGTAGAGGGAGACAGCGCTCTGATTGCGGAGGCTTTTACGGTAGAAGGCGGAACGCAGGTGGTGACTGTCCGTCTGTTGCAACAAGACTACCGCGATCGCGTAGGCGTGCTCAACGACGTGCGAGCCAAGCTGTTGGAGAATCGCGAACTGGGGCGCACCATTGATTACTATCGCGACAAATCACGGCTGGACGGACTGACGGGTATATTTAACCGCGCCACGATGGTGGAGCTTTTACACAGCTTTATCATAGAGAGCAACGCAAAAAACAAGAGTCTCGCGCTCATTATGCTGGATATTGATAACTTCAAAAAATTTAACGACACGTACGGTCACTTAGCGGGCGACGAGGTTCTCCGCGCCATAGGCGCGCACCTGAAAGACAGCTGCAGGAGCGACGACGTAGTGGCGCGTTACGGCGGCGAGGAGTTCTGCGTCATTATGCGGGCCAGCACGCAGGAAAACGCTCTCAAAACCGCTCGTCTTCTCTGCGACGGGATTCGCAAACTCAAGATCGCCGCGTTACCTTCCGTTACCGTTAGCATCGGCTGCGCGATTTACCGCAAAAACGAGAGCGTGGAGCAGTTTATGAAACGGGCGGATTTGGCTCTTTACGATATCAAATACAGCACAAAGAACGGCGTTTCTATGCGCTAGACGCCGATCGCGGTCTTTGCCGACCGCGATCGATTCCGAAAGCCTCTTTTCCGTAAAATGAGAAAAAGGCTTGTATGGAGAAGTTTTTAGACGAATTAAATGAAACGCAACGCGAGGCGGCAACTACCGTCGATGGGCCGGTGCTTATACTCGCGGGCGCGGGGACGGGCAAAACCAAAACGATTACAACGCGGCTTGCCTATCTCTTGAGTCTTGGGATCGATCCGCGATCCACGCTGACGCTTACGTTCACAAACCGCGCCGCCAGAGAGATGCGTGATCGCGCACTGTCTATGATCAGCGCGGCGCAAACCGCTCCGCCATCGCTCTCCACCTTTCATAAATTTGGACTTATCTTCCTGCGCTTTCACATCAACGAACTCGACATAAAAAACAACTTTGTAATCATCGATTCGGACGATCGCAAAAAAATACTTAAAACCCTATGCGGCAGCGCGATCGATCCAAAACTAGCAAGCGGCGCGATCAGCCGCAACAAAAACTCCCTGCTCAATCCAGACGAGGCGGCAAAGATCGGCAAGAGCTTCTGTGACGGCGAAGATAAGCGGCTTTGCGAACATTACAATAAGCTTTCGGACATATACCGCCGCTATCAAGAATATCTCGTCGCGAACAGCCTTGTGGATTTTGACGATCTGCTGTTGCTGCCGTATCGAATTCTAAAGGACAATCCGGAGCTTAAAAACGAGATAAGCAGACGCTACCAATATCTGATGGTGGATGAGTATCAGGACACGAATGAGTTGCAGTTTCAACTGCTCAGGCAGCTTACGCACACGCATGATAACCTTTGCGTTGTGGGTGATGACGATCAGAGCATCTACGGCTGGCGAGGGGCAAATCTGCAGAACATTCTGGGATTTGCCGATATTTACAAAAACGCGAAAGTGATCAAATTGGAGTTGAACTACCGATCAACACCCAACATACTCAAAGCGGCAAACGAGCTGATCGCGCATAATCTGAAGCGGCACGACAAAAAGCTCATCGGTACGCACGGAGAGGATGGCGAGGACGTTATGCTGAGACGTTCCTCGGACGAAAAAGAGGAGGCAGGCGCGATTGCCGCAACCGTTCTGCGTCTGATCGAAAGCGGAACGTCCGCGCGGCAGATCGCGGTGCTCTTCCGTATTAACGCCCTTTCCCGCGCTCTTGAAGAGGGCTTTATGCGCCGCAGAGTGCCGTTTTGTCTGGTCGACAGCGTTAGCTTTTAT
Organism: Helicobacteraceae bacterium; assembly: GCA_031288475.1. Taxonomy (GTDB): domain Bacteria; phylum Campylobacterota; class Campylobacteria; order Campylobacterales; family SZUA-545; genus JAIRKM01. The sequence continues at coordinate 1,300 of JAITRJ010000058.1, read as the reverse complement.
GAACGGCAGGAGATCAAGGACGCGATCGCCTATTTGCGTTTGATCGTCAATCCAAACGACGACTTTTCGTTCCGTAGAGCAATCCTCCGCCCGCGGCGCGGGATCGGTCATACGTCGTTAGAAAAGCTGGCAAAGTTTGCCGACGCAAACGGCGTTTCGCTTTGGGCGGCGATCGAGGTGGCGGAGCTTTCCGACGTGACTGGCAAGAAATGCGCCGCCTCTTTGCGGGAGTTTGCCTCCGATATTGAACGGCTTTGCGCCCACGCACACGAACCTACAGGCACGCTGATCGATATGTTTGAGCGGCAGATTGGTCTTAGACGCTATTTTGACGAACGCGGTGAGAACGAAAGGGTACAGAATCTTGACGAGCTTTACGGTTTGGCGCGAGACTTCTCCGCACAAAACGGCGACGTTACAATCGCCGATTTTCTCTCCGAAACGGCGCTTTCTTCCGATCAGGATTCAATTGGCAATGAGACGGTGAATCTTATGACGGTTCACGCAGCAAAGGGGCTGGAATTTGAGCACGTGTTTGTCGTGGGGCTGGAGGAAGGATTTTTTCCGCTTATCGGCGATTCAAGCGATATGGAGGAGGAACGCAGGCTGGGCTACGTGGCGTTCACCCGCGCGAGAAAGAGCCTAACGTTGTGCAGCGCCGAATCCAGATTTTTCCACGGCAGGCGCGAGAAGATGAAGCCGAGCCGCTTTCTGACGGAAGCGGCGCTGATGCAAGGCTCTCTTGCGATATGCGAGTGTAAGGCGTTCAAAAAGGGTGACTTGGTAAAGCACAAGCTATTTGGCATAGGAAGAGTAACAGACGTGATAAAAGACAGCAGGGAATCAAAGCTCTCCATAAGCTTCGGCGGCGTAACGCGCAATATACTATCAAGTTTTGTGGAGAAAATATAAGATCGGCGGCGTAACATGCCGGTTTGCGCCACGTTTCCGCGCTGGCGGTCAGCCAGCGCGGCAGTTCTGCCCGAATATGTCCTCAGTTTTTTTAAAGAGATCGAAGAAACGCCGCCAAATCCACTAAAATTTATGGCGATCAGCGCTGCGACCAACGAATATTAATGAACTATCCGTACGGAACGAAGCCGTCTGTTTCGCCAATAATCGCGGCAATCTTAAGCCTCTGATCTTTACCTATTGCAGCTTTCGCGTCGGGCTGCGTTTCATAAGCCGATCGCGGCATAGCGATCGTTTTGTCTGTCTGAGCTTTTAAATCGTTCGCCAGATGGCGGACGCTGCGCAAATCAGGAGCGTTTACGGATGGGCGTTATTTGATTCGTATGGA
>JAITRJ010000040.1 GCA_031288475.1 Helicobacteraceae bacterium | reverse complement strand
TCATCGTTGAGCGCCCTTTCAAACACAAAACCGCGGTACGCTTTTCCGTCGCTGTCTACCACCGTCTCTTCACCGTAAAGGCGCGCGATATGATCAAGCGGCACGCGGCGCTTTTCAAGGAAGCGGTAACAGTCTATTTCAACAGTGTTTTGCCGACCTGATGGTTTTGGAATTTTGATCACCTTGCCGGGATCTCCCGGATAGACAAAGCATTTGCGCTGTTTTCCTTCGCCGACATACTCCAAAATACGCCACCGCCTGCCTAAAATTCGGAAAGTTTTTATCATAACCATACTTAAAAAGCGTGCTTAATTCTAAGCTGGTGCGGTTCCGCTTAAGAGAGGCACAAACGCGCGCGCTTCCATGTCCTCCTCCCTGAAACCCAGTGAACGCTTTGTAAAACGTCTGATAACGCCGCCGACCGGAGCCACGAGAACGCCGCCGACCACAAGCTGATCGAGCAATTTTTTCGGTACTTCGCCATCGACGGAGCAGCTAATCAGCACTCGATCAAACGGCGCGTATTGCGGCCAGCCATCGCTGCCATCGCCAAAACGCGCGTTGATGTTGTGCAGACCGAGCGCCTTAAACCGCATCTTCGCCTCGTTGAGCAGCCTTTCTATACGCTCAACGGTAAAAACCCGCCGCACCAGCTTTGAGAGGATCGCCGCCTGATAACCGCTTCCGCAACCGATCTCAAGAACGCTGTCGGCATTTTCGACCTTCAGCAGCGAGGTCATTTTGGCGACGGTCAGCGGAGAGGATATCCATTGATTCGCGCCGATTGGAAGAGCGTTGAGCGAGTATGTCAGCCACTCTAAACCGGACGGAATAAAAAGCGATCGATCGATCGTCTCAAAGGCGTTTTGCGCTTCCCGCGAAAGCGGTGTTTTTTCGGCGATCTTTCGGGCAAAAGCCGCCCGCGCTTGATCCTGCGCCATATTTAAGAGTTCCTTGCCATTCGTTTCCGCCGCGTAGTTTATCAGGCGGTCGCAAAGCCGCCGGACGGTTTCCCGTCTAAAGACGCGCCACGCTACAATCGTCAGCCGGAGTAAAATTTTATAACTCTGTGGACAGAAAGTTTTCATTAAATGATTCCAACCCGACAGCCTCACGTTTCCGCCGCATTTTTGAGAAAGAGCGCTGAGTTCGCCTTCTTCGCGCTGATCGCCGCCGCGCTTTTCGGTTGCAGCGTCAAGGAAGCCGCCCCGCGCAAAGAGATCACTAAAGAGATCGAGATCGTTTTGATCGCCGCGGGCGACAATCTGATACATTCGCGGCTGATACTTGACGCAAAAAATAAAGACAGCTACGATTTCACGCCGATCTACGAAAAGATAAAGCCGCTTGTGAAGAGCGCCGATCTGGCGTTTATCAATCAGGAGACCCCAATTGCGGGCAGAGCTTTCGGATACAGCGGATACCCTGCGTTCAATGCCCCCACGGCAGTTGGCGACGCCATTTATGAAGCGGGCTTCAGGGTGATCAATCACGCCTCAAACCACGCTTTGGATAAAGGTAAAAAGGCGATTCTGGCGATGATCGATTTCTGGAAAAAGTACCCTGACGCGATCACGCTTGGCATTCACGCCGCTAAAGAAGACCGCGCCCTGAAGCGGATCGTTTCGATCAATGGCGTTAAGATTGGGTTTTTAGCCTACACCTACGGCTTAAACGGCATAAAACCGCCGAAAGACTCTCCGTATATCGTTTCGCTGATCGATCTGGACGTTATGACCGAGGAGATTGACGCCCTGCGTCCTCTGTGCGATTTTTTGGTCGTCTCTATGCATTGGGGGGAGGAGTACGCGCATATCCCAAACAAACAGCAGGAAAGACTCGCCGCTTTTCTGACGGAACGCAGGGTCGATCTGATTATAGGACATCATCCGCATGTCCTGCAACCCGTCAAATGGATAAAAAGGAAAGACGGCGCGAAGACGCTGGCGTATTTTTCGCTGGGCAATTTTGTTTCGGGGCAGAATAAAAAGCCGCGTATGCTCGGAGGAATAGCCCGTGTCGTTTTGAGCGCGATTGACGGAAACGTCAGCGTAAAAAGCGCCGCGCTTTTAGGATCGGTTACCCACTTTGAAAAAGGATTTCGCGACTTTAAGGTATACGCGCTTGAGAACTACACAGCGGAGATTGCCAGTCTCCACGCCCTCGCCGCCCCGCCCGAACGTATGGACTTAGACTATCTGCAAAAGCTCTACAGATCGATCGTCGCGGAGGAATTCAGGGTGGACGCAAACTATCCATAAATTGCTTTTATGCCAGACGTTCAACGTATCCGATATGTCAAATAAACGTTGGCGCGCTTGCAAAGTCTTTTACGAAAAGCCCCATATGCTGACGGCTAAAACAGCCATAAACATTGCGAAGGAAACCGAGTTCTCCGGCAGGAAAAGCCCGTTATCTCCTCAAAAATCATATCCGCGATGGCGCAGGCAAAACTGACGCCCAGACCGATCGGCGCGTATTTGATCATATTTGGCGCTTTTTTACGCCCAACCGCCCTCCCGCTTTTCAGTCTTTTGCAGCCCGGTACATTCAGGATCGCGCAAAAAAGGTTTTAACGATGAGCGTTGCCGTTATCGCGCTGATTGTCGTAATCGGAGCGGTCGTTTTCTATCTGATTGATCGGGGCGTTTAACAGGCTTGTCGCGCTGAAAAACGGCTATAAAAACGCCTCCGCGCAGATCAAGACACAGTTGAAACGCCGTTACGATCTGATCAAACATTGTCGAAACCGTTAAAGGCTACTTCAAACACGAACGCGACACGCTGGAACAGGCGATCGGCGGCAGAAATCGGTTCTGAACGCCCTTACTGAGGCGGTGAAGGCAAGCGCAACAGCGAAAGCTCAATCTCCGCTTTAGGCGGCGCGGAGACTGTTTGTAATCAATATTTTCAAAGCTCAACGTCGTGGAGCCGTATCCCGATCCGAGGCGAGCGCGAATACGCGCGATCTGCACAAAGAGATTGTCTCTGCCGAAAATAGATTGATTCTATACGGATTAACTTTGGCTTTTTCGCCCGCCGCGATATTTACAAATACCATAATGTCCAGTCCGCCTGATCGGGCGGCGATCACGGGCAGAACCGTCGTCATTCCTATATCTACTATCTACTCCGCCTCCACGCGTGCCCTCTTCTCCAGACAGCTCAATTAAAACACACGCTAAATCGATATCTGGGCGGTTGCCGCATCTGCTGTAGTCGCCAAAGGCCGCGCGGCAATCCAAAAATGCCGCGTGTAATGTGTAAAAGCCGATATAGCTTGCCGATAGACAGTGCCACCTTCCAAGAACCGCCTCAAATCAATTTTGTATGGGCTTTATTGAACGGACTACGGAACCAATAGAGCGCGAGCTCGTTACGACGGTCAGCCTTACGCGCACGGCGGTAAATTGCGGCAGGGGGCAGATCGAACACATAGCCGGACGCGCTCACATTACGCGCTGAAAAGGCGAAAATGCCCTCTTTGGGTCATCCAGACACTCCCGATCAAGGGCGCTTTGCCACGAAGCGAGAAAGCGTCTGCTCCCAAAAGAGCGACAGCCGTTAAAACCGCTCGTAATGGACTTTTTCTGCGTCGTATCGAAGAGGGTTCTTTTTGTTCTCCTGCGGGTAGCCAAGCGCGATCGTGGCGTAAGGCTCAATGTTCTTGGGCAATTTCAGATAGTTTTTTACGCTCGTTACACGATCCTCAAAGCCTGCGATTGCTAGCCATACGCCGCCGATTCCCAGATATACCGCCTCTAAAAGTATGTTTTCGCACGCCGCCCCCATATCCTGTTGAACGCATTGCGGAAAACGCAGATTTTTCTTGTTGAAAAGCGCTATGATACCAAGCGGCGCGCCCAGAAGCGGATCGGAGTACTGACAGAGCTTTGTGAGCGCTTCTTTTGTCTCTTTTTGGGTGATTACAAGAAACTCCCACGGCTGCTGGTTGCCCGCCGAAGGAGCTTGCATAGCCGCCTTCAGCAGTTGCGTAATCTTTTCTTCTTCAACGGGACTGTCCTGAAAAAGACGTATGCTCGCCCGATCGAAGATCTCTTTCATCAGTCAGCCTTTTTGCGCGCCGTTTCCTGCTCAAGCCGCTCTTTGATCTTCGCCGCGCTTCTGCAAGCGGCCTGATTTGTCATACCGCACGCCTTGTCGTACAAATCGGCGGATACCTGTAAATCCCGCTTGACGCCTTCCGCGTTCGCGTAGAGCGCGCCCAGATTACTGCAGCCAAAGGCATTCCCGCTGTTGCACGCCCGCCTGTAGTAGTCGATCGCCTGATCATAATCTTTCTTTACGCCAAGCCCTTTGCTGTAGGCTACTCCCAGATTGTTGCAAGAGCGGGCGACCTCTTTGGCGCACGCTTTCTTATAGTATTCGTTTGCCGCCGCTACGTCCTGCTTTACGCCTAACCCCCTGTCGTACACAGCCGCCAGCCGATCGCAGGCAATCTCGTCGTCCGCGGCGCACGCCTTTTCGTAAAGCTCTCTCGCGTAACCGTAGTTCCGCCGCACTCCTTCGCCTTTTTCGTAGGCTGATGCCAGATTGGTGCATCCCCAGATGGCGTTTAAGCTGCACGATCGTTTGTAGAACTCAGAGGCTCTCAAGCCGTTTCCATCGTCCTCAAGAGTAACCGCCAGATTGTAACACCCCCAGCCGTTGCCGGCCCTGCACGCTTTCGTGTAGTAGCTTGAAGCTTGTTCGGCGTCTCCCTGCGCATCGTAAGCGGCGCCCAGCTCAAAACACGCGTCCGCGTCGCCGGCGGCACAAGCAACCTCGTCGGCGAAGAGCGAGGGCGAAAAAAACAGCGAAACGATCACGATCCATTTTCCGTATTTCATAGGTTTCCTCCTTTGTATGCTTCGTTTTTATTCAGACGCGTCCGCGTCCGGATCGGTGTCGTTATCGATCTGCGCCGGCTCTGCCTCCATTTGCTGTTCCACCGCGTCCTCAGTTTCCACGCCGGAGGGCACGTCCGCTTTTTCGTCAACAAGACCGACCGGAAAATACTTCGGGTGAGGTCCCGCAAACGCCAAGATGCATAGCGCACCTATCGCCACTACCGCTTTTTTCATATCAACTCCTAACTTTTGGGCTGTCGTCCATGTATTATAACTATCTTTTCAAAATTTGCTTTACCTTTTTCTTTGCGTCCTGTTCCAGCGCTTTTTGTTTCGCTTTCGCTTCGTCGGCAATCCTTTTCTTAAGCTCGGCTTTAAGCCCGTCCTCGCTTAGATTTTTACCGGTAAGCTTCTCCAATTCGGTCATAAGATCACTTTCGCCCTTTATGACTTTTTCCAGCGCTTCGATCTCTGCTTCGCTCGCGCCCGCGTTCGCCAGCAGCGTTTTCGCCTCCTTCTCTAAAGAGGCTTGAAGCTCTGCCTCAAAGAGCTTCAGCCGTTCGGAAAGCGCTTGTTTGAATCGTTTTTTCAACTGATTGTCCAGATCGGTAGAAAAGGAGCTTTTGGGAAAGAACGGATTATCCCACAGCTTCATATCAATATCAAAACGATTGATGCCTTCCAGCGTGGCGGCAAGTATCTTTTCCACCTCGCTTTTGGCGTTTTCGATCCCCAGCGCAGTATCCCTGAACGCGAGCCTGCCCTTTGCGTCCAGCTCTCCGCCCTCTATCTTGCCGGAAAGCTTCAGATCGAGCTTCGCTGGAGCGAAGAAAAACTTGTCTTTTTTGAAACCTTTTTTGTTTATGCCCAGCCACTCAAGCGCAAAGCTGTCAACCTCTTTTTTGATCCGTTCGTGCGTCCATACGAGCGAAAGAGTGTCGAAGCCCTTTACCCGTGCGGATTTGGCGGAAATCACCAGCGGCATCTTGGTGATCGCCTGATTTTCCGTGGCGTTTTTCAGCGCCACCTCGTAGAGATTTTTTTCCGCCGTCGTCAGATCAAAACCAGCGGTCTTAAGCCAGAACTTAGGCTTGGGTTCCCGCTCTTTATAAACCACGACACGGCTTTTGCCCCTCTCAGGCTTTGGCAGCGGTTCGCCGTTTACCGCTGCCTTCATCTCTTTTACCTGGTCGATATATGGTTTCATACGCTGATACCAGTCGATAGCCGCAGAGATGTTGTCGGTGATGTCGTCGCCTAAAATCGTCTCCGATATATTCAACGCGCCATCAAGATCGAAGCTGTATTTTTTCTTCAGTCTCTCAAAGTCTTCCTTCGGCAGGTCGGCAAGCTCCTTTAATAGCCTCTTCGCCTCGTCGCGATCACTCTCAAACTGCCCGATTAGTCCCGCGTACTCCTCTTTTTTCACCTGTACCTTTTTCAGAAAAGCGTTGGCGTCGTTCAACAGCGCTACGATCTCTTTCTCTTTCTTGAGCTTTTTTGCCCGTGCTTCCAGCGCCTTGTACTCGTTTTTGAGCTGTTCGTATACCTTTTTGCTAAACTTCGTCTCAACCGTTTTATCCCAGAAGGCGCTGATCTCCTTTAGTCGTTTTATAGTTCTTTCGCCAACGGTTCTTGTCTCCAGTTGTTCCTTCCTGAGCACTGTTTTCGCGTCGGGGATATCCCTCGCTATGTCGCCCATAAAGGTTTCGACCGCACTCGGCTCTCTCTGATCGATCTTGACTTTCTTCTCTTCCTCCGCCTTTTCTTTCACGGCGGCGCTCCTCCGATCGGTTTCCAGCATAATGCCGTTAGCCGTCAATTCGTCGATCAGCACTTTCTTGTGCAGCAGGTAGGCGATGTCAAGGCTAAATCCTATATGCCCGATCTCCACGCTGTTCTTCCGAGCGTCCTTTAAATCAGGGAACTGAATGCCCTCAATCGTTATTCCAAGCGGACTGAACGAGGTTTTAAGGCGATCGATCGTTACGTGGTAGCCGATTGGCTTACTCAGCGCGTTTTCCAGTTCGGCTTTGATCAGCCGGTCGGAGAGAAAGAGAAAAGCCAACGCCAGAAGCGCCAGAAGCGCCAGAAATATGAGCAGTCCCCACCAGCGGAAAAAAGCGGCTCTTTTCTTGCTGGGCTTTGCCAGCATAAACCGCAGAATGGGCACTTTGGAGATGCCGATCCGATATTTGGTGATCAGAAAGCCAAATAAGATCAGCAGCGGAATGGTCAAAACGACGCTTAAAACGAGCGCTCCCATCACCATCGTGTGGTTGAAGCTTGTCAGAATCGACCATGGGTTGTTGTACAGCGACGTGAAAAACTCCTCAAGCTGTGGAAGCGTGAGTATGTAGTAACCCAGACTCTCAATCTGCGGATCGATTGCGTAGCCCAACAAGGCAAAGAGCGCCGCGCTGACAATAAAGACGCCCAGATTGACGTTAATTAAAAAAGCGAGCAGATATATGACGAGATTGTGCGGTGCGAAGACGGGCGTAAATCCTATAAACATACCGAGCGCAGCAGCAAACGAAACCTGCCATGCGGACTGGCTGGAGTTAAGGGCTTTGAAGATTTTTAACAACTGCTGGATCATATCAGCCTCCAAAATTGAATTTTATCATTTAAGCCAAGACGAATTTCAGATCAGACGGAGATCGAATGGGAGCTTCAGCTTGGCTACACCCTCTCTTGCCAGGTAGCCAGCCCCTTTTACCATAAGCGTATTGCCCTCAAGCGCGAAGGCGAGCCTGGCGCGCTCTCTGGCGCGGTTAAGTGTACGGATCAGAAGCAGTATCGCTGCCAGAAACCGCAGCGTATCTGCCTTTGGCAGCAGCGGGCCGAGCGGGTTTTCGGGGAGCGCAGGCGTCTTTTTCTGCTGCATACGGATCAATTCGGAGATCAGCGCGCGCTCGTTGTGGTTAAATCCGTACGAAAGTCCGTTCAGGACGACCTGCGCACCCTGTTCAAACGGGTGATACGGATCGATATATTCGCCAATCGAAAGCAGCCTTGCCGCATCGCAAAGCGGCTCTTTACGGCGATCGTCTATACGGTGAAGCGGCTTCAGGAGATCGAAGAGCAGCGCGGCGTTCCGCGCCCGCCAGCTCTCCTCCATGCCGTTTACCCCGAAGCGGTCGATCAGGCTTATCAGACTGGGGCGCGTTTTGTTCGGCAGTCTGGTGCCTGAGCTGCGCAGGAGATCGGTCAGGAAAACCCCTTCGCGCACGCCAACGCCGCTGGTTATCGCCTCTTTCGCGCCAATATTTTTCGCCAGCAGTTTGAATATAAGCGTTCCCTCGCGAATCACGTCGAAACGATCCTGCTTGAACCCCAAATCCTTTAAGCCGCCGAAGTCGCTTTTTATGATCCGATCAAAAAAATCGCTGCGGTTACCCAGCGAAAAGCAAAAACCGTGCAACGCCTCAAACGGGTAGTCATCCGCTTTGATAATTGCGTTTGAAAGCGCGCGCATCGTGCCGCCCACGCCGACAATAAGATCGCTGTTAAACTCGGAGGGCAGGGAAGCGATGGTCGTCTCCGCAAAGCGGATCGCGCCTTTAATATCGCTCTTTTCGTCAAAGAACAGCTCCTTAAGCCGCACCGTTCCCAGATTAAAGGAGATCGTTTGGGCGATCCTGCCCTCTTTAATCAGCGCCAGTTCGGTCGAACCGCCGCCGATATCAATTGTAACGCCGTTTTTGATCGCCAGTAAGTTTGCCGCCGCAAGTCCGCCGAACCGCGCCTCCTCTTTGCCAGCGATAATTCTGATCCTAATAGAACACCTTTTGAACACGCGGCTGAGAAATTCGTTTTTATTTGGGGCGTCCCGAACGGCAGACGTGGCGACAGCGAGTATCTTTCTCGCGCCGTATGAGTTTGCAATCCGCATAAACTCTTCAAGCGCGTCCTCCGCTCTTCTGATTGCCGCTTCCTGTAAAACCCCGCCGTTTTTATAGGCGTTTTCGCTGATCCTGACCCGCGATTTGACCTCGTTAAGCAGATGAAATCCGTAACGGCTCGTCCGCTCAAAAACCGCCATTCTCGCGCTGTTCGAACCGACATCAATAACGGCGGTGATTTTTGCCACCGCCGTTATTCCTCTTTTTGCAGGTTTTGATATTTTAGAGCCAGCTCCTCGGCGCTTTCGACGTTGTCCGGATCGGGCGTTATGCAATCGACGGGGCAGACTGCCACGCAAGCGGGCTCGTCGTAATGCCCCACGCATTCGGTGCACCTGTCCGGATCGATTAGATAGATCGGATCTCCCTCGTCAATAGCGCCGTTTGGGCACTCATCTATGCAGGCATCGCAAGCTATGCAGTCTTCAGTTATCAGTAAAGACATACTTTTTCCTTAAAAACTGGTTTTAGGCGCGCTTTGTACATTAATATCACTTAAATCAGCTTTGCGCCGCCTGATTTTGTAAAGCTGGTTCAAATGAAAAAACGGCAAGCGTCCCGTCTTTATCTTCTCTGTTTTGCAGGGAAATCGTGCCGGCAAGCGCCATTGCCGCACCTTTCGCGATATAGAGACCAAGCCCGACACCTTTTAATTCACCCTTGCCCACGAAAGGGGCGAACGGATTGAAAAGCGGTTTTATCCCTTCCCCCTCGTCCAAAATCATAATGGTATATTTCTGGGCGGCGTAAGCGCTTCTGATCGTGATCGTTCTGCCTTCAGGCGTATATTTTAGCGCGTTTGAAAACAAGTTGTTGAGGATATGCCCGATCAGCGTCGATTTAGCGGAGACCATAAGCGAATTGGGCGTTATCTCGCATTCCAGCCCCCTGTTAGCGGCGGCAGCAAGCAAAGCGAATTCCTTTGCCTTCTCGCTGATATACAAGGGAAGATCGATGATCTCCGGCGACTCAAACTGCGCCGATTCCGCCCTGCCGATCTCCAGAATCGTCCGCGTCATCTTGTTCATCTCGTCAATTGTCCTGTTGGTATCTTTTAGCGTCTCCTGATACTTTTTGATCGTGCGTTCCTTCAGGAGGACGACATCGTTTCGCGCGCGGATCACCGCGAGCGGCGTTCTGAGTTCATGCGCGACTCCCACGAAAAGTTCGCGCTGGTAGAAGATATGCCCTTCAATACGCGCCAGAAGGCGGTTTAACGTCTCCGTAAGCGGCTGCAGCTCCGTAGGAACGCACTGGTTTTCGGCGATTGGCGCCACGGAACGTTCGTTCTTCTGCGCAAGCTCTTCGGTCAGAGCACGAATCGGGTATGCCAGAAAGAAGGAATACAACCCCGCGATAAAAGGGATCAGAACGAGAGAAACCATATTTACCGCGAAAATGGTATTTCGTATCGTGTTGAACGCTTCCGCCAGATTCGTGATGTCGCGCTCTACGACGATCTCTTCCTCGCCGATTTTTCCATCAAGGCGATAGAAGAACCTGCTGTTCTCGCGCCGCTGGCTGAAGACAGCATCCAAATCGCCATGCTCATAGCCGTTACCGGCGGCGATCCTGTTCGCCTCACCGAACATACTCCGCTCGATCCCGCCGTAGATACTCTGTTCGATCGTAGAGTAGACAACGTACGCAAACCCGAAAACTAACGCGGCAAAGATCGGCAGAAGTTTAAGCGCGAACTCCGATCTTAGGCTTTTTTGGGATAACAAAATCTGTATCCGCGCCTTCTAACCGTCTCGATCGTGTCGATTTTAAGCGGCTTGTCGATCTTCTGGCGAATCTGATTGATCGCCACCTCGATCACGTTTGGCGTTACAAGCTCGGGTTCTTCCCAGATGGCGTCCAGAAGCTGCTCTTTGCTTACGATCTGATCGCAGTGGCGCGCCAGATGAGTCAACACCTCAAAAGGCTTACCCTTAAGCTCTACCTCCTGATCGTTGTAGATAACCTTTTCTTCGTCCGGACTGATTTTCAAATCTTCAATTTCAATTATATTGGTGCCGCCGAAACGAAGCCGCGCTTCAATGCGCGAAATAAGCACGTCAAATTCAAACGGTTTGCAGATGTAGTCGTCCGCTCCCCTTTTTAACGCCGCAATCTCGCTTTCGCGATCGTCGCGGGCGGAGACGATCAGGCAGGCTGTCCGCTGACTTCTTCGCTTGATCTCCGGAATGATATCCAGCCCGTCCCCGTCGGGAAGCATCCAGTCGATCAGTGCCAGATCATAGTTTCTTATACCCACAAAATATTGCGCGTCCTTGAGGCTTTCGGCTTCGTCGGTTTGAAAACCAAGTTCGCGCAACCCTTCTGAGAGCGTCTTGTTTAATGTAGTTTCGTCTTCAACTATTAAAATACGCATATCTTTATCCTCATTTTTCTAAATAACTACAAGACTATTGTAGCGTACCACCGTTAATCTCCAAAGAGAGAGACGCGGCGGCGTTGGGGAGAGCCTCTGGTTTTTCTATGGAAAGTTTCACTCTTTTTATATCGCCGCTGAGAGAGAGTATCTTAGCGGCGACCGCGCCCAGCGCGTCTTCGATGAGGGCAAATCCGCCGTTTGTAATTTCCATTTCGATCAACCGCGCCACCAGCGCGTAATCTAGAAACCTCCCTCGCGAGTACGCATAGTCAATTTCTGCGTTTGCGACTACGCGCTGAAGCCTCTCCCGTTCGTTCGGCAGAACGCCGATGATCGCTTCAAACGAGAGATTGCGCAGATTCAGCCTCATACGACTTTCGCTTCCTTGCGGCGCAGAAGCCGCACAATGTTCGGCAGGTGCTTGTAGAAGATGATAAAGCCGATGATCACAATCGGAGCGTGCGTGCCTATGCCCGGCACCTCTGGATGGATCACAAAGCTGAGCAGCACAGCGGTAAACATACCGGCAAGCGAAGCGATCGAAGATATCTTTACCACTTTGGCGGCGATAAACCACGCCAACAGTCCCAGACACGCTTCGACGGGCAGCATTACCATCACTACGCCTACGCCCGTCGCAATTCCCTTCCCGCCTTCAAAGAGCAGATATGGGCTGAAGCAGTGACCCACCACCGCCAGCACCGCGATCGTCCATGCGACATTCTCGTCAAATCCCGCCAGCAAGGCAGCGATCATCACAATCGCTCCCTTCAGGGCGTCGCAGAGGACGGTTAAGATGCTCAGGTTTTTCGCCAGAGCGGGATTTTTCTCCTTCAAGACGCGCAGCACGTTTGTCGCCCCTATGCTGCCGCTGCCCGTCTCGCGGATATTCACCTTTCCCACAAACCGCCCCAGCAGATAACCGAATGGAATAGCGCCGATCAGGTATCCGGCGAGATAGAACAGAAAATTCTCGTTAAACAGCAATCCCATACCTTCTCCCATTGCGGTTTTGTATAATCATCATATCAAAGCCGTCCTAAGGAGTTACGCTTGGAAACGCTCAAAGAGGTTTTAAGGCTGAAAAAAGAGCTGAACGTTACTATCGCGGCGCATTATTATCAACGCGACGAGATAATTGCCGCCGCCGATCTGATCGGCGATAGTCTGGAGCTTTCACGTAAAGCCAGCGCCGATCCAAACGAGTATCTCATTTTCTGCGGCGTGGGGTTTATGGCGCAGAGTGTCAAAACATTAGCGCCCGCCAAGCGGGTGCTAATGCCGCGGATTGCCTGCTGTTCGATGGCGCGGATGATCGATGGCGCAAGCTACGATCGCTCGATCGAACGGCTAGAGAAGGCAGGCGTTCCCAGAGAGAACGTTATGCCGATCACCTATATAAACTCTCAGGCGGAGATCAAAGCGCGGGTCGCCAGAATGGGCGGTATGGCGTGCACCAGCGCGAACGCCGAGAACATCATACGCCGCGCGCTGAAAGCCGGTAAAAAAATCTTTTTTATGCCGGATCGCTGTCTTGGGCTGAATCTGGCAAAGCGGATTGGGATCAGCGCGGCTACGCTGGGAAGGGACGAGGATTTCGCCTCAAAGGAAATGGTTGTTTACGACGGCTTCTGTTCGGTTCATCAGCTCTTTACAACGCGCGATGTTGATTTCTACCGCGAGCGCTATCCGGGCATCATGATCGCGGTACATCCCGAATGTGCTCCCGCCGTTGTGGATAAGGCTGATTTTGTGGGATCGACCAGCCAGATCATCAAATGGGTTCAGGCAAAACCGATCGAACAGACAATCGCAGTGGGGACGGAGTTTAATCTGGTCAATAGACTCCGAGAAAAAAACACCTTCGTCCTTTCCTCCACCAAACCGGAATGCCCGACGATGAACGAGACGACACTGCGCGATCTGCTAGGGGTGCTTAAGTCGATCGAGAACGCCATCTTTATAAACGAGATCGAGGTGGAGGAGGACGAGCGCAAGTGGGCAAAGATTGCGTTGGATCGGATGCTGGAGGAGGTTTAGTTTCGAGCGGGGGATAAAACGTCGGGATTAGTGCCGGGCGGCGTGTTTTCAGTCGGCTTCCAGAGGCAGCACACCGCTTTTTTCATATACAAGCTCAGGAAAATTTCTTCTCCGTCTCTGGCTTAAAAAGCCGTCCTGATCGCAGAGTTTGCTTAGCGAAATAATTTAGACATTGTTTTTCTTTTTAATTGAGTTTAATAACAAGTCTAGATACTTTTCGTTTTCTTCGGTGAGATCATACGAGGTGATTATTAAATAAAAACGACTATCGTCTGACAGAAAAAGCATAACATATTTTCCTTCAAAACCAGAATAAAGATACTTTGTTCCTTTGACTTCATTATAGCTTTCAAAGGTTTTTGACACTGGATTCCAACACAACACTGTAGACACTAGTTCAATGTCCGGATCGTTTGGTTGTCCTACGCTTTTTGAAATTGCGATGTCAATTGATTCGTTTTCTTTTGCAGATACCGTATAGCCAAAATCTGTATTATACAGAATATACCATTTAGGAAAAGGCAAGTCAATATAATAATATTCAAGATCGACGATATTGCCATTCTTGAAATAATAATACAACCGCGTAAAAAAGGAGTGATAAAAATAATCAATAAATACGGACGAATAACTTACCACAATAAATATAATTAATATTTTATTTTTTGTTTTCAGGGCGAACAAACAGTTTTTCACTTTTGCTCTTGTTGCCTGTTTGGATCGTAAAGGATTGTTTGTTTGATTAGATCGGTAGGAAGTTTGGACATTTACTAAATACCTCGCACAAATCTTGTTATAGGTCCAAGCACAAGCAACCACATCATTCCTATGCAAAAAATCTGAAAGGCCAGATAGCTAAAAGGCGGTCTGTCCTCAATGGATTCCATCATACCGTCATACACCCATCTGCGCCAAAAGATATAGGGGGGGGGGGGGGGGGTAAAAAAATAGCGCAAAACAGCATAAACGACCCCCAAAACTCTTTATCTAAGCTGTAAAAATACGCAAAGTTTATAATAGAACTAACTATTGTGCTTTTTTCCCTTAACGATTCGACTTTCTCAATTCCATATTTCTTAAACGTTCTTATTGAAACATATATACATACAATAGCTACTATCACCGCACACGTATAATTTATAAGCACTATGTTTATCTCTGCGGTTCTTTGTAATCTTCCTCGCAAGCGTTGGGCGGTTTTGTGGGGACACTCGGCGGTTTTGAGGGTGCAGTCGTTGGAGGGCCATTTCTGACCACTCCGTCAATTCCTATTAAGGCGTTTAAAGTAATGTCGCTTCCGATTCCGAGAAGCGCCCAGCCAGTTTTCAACGTTTTGCTCACCGCTCCAATGCCGCCTATGCCAGCGCTGATCGTCCCTACGGCAAAACCGCTTACAAAAGCGCGGGCGTAATCCATTTTTGAATAATTGCCTCTTGATTCTGCATACATACCGATAATGTTTCCCAAGCCTCCCGCAATACCACCCATAACCCACCACGCAAACTCCCCAGTAGGATCCACCCAGTTCACCGGATCGTTCCCTACATAGACATAGAGATTGCCCTGTCCCCCGTTAAAGTCTATAGGGTCTTTAGCCGTCCAGCGTCCCGTGAATGGATCGTAGTCCCGATAACCAAATCTGATTAGTTTCGTGTCTTTGTCGTATAAACCGCCAGCAAAGCCAATGGGAATATCAAGGCTATCTAAGGAGAGGTCTTGATAGCTTGTCCCTGCGGTAGGGTTTGACTCTTTGAGGATATTCCCAAAGGAATCGTAATCAATCTGCCTGACTGCTCTCCTGCTTTGGTTTCCTACAGCCTTAAGGCTTCCTTGATGATCGTATGATAGGTAGTAGATATTTCCCTTATACTCCATTTGCATAGGGGTTCTGTCTGCCGCGTAGGTAAACCTTGCGAAGTTATTGTCCTGATCGTAAAAGCCAAGCAGGGTTGTTTGATTCAGCCAGAGATACCTCTGAACGATAGTTCCATTGACCTCTTTGGCTATTCTCTGGTTATTGGCGTTTTGATAGTATCGGATCGTCGTGTTATCTGGAAGGGTTACCGATCTAAGCTCTCCTAAGGTTCCGTATTGATAGGTTGTCTCTCTTGGTTGATTGGTTATCGGATCGAT
>JAITRJ010000016.1 GCA_031288475.1 Helicobacteraceae bacterium | reverse complement strand
CCGTCCAAGTGGCTTGCCCGTTCGAAAACTGCCCGCCCTCTTTCGCTTCCACCGTTATGGTTCCGTCAAAATCAAACCTGCCTTCGCTATTGATGGTTACAGGGACATAGAAGTCGTACATTTATTCTATACAATATTTGAGGTATTTTAACAGAGTATAATGAAGCGTTTATCATTGACGGAGATAAGCGAAAAGAACTGAGTGAACAAGACCCAAAAAGTGAAGAAATTATATGACTATTTCACGCGGCAGGGATATAAAAAGATATGGCTGTGAGTTTGCGGATTTGTGGCTTCTGAACATCCATAACAAAGTAAAAGAAAAAGGCATAAAACCTGTAAATATTGAGAATTATCCCGCGATTAAACAGCATTTGGGCAAGTACTTCCCCGAACTTGAAAACGACAAGATACAAGCGATACACTGTGTATAATTCACGAAATTAGGCTTATATGGAGATAAATTTTCCGTTTTCTCAGCGCCTTGCGCTTTTCTCCGTATGCAATATCTTCGACGCTCGCTTTGCGGAGGGACTATCGCTCCGGCGGAACAGGCGACAGAACATCTGGAAAGCAAAGAGGATGGACGAATGCAGCGAATAGAGCGTTTGTCTCGATCCTTTAGTGGAAAATGTTTGAGCTTTATAAGCAATACCACATAAGTTAAGCAAATTCGCGACAAAATACAACGTTTTATCTGTAGATTCAATGTTAAGACAGCAGAGGTGGCTTGGCATCATGCCATTTTTGTTCCCTCCAAACCACTTTTTGTTACCTATCGCATCCCGCAATTGCAAGATACCTTATGTCCAACTCAACTGGTTGCGCAGCAAACATCTTCGTTTGGAGAACTGCGAGATTGGTCAACTGGAAATTCGAGATGGACAGATCGGGAAGCTGGAGATCGTGAAGACGAAATTTGATCGTCTTGATCTTTCCCGTACGATGGCTACTGAATACGCGCTGGACGCTTCGGGGGAGATGGCAGCAACTACGCGACAGCAGGCGCTCAAGGCGCTGGCGGGCGTTGCCGCCGCCCTGTTAACTTACAATAGGTGCTGGTGAGGGTGGGTATGCGGCGGCAGATCGTCGTGCGAGTGTAAAATTTCCAGCCGCAGATCGGCGGCAGGAATCAGCCCATTGCTGCTCAGCGTGTATATTTTATTGACGACGCGCTCAATAAATTCCTGATTGTGTGAAACGATAATAACGCTTTTGTCCAACCCAGCCAAAATCTCGGCAAGCTGCAACTGATACGTGTAATCAAGCGCGTTTGTCGGTTCGTCAAGTAACAACAGGCGCGGTTCTTTGATCAGCACTCCGGCAAGCGCCGCCAACTTTTTTTCGCCGCCGGAAAGGTGATAGACGACTTTGCCGCGCAGACTTTCAATGCCAAGCCCGCGCATCATTTCAAACGTCCTCTCTCTCGCCTCGTCACGATTGATGCCGGCGGCAAGCAGACTGAACGCTATGTCGTCCTCCACGATCGGGCAGAGGAAGTGATTGTCCGCGTCCTGCAACAGATAGCCGATTTCGCCTCTGATCGGCTCATAGTCCTCCATACTTTCCATACGCTTGTGAAAAAGCCGTATTTCGCCGCCGCCGATTTTTTCCAGACCGGCCACGCATTCAAGAAGCGATGTTTTACCGCAGCCGTTCGGGCCGATAACAGCAATCTTCTCCTTGTGCCCCACCCGCAGATTGACGCCGCTGAAAATCTCGCGATCGAGGCGCTTGAACGACAGGTTTGTCAGCTCAACAGAGCAACTCACAGGAAAGACCTCGCTGGAATAAACGCGGCGGCGGCAAGCGTGATCAGCAGATAGTCAGTAATCGCGAGCTGGCTTGAGCTTGAAAGCGTGTATATTCTGCCGTCGAATCCGCGCGCGCGCATAGTTTTGCCAAGCGCCTCCGATCGCGCGAATGATTTGATGATCAGCGCCCCTAAAAAACCGGCGATCAGGCGGTAGCTTTGCAGATTGGCGCGAAGCTGCCAGCCGCGCAGAAGGAGGGCGCGGCGAAAATGCACGAACTCGGCGCGAATGAGCGTGGAAATTTTGACAAGAAAGTAGAGCAACGAGGTCAGCTTCTTGGGCGCGTGAAGACGTAAAAACGCGGCGGCGAGCGCGAACGGATCGCTTTCTGAAAAGAGCGCCAGCGCTGTCAGAAGCACAAGATTTGACCGCGCGAAGATCAACAGAGCAAGGCGCGGCTGATCAGCTAAGAGCAGACTGGCGACTACCACCGCCATAAACAGATTAAGCAAGATCAGCCGTTTAAATACAAGCGTCTGATTGCAAAAAAACAGAAGCGCGGCGGGAAGCGCGGCCATTGGCAGCGAAATCGTCTCCGCAGGCGCTACCGCCACGCTGTAGACGGCGAGCGCAATCACCCTGCTCTCATACAGCGGCGCGTTCTGAGGGTGCCACATATACATTCCTCTGATAAAAAATCACAAACCATACAACCGCAAGCCTTAAACTCCCCTTTGCCCCGCCGCGACGCGGAATTTTTAACCATCTTTTCTCTCGTGACATACGAGCATGGCTGATAGGCGTAACGACGCTTCTTAAGCCATTCCTGCAAAAACAGGAATTCAGTGTTTTCCCGTCAAAGCCATATTAAGATCCACCGCAATATAATGACAGATACTCTAACGTCTTATAACACTCTTCTTCATAAAGATCCATATAATCAAATATCGTATAAATCGCATCGCTTGACATATCTTGATTTAGAGATTTTTTTCTTGCGCTATCTCTGTCGACATATACACCTTGCACCAGTTATTACTAAGCTCCGTTTGAGTCAAAATCAGCGCGTGAACAATGTTTGTCGTGTAACTCTAGAGAAATTTGCTTTTGCCTTTTTGGGCTATGCTTAAAGCTCTCTTTAACTCTTCATCGTACAAATAATTTTCCATAGCTACCAAATAAGCAGCAGCTATAAACATATCCCCATTGCTTTTATAGTTTTCGGCACAAATTTCTTTTTCGTTATATTGGTGCCTTTTTATCTGCAAACGGCAAGAGGTTACAGCCCGTCCGCGGCGGGATTTATAGTGATGGCTTTTCCTATCGTAATGGCGATAGCAGCGCCCATAGCGGGAAGTCTCACGTATAAGCTCGGAGCTGGTAAGCTGACCATAATGGGGCTTGCCATCATCGTATTTGTGAATTTCTCGTTTGTATTTTTAAAGATAGACACAAACATCGTTTATTTCATCGCGCTTAACGCGCTTATGGGGCTTGGAAACGCGCTTTTCCAATCTCCGAACAATACCATCATTATGAGTTCCGCCGA
>JAITRJ010000002.1 GCA_031288475.1 Helicobacteraceae bacterium | reverse complement strand
TTTAAGGCCGTATATTCCAATTTGACTATTGACCCATCATTAGGCACATCTGTTAATGATTTAATAATAGAAATAATTTCTTCTGATATCGTATAGTGTGAATAAGTACTTTTAATATTCTCATTCTCTATCATTCTTTTTTTCATATGACAGAGCTCTCGATATTCTTCAAGAGTTCTGGGATGATCAAATATTTTATGACAATCAAGACATAATGGAATTAAATTATCCAATGAATTGCCGTTTCTACCCAATATAGGTTCATCAGCGAGCAGTTCACTTTCTTCAAATGTAGGATTGAGGGGATAAATGTGTGCTATTTCATATTTTCTATGCAATTTGCCATTTTTTGTGTAAACCAACGATTTTCCGCATTTTGGACAAATCCCATTTACCTGACCGAAAAGCATAGACTGTTCTATCGCATTGAATTTTCTTCTCGGATTGCTCATAAATTGTACCTAATAGTGCCTTCTACAAATAGCCCCGAGGACATATTTAATACTTTATTTCCATCCTTTAAAACTTCAGAAATATTGCTCGAAGTTAGTTTTTCCAATTCATGCGTGTTGCTTGTTTTGTCATTAATGTAACTTGTTATAGCATTTGAAATTGTACTTTCCCCGGTACCGTTTATCGCATATTTAATGTTTAGGGTGTTTTCAATCAACGAAAGGCTCCACTCATTTATGTTATTGCAATTTGTAATATTAATTTTCATAAATCACACCTCTTTTCACAAAAATTATTTTAATCCCCTCGTGGGGGTAGCGGAGAAGACCGCAGGGGCAAACCCGCAGGGTTTGTCCCGAGGACTTCGGAGCGAGGGACGCCCAATGGATGCACGTGAATTAACGAACGTGTTTGCGGAATGATGCAACACGGCGTGGGCCCGGTAAATGCTTCTGCCAAAGATGATCCTTTTGGCCCCGCAGCCCCGCCAGTTAAGACGGGTATAGAGCCGTACAATTTCCCGGTAACGTTCCAATGCGCTCCCCTCTCCTTATATTATTATGAACATTAAAGTATCATTTTCGCAGTTTCAAACCTTTATCGTATCCAAAAACAGGTTATCTATAAATCCCCAGCCCCCATTCATTATATTCGCTCTCTTCCACCAACAAAAGGCGATATCCTTTAGTATGCCTTCCCATAAGTCAACCGGTGTCGAAAGTTTTCTTTGACTAGCCATGAAGAAGCGTCCCGGCTGTTTTCTTTGCAGTGCGATATTCTCATGAAACAAAACGAAGACTTCCCGTCCTGGCGCGCGTGGCGATCGGTTATACAACCTCCACGTGCCACGGCTCGAAATATACACCAAAAGGGTTGCCCCGTGGGTAACGGATCGCTATATAGCCTAGTTGCATCAGCATTTCATACTCGCGCGTGGCAGCAAAATCCTGCGTGAAATTGCGTTCTCCCAGCCCTACCTTGCCCACGTCGAAATCGCCTATCGCGTGGTAAGAGTAGCCCGCCGGCGCAAGCGACCTTGAAGCTTCCGAGTAATTGCCGTTACAGACGATCGTTTTTGACAGAAAGAGATACATTTGCTTGGGGACGCCGCGGACGCCGGAGGTTAAGAATATGGTCTCGCCGATATCCTTTTTAACTTTGTTGAACACATCAACCGACTGCTCCCTATACAAGTAGTGCCCGGAACCGGGTATCTTAACGACGTCTTTGGGATCAATCGTAAAGGTAAGCTCGCTTGAGACCTTCTCGCCGTAGAAGCCGTACTCCCTCGCGTCGCGGTGAAAGAGCGCCTCTATATATACGATCTGCTCGTCGGTAAAAGCGCCTATTGAAGCTGCGGAAGAAGCGACGTTCCTTGCCCGATCAAAACTGATTATATTGAAGTTACCCTGCCCGACATATCTGGATACAGCCGCGAGTTTCCCCTGCACCGCCTTAAGCGTGCTGAGCTCTTCGTTGCTTGCTATGATCGGCTCCGGCGGCGCCCCGTTTTCAATGTCCAGATGATCTTTTATGTCTGCCTGTCTGATCTCGCCGATTGCCTCTTCTTCCAGATGTTCGTACGTCTCACAGCCCAGCTCGTGCAAACGCAGAAGCTCCGTGCGCGTATAACGCTTAAGGGTATACCCACCGATAAAGACGGCGGCGAGAGTGGCATTCAGCGTCAAAAACTCACGTCGTTCCAACCAGAAGCCTCGCGATGAAAAATTTGATGCGCATTATAACCTTCTATTCCGCTTCCGCCTCGTCCGCCCGATACAACCGACGGACATCAAAACTCTTTCATATCCTCTTCTCCAAGCGGAAACACCTTCTCTTCGTGCCGCTTCTTCTGCGGCGCAGGTTTTGGAATTTGCTTGGCGCGGGGGGCGGCAGGCAGAGCCGCTGGTTTCTTTGAAGGCGCGGTTTTAAGCGGCAACGTATTGGAAGCGCTTGATAGATCGATCTCCAACCCTACGATCTTTCCCAGCTCCGCTACGCTCTCCATCATTGAGGCGGCTTGCGCATTCATCTCCTCGCTTGCAGCAGCCGCCTCCTCGCTCGTCGCCGCGTTCTGCTGCGTAACGGCGTCTATCTGCTCCATCGCCGTTGAAATCTGGTTCATACCCTCCGATTGCTCTTTTACGCTGGAAGCGATTTCGCCGATGAGATCGCTTGTTTTCTTCGCCTTGTCAAGAATTTCGGTAAACGCCTCGTTGGTCTCTTTAGCTATCTGATTGCCCTCTTTGATCTTGCCGATCGCCCTTTCAATGATGCTTGTCGTTTCTTTTGCCGCGTTGGCGCTCCGTCCGGCGAGATTTTTTACCTCGTCGGCGACCACAGCAAATCCCAGTCCGTGCTCTCCCGCTCTCGCCGCTTCAACGGCGGCGTTGAGAGCCAGCAGGTTAGTTTGAAACGCTATTTCGTCGATCGCTTTGATGATCTTGGCGATCTGTTCGCTTGCCTCCGTAATCTCCACCATTGAAGTCATAAGTTTTTTAACTTTCAGATCGCCCTTGCCCGCGGCGTCGTTCGCTCCCTGCGCCAACACGCTCGCCTCCCGCGCGTTTTCGCTGTTTTGGGTATTGACCGCTGTACTCTGCTCTATGGTAGCCGAAACCTGCTCCACGCTTGCCGCCTGTGAGGAAGCGCCCTCCGCGAGCGACATAGCGGACGCGGAAATCTGATTTGAGGCTGACAGCACCTGCGAATTGGCTTCGCTAATGATCAGCACCCCATCGCTGATCGATTTAGAGATAGATCGGATCGTCAGCATCGCGAGAATCACGCTCAACACGATGACGGAAGACAGTACAATCAAGATAAGGCTCTTTTGAAACGCCGCAGTTTCATTAGCTTCGTTGACCGCTCCGTCAACGACGCCCTTGTTGGCGGCGACAATACCGTCAAGCGCACTCGCGATTTGCGCAGAGCTTACCGCCCCCACATCAATCTTATCGCCGAAATGCTTGTAGTTTTCGGCTTTGCGCTCCGGATCGGAAGTTTTGTAAGTGTCCTCAATCGCCTGATCGATCATGCTATAGGCGTCGCGCCAATTTTTGTAGGAGACTTGCAGTTCGGACATCAGCCGTTTGCCTTCCTCTGTGGCAAATACCGCCTTCTGCAGGTTTGCCCAATCCTTATCTATATCTTCCCAGACGCCCTTGCGCGCCTGAAGTATTTCTCCCAGCTTTTCGCTGTTTTCCTTCGGTGGCAGCTCCTTGTAACGGTACGCCTCGTAGGTTTGCGACCGAACTTGCCAGCGCGCCAGATTTAAGCCGTCAAGCGTCAAGGTCAATGGTATGCGATCGTTTCCGATATACTCCATATTCTTCGCCCACTGGCTGATGCCGAGAAACCCTATAACGCCCACCACAATCAGTCCCGCGACTAAAATGCTGCTCAGCAGAATCAGCTTTGATCGCAACACCAAAGAATCCAGCCACCTCATAGCAAATCCTTTACCCGAATAATTTGTCAGTTATTGTATCAGCTTTATGGAGAGTTTTGATCGCAGCCAATCGGTTTTTTGCTACGCTACCGCAAAAAAGCGGCGGCGGATTTTATGGAAGCAATCACGCGAAACATTGAAACGTACGGCTACATCGCGCTGTTCGTCTATTCGCTGGGCGGCGGCTTCGTAGGATTGGTAGCAGCGGGGACGCTAGCGGCGATTGGTCTTCTGGACATCGCCGTAACGCTGATCGTTGCGTTCGCGGGAAATGTTGCGGGCGATACGATTCTTTTTTATCTGGCGCGGACAAATAAAAAAGAGGTGCTGAGGTATCTCAAAAAACATCGCCGCAAGATCGCGCTCTCTTTCAAGCTGCTTAAGCGGTGGGGCGCCTGGATCATAGTGGGGCAGAAGTTTGTATATGGCTTGAAGACCATTATTCCTATTGTCGTCGGGTTTTCAGGCTATCGCTTCTGGCGCTTTTTCGCGCTGAATCTGCTCGGCGCGGCGCTGTGGGCGGCTGTTTTCGGCTTCGGCGGCTTTTTGGCGGGTGACTTTTTCAGAAGATTCGCCGAGGATTTCGGCGGGCGGGCGTACTGGCTGCCAATCGCGCTTTTTGCGGTACTGGGCGTTTCCTATCTGCTGCTGACGATCGTTACGAAGAGACGCGGTGCTAAAAAAAGCGGTTAATCTCGTCGCGAGGGAAAATCTGTTCATAACCGGCGGCGCCGGCGTGGGGAAAAGCTTTCTGCTTGCTCAGATATGCCGTTTTTTAAGCGAAAATAACCGCAAGACAGCGCTTTTAGCCAGCACGGGGATCGCGGCGGTCGGTATAGGGGGAATGACAATTCACCGCTTCTTTCTCTTTGGGGCGTGCAAAAATCTGGAAGAGCTTTCGCGCTACGACAACAGGCGGTTTGTCAAAACGGAGCTTCCCAAACGGCTTGATTTGATACGCGGACTCGATCTCATAGCGATTGATGAAGTAAGCATGGTAAGCGCCGATCTAATGGAGATGATTGAATCGCGCCTTCTTCAGGCAGGTTTCGCGGGGCGGATCGTTCTCTGCGGCGATTTTTACCAGCTTCCGCCAGTGCGCGAGAAAGCGCTCAAGCGCGAGGCAACGCTGTTTGAGGGTGGCTTTTACGCGTTTGAAAGCGGATTCTGGGAGCGTTTGCGGCTGAAAACCGTAACGCTTGCCGAACCAAGGCGCACTGACGATCTCGTCTTTGCCGGCTTTCTGAACAATCTGAGACGCGGCGTGATCGGCGGAGAAGAAGAGAGGCTTCTGAGCGTTTACGCCTTACAAAAAGATGTGTTAGAAATGGACCCGACGCACCTGTTCGCCACCAACGCCGAAGCAGATGCGCTCAACGCAAGACGGCTTGAGGAAATCGACGCCGAACGGCATACGATCAGGGCAGATGTAGAGATAAGCAAAGAGGCGGATTATGCGATCGCCGAAAATTTTATAAAGACGCTTACGACGCCTCTGACGCTGACAGTCAAAGTTGGCGCGCGTGTCCTTTTTACGGTCAACGAAGGCGATCTCTTTTATAACGGCGAGCGCGGAATCGTGAAAGCGATCAACGAGGGGGTGATCGCGGTTACGAAGGATAACGGCGAGCATATCAAGGTTGCACCGCACAGCTTCAAACTAGAGGACGCCAGCGAACGGATACTGACGCGGGTTACGCAGTTTCCGCTCCGTTTGGCATGGGCGATCACGATCCATAAGAGTCAGGGGATGAGCATCGCCCCGCTTACGGTCAATACAGATCGTCTCTTTGAGGCGGGGCAGCTTTACGTGGCGTTAAGCCGATCAAGCGATCCAAAAAGGCTGTATATTCAAGGCGACCGTGATCCAATCGCCGCCGCGAAGCGTTCGATCAAGACGAACGAAACGGTCGCCCGTTTCTACGCAAGCATTGAACGCGTCCCGCAAGCCGTTTAAGCCTCGCTGGCACTTTAACGCTGCGAACTCCCATATTCAATAAATTTATGGATAAGCAGTGTAGAATACGCTACTAACTTTATCGTTAAGGAGAAGACATAATGAGTGTAAAAGTAACGCTAATGGCGGTGGCTTTGCTTCTGCTGGCAGGCTGCGGCAAAACCACCGATCTGCCGGAGCAGGCGGAATGTCAGATTGACAGCGAAGATGCGCCGGTATGGGTTTGCATTCCAGACGGACCGGACGGGTGGCTCGGAGGGCTTGGCACCGCTTCAAGAAATCCCGCGGGCGATTACGGCTTTCAGTTAAGGCAGGCGCAGGCAAGCGGCAGAGACGACATTACGCGGCAGGTGGAACTGAAGGTTCAGAATATGTTCAAGAGCTGGCAACGCTCCACCGCGCAAGGCGTGCCCGCGGCGACGTTTGAAAACGACTACGAAGGCGTTTCCCGTCAGACAGCGGAACTTTCGCTGAGAGGTTCGAAAGTAGGTCAGTCGTGGCAAGCCAAAAACGGTACCCTTTATGTGCTGATGGTAGCGCCGATCGATCAGGCTCAGCAAGGGCTGATGAGCAGCCTGCAAAACAGAGAGGCGCTTTGGCAGCAATTTCAAAGCCAGAAGGCGCAGGAGGAACTCAAAGCGGAGTTTGACAAGGAATTCAGATAGCCGTTTCATAAAAACGGCTTAGACGCCGCGCTGTGCGCCCCTTTTGAGCGTATGTTTCAGCGAAGCGTTTACGAAGTAGCCTCACAACAGAACCGAGGGGGTGGGTAAACTGCAAAGGGAGAATTGAATGAGGAAATTGATAGTTTTCCGCGCTGGCGCTGATGTCTGCGGGAAATCTTTTCGCCGCTAAAACAAGTCGCGCTTTGCACGTTTTATACGGTATCAATAGAGATGAAGCTCCACTGCTCGGATAATGTAGGCGAAATGACGTTAAAAGATCTTTATGCAAAAGGCTGGAGGCTGATTAATCTTATTAGGTCGGGCGAAACTGTTTACTACATTAACTTGAAAAGTGGTGAAGGGCAGACGGGATTTTAATCGAAAGAGGATGCAAGCGCGAACCGCATAACATAAGCGGTCGATCTCTTTTAAGAGGCGCATTCGGCGTTGAAGACTAGCTTGCTTCCGATGGGGCGATTTGATCGACAACCAAAATTCGGAATCGCGGGCCGAATTGCTTCCAAGCTCGCGTTTTCGCGATAACACGGGAAGACGAAAGCCTGCTGTTTCTTGTCAGTGCAAGCGAAGCGCGGCATTTCGCGTTATTCCCGCCGCCGCGATCTATCCTGTCAAAGGGCGGCATGGAGCGGTTATGAATTGCGATCCGTTAAAATCGGCGAAATGGAGAAACGAACGCGTACCGCGCGCTTTCGTTGCGAAGAAAACGACGGCGCTAATTGTTAAACAAAAGACGAGATCATTTAACGGCAAAGCCGCGCTTTTTGGATCACTTACCGCCGCCCCCCCCCGCCGTTAATCGTTCAGACTTGTCCGCTTTTCGCCCGTTTTTGCGCCGCGCCGGCGCTTTTGCACGGAATTGAACGGCTGCCTGCTCCGCTTCCGCGCTCATTTACTATCCCTTTTGGCAAGCTGATCCAGATGGACAAAATAGGGGCGCGCCGCCGCCTCTTCGCTGATTCGCGTAGAAGCCGTCTCCTCTTTGACGCCGATTATTTCATATTGCCATACGCCCGCGATCCCGCGTCCTTTGAAGCGAGCTTGCGCCGCCTCGTACGCGCTGGTAAACGCTTTGCCCGCGATAATATTGCGCGAGGCTTTGACGGAAAACTTGTACGCTTTTTTATCCGGCGTTATCAGCAGGATTGCGATTGGTTTATCAAACCAGATGGAGCGCGTCAGGTTGCGGTTGGTTTCGGAACTTTCCAAAATCTCCCACGATTCAATCGTCTCACCGTTAAATCGCAGCGATCCCTTG
The DNA here is from genome assembly GCA_031288475.1 of Helicobacteraceae bacterium. GTDB lineage: Bacteria > Campylobacterota > Campylobacteria > Campylobacterales > SZUA-545 > JAIRKM01. The sequence goes on along the minus strand of JAITRJ010000002.1, from coordinate 20,698 downwards.
CATACGGGATGCGGCGCTCCGTTTTCGTCCAGCGTCGTTAATACCTTGATCGCGCCTTCGTCGTTAAAGCGCGAAAGCGCCTGTTGCAGCAGCGCTTCGTCGCGCTCAGTCTTTTTATGGCTCATTTTATTCCTTCACTATATTATTGAGACGTATAATAGATAGAGTCAAAGGCGGCGGTTCTAACATAGCTTTTTGAATAGCGTCATTTGATTGAACGCTATAGTCAAACACACTAATACCTCCTATAGAAAAAGGATCTTTTATTAAAAAATAACTCATAGGATCTTCCCGCCTCCAGAGAATATAAAAATCAAGATCAATTTGATATGTACCCTGATCGGAATTAATAATAAGGCAATACTTTTCAGTTTCTGTGATTACCGATGAAGTAACAACAAGATCAAAACGTTCCTTGGTTTCAAAGATACAACGCAACAGTATAAAGGGCGTATCTTTTACCTTATTCAATATATCGCCGCTTGGTTGATAGGAATCTTTTGTAACGCGGGCGGGTTTATTCGCTCCCTTCAGGTTGCCGTAATAGCTTTCTGTTGGTATGCCAAACGAGCTGTCGTTCGCGAAATAAACAGGCAATAGAAGATTAAGCGCGCGAAGCCCTGACATTGTTGCTTCGGGCAAATTTTGACCGTCCACAAACTCTGTGAAAAAAGCGTCCGTGGTTTCCGCGAAAACTTTCGCTACTTCTACAGAGATTCGATCTTCTTCTGCAATACCATATCGTTCGGCATATATATCGTTACGCACGGCTGCAAAAGTGTGCGCGGCTCTTTCGGAAAAACCAAAGTCATCTTTAGCTTGTTCATATGAATTGACAAGCTTCGTATGCGTATAGGTTTCATTTTGTTGAACGACGGGCGCAAAGTTTTTGATTTCTTCTGTAGCTCTCGTATTGACCTTAGCAGTATAAGTTTGATTGCGCTCGGATGCTAAAATTTTCGTTTTTTCTTTCGTCGCAGTGCTGTTTGGGCGCGAAGTTTCCTCCGCGCCCTTATTAACCCTTACCGTCTCAGCGTAATTAAGCGGTTTTCGCCAAAGAACACCGATCGACGATAATAGAGGATTAAAGTCCATTGATCGTTACCGTGGCTGTCTTGCAGTAAGCGTTGGATTGATAAACAAAACAACTATCTACTTTAACGCCGCCGCTCTCCGCGCTTTTATAATAAGGCGTATTATAGTCCGAACTGCCGTCGATCGACGCGTATATATAACACGCGTATGAAGGTCTGACCCGCGACATATAATCCGACAATATATCGGCCCACAAACTGCCGCTTAACGCAGACAGAACCAAGAAAGCTCCTAACAGTCGCTTCATAAGACGCTTCTTTGAATAACGTTGGTCGCTATTATACATTAAATTAACTTAATTTATGTAATTTAATACGTAAAGTCAAGTTTCCAAAAACGCATAAAACCGATGGCGCGAAAACGCGCTTGAAAAATATAACCCGCGGCAAAGCGCGAGATTCATATCGTATAGCTGAACGGCGCGTCAAGATTGCCGAAAAACGCTTTGTAGATCGCCGATTTCTGCCGCGCGAATTCGGCGCTCACGCGGTTGCGCGGCAGGCTGAGCTCAATGCGGTGAATCGCCTCGATCCCGCCCTTGCCCATCACCACCACGCGCTGCCCAAGATAGACCGCCTCGTCTATATCGTGCGTTACCAGAATCATCGAGATCTTTTCGGCGTTCCATATACGCAAAATCTCCTCTTGCAGGCATATTTTTGTGATCGCGTCGAGCGCGCCCAGCGGCTCGTCAAGCAGCAGAAGTTTGGGGCTGTTGGCGAGCGCTCTGGCGATTGCCGCTCTTTGCGACATACCGCCGCTAAGCTCGCGCGGGTAATGCCGCTCGAAGCCGCTTAATCTCACGACCGCCAGCTTTTCCAGCGCGATCTCGTTCGCGTTCGTCGTATTGGGCGGCAGGCTGAACTTGATGTTGTCGATCACGTTCAGCCACGGCAGCAGGCGGTGATCCTGAAAGATAAAGCCGCGCTCGCGGCTGGGTTTGAGCGCTGCCTTGCCTTCAAAGATCGCCTCGCCGCCGCTTGCCGTTTCCAGCCCGCCAATAATCCTGAGAAGCGTCGATTTGCCGCAGCCGCTCGCGCCTATAATCGACACGAACTCGCCGCGATCGACGCTCAGATTGACCTTGTCCAGCACGCGGTTTTCCGCGCCCTTGCCTGAAAACGTCTTGCTCAGATCGCGGATTTGCAGAATCGATTCTACTGCCACCGTATCGCCCTTCTGGTTATTTTGCTAAGCAGATCGTCCAACAGTTTGCCGATCACGCCGATAATCAGCATTCCCAAAATCACCATATCGGGGCGGGCAAGCGAACGCCCGTCCATCAGCATATAGCCGATCCCCGCCTGAGCGGCGATCAGTTCCGCGGCGACCACGCATATCCACGCCATACTAAGCCCCAGACGAACGCCCGCCATAATAAACGGAAGCGCGCCGGGCAGGATCACGCGGGCGATCATGCGCCGCCGCGAGGTTTCGTACGCCTTGGCAAGCTCCAGAAATTTGGGATCAATGTTTTTGATCCCCTCAATTGTGTTGATCAGGATTGGGAAAAACGCGCCGATCGCGATAATGTAGATTTTCGATCCCTCGCCGATCCCAAACCACAGAATCGCTAATGGAATCCACGCGATTGGCGGGATCGGCTGCACCACTTGCAGGATTACTCCGGTCAGCCGCTCCGCCGTCCGCGACAGCCCGATGACGATTCCAAGCGCAAGCGCCAGAACCAGCGCGAGAAAAAAGCCTTGCAGAACGCGGATTATGCTTGCCTTCGTATGCTGCCAGAGCGTGCCGTCCTCGACAAATTCGACGCCCGTCGCCAGCACGTTTTCGGGCGGCGGCATCGTGTAGGGCTGAACCCAGCCCGCTATATCCGCCGCTTTCCAGATCGCGATCAACAGCAGCGGGAGAATCATATATTCCGCTGCAACCAGCAGTCGTCTCGCCATAATCTAAATCCCCGCCAGATCTTGATATTCCGGGCTGACAAAAGCCGCCGTATCCACGTCTTTGCGGATCAGCCCGATTCCAACCCGCGGGGAACGGGCGTATTCGCTCCTGCCAAGATAGCGGCTGTCGCCGCCGGTCGGTAGAAACCAGAAAATCTCGGAAGCCATTTTGGACGCTCCAAACTAGGATTTGTTGATACGCAAGTGACTAATGTTTAGTTTGTATATCAACTTAGTATGAAAGTCTGCCGAAGTTTTCCTTAAATTTACATTATCCTGATTGAATTACTTGACATTAAAAATCTTAGCGGCGCGGTTAAATGCCCTGCCCCGAATATCTGCGGCGTTAAGCGCGTTAAGCGCAATCGTCGCGGAGAAAACCCGGAATCCATCTCGTCCCGCCGCTACGAGCTGTCAAAGGCTGGCGGCTATAAAGAATATCGTTGCCGGTACCAGCGTCGTTTCGCCGATCCCGACAGGTTCGTTAGGCATATATACAATAAATAACTCTAGGTTCATAATCTGGCGGCGTAGCAACCGCCCCGCTTACCATAACCAAAGTCAGAATAAAGCTCGAAAGCCAACCGCCGAATACCTTGCCGCCTAGACGCCGAACGCATTGCATCATAAACTCATTATTGATCGAAATATGCTGGCAGCATTATCATAAATTAACTTAAACTGATCGCAAAAAACTATGGAACAGCCATATTTTTCAGTAATCTCGGCAAATTGACTGCTCAAAAAAAATACCAACAGAATCAACTCCTCCCCAAAAGCTTCGCATCATAAGTTTTGATCGCCGTTACCTACCGTGCTAAACTGCGAAGCTGACGCCGATTCGCAGCAGCAGCGCTTTTGGCGGCCCGCTATCAGGGTTATACGCTAAACGAGAAGCTTGAAACCGTATTCGCCTTTTACGCGCCGCAGGTTTCGCGTAGCGAAGCGGTAGAGCGCCTCTTTCGGATTGGCGCGATAACTCGCCGAGTCCGCGCTCCAGCTTTTGAATTGCAATCAGTTAAAATACCCGCGCCAGATCGGTATCGGGGTGGTTGCCGCAGCGCCTGTAATCGTCGAAATCGATCAGCAGATTATACCGCCTGCGAATATCCTGCAAGCCATAAGCGAGCCGTACATAATACTCCAGCGATCCGCTCGTCTGATTATGGCGAGAACCAAGTTCGCTGCCCGGCCGCGGCTGCCAGACCATAGATATTACGCTTACGCCGTGCCGCGCGAAATCCTCCGCCTCGTTCAGGATAAGCTCAAGCCCTTCCTCCTCGTTTTTCGCGCCGTAAGGGCGCGCAAGCTCCACGCCCGCCACAAAGCCCGTATTTACGCGGTTTTCGCCAAACACCTCCACTGCGTCGAACAGCCGCTTCTTCCACTCTTTATAGCCGACCCACTTCGCTTTGCCCGGGCAAACGCGGTTAAACAGCTCTTCGCTCAACGCCTCGATATTGCAGGTGAGGCTGGAAACGCCCGTGTTGTCGTACAGCGTCTTTAACTGCTCTTTGGTCAGCGCCGTGCATATTAGCTGCGACGGAAACTTAGGCGTTTCAAAGTTTTCTCCAATCGCCTGCAATACCTCTATATAGAACCGCGCCTCTTTGTCAAACGGCTTTTCGCCGTGAAAATCGCTTCCGCTTGAGAGACAGACCGCCGTATATCGCCCGCGCTCTTTAAGCGCCTCGCCGATCGTTTCGCGCACGTCGTCGATTTTCACGCGCGTCTGCATTTCGATCTCCTCGCGCTGCGCTTTCAGGTGATTTACGATGTCGCAGAACTTGCATCCGCCGCCGCCTTCGTTTGCCGTCCAGAAATGGCAGTAACGGTTTGGAATCACATAGAGCCGCTGCGGGCGCGCGCTCGCCACATTCTGCATAATAGCGCCGTTTTTTGTGCGCTTGTCGTAATAGTCGGGCTTTTCCCAATAAAAAACCTCTTCGATCGCCTCGCCGTTATCGGTAATAAACAGCCGCTCGTCGATCAGGTCGATCAGATACGGGTTATTCTCAATCGGCGTGGGAAGCCCGATAATCGAAGTACCGTCGCGCATTATGAGCGCTTCTGGACGTTTGTCAATTTTGCCGTCGCGCGAACCGAAGAGGTGCGTACCGAAACTTTGGTGCCGCACGGGATCAAACGCCGACAGCGCGGAGGAAGTATATGCCACGCCGCGCCGGTGCGCATCGGTTTTCAGCGCCACGAAACGTGGAAAATTGGGATATTTCGCCGCGACTTCGTTAAAGGTCAGCCTATCCCGCTCTGGGCTCATTGGCTATCCCTTTTGACGGGTTGATCCAGATGGACAAAATACGGCGCGCCTCCTCCTCGCCGATTCTCGTAGAAGCCGTTTCCTCTTTGACGCTCTCGATCTCGTACCGCCACACGCCCGCGATCCCGCGTCCTTTGTAACGCTCCTGCGCCGCCAAGTCGCGTAACGAGCGAGTCTTTCATATGCCCGCCTTTTTGATATATTCGACGGCTATGAACTTGTCGATATCCACGTCGCCGCGGATCAGCCGCTCTTTGAGCAGATAATCTTTGACAGAGCGGATTTCGTCAATGTCGCGCTTATTGAACTTCGTGTAGAGCTTCTGGTTGGCGAATACGCTAAAAAATGTATCGTGATCAAGCTTGAAGATCGGCGCCAGCAGTCTATACGCCGCTTCTTTGTCGCCCTCGATCCACTTCGCACCCCGATCGATCGCCCTGATATAGCCGGCGACGACTTCGGGGTGTTTTTCGGCAAACGATCTGGTTACATAACTGATCCGATTGGTCAGTTTTATACCAGAACCGTCGGCGATCAGCCGCGCTCTGCCTTCCGCAATCAGCTTGGTTAAAGTGTGATCCCATGTCAGCGCAGCGTCTATGTCGCCGCGATCAAGAGCCGCGCCTATGTCTTCCGCGCCCAGATTGATATGCTCTATGTCGCTTTTGCTTAATCCGTTTTTCCTGAGCAGCAGATCAAGCAGATGATGCACCGTCGATCCCTTGCCGTAGGCTATCTTTTTGCCTTTTATATCCCTGACGGTTTTGATCGGCGAGTTCGGCGGCGCGATCAGCCCGATTGTACGCTCGCCCGATCCCAGATTGGCGACAGCGATCACGTCCAGTCCGACTGATCGGGCGGTGAGGGCGGGCTGATCGCCCGACACGCCTAAGTCCGCGCTGCCGCCGCTTAGAGCCTCGTTGACCAGCGGTCCCGCCGCGAACACGTTCCACGTATAGGTTGCGCCGACTTTGTCGAACTCCTCGTCGAACCAGCCAAGCTCTTTCGCCGCCCACAGCGAGGCGTAGGCGGGCGTCTGCTGCGCGGCGATCCGAAGCGTCGGCTTCTCGGCTCCGAAAAGACTGGAAGCAAAAAATGTGATCGTGATCGCCGCGAACCGCGTAACGAACGAGCTTATCATATCCCAGCCGCCTCAATATATTTGGTGGTGATAAACGTCTTAATATCCACGTCTTTTTTGATCAGACCCTCTTTAAGGACGTAGTTTTTGACCGTTTCAATCTCTTTAATGTCGCGCGGCAGGAATTTGGCGTAATACTCAAAGTGCGAAAAGACCTTCTCCAGCACGTCGGAAGTAACCTTGAAAGTCGGCGAGAGCAGTTTCGCCGCTGCTTTGTTGTCGCCGTTGATGTATTGAGAACCGCGTTCGATCGCCCTGATATACGCCGCCAGAACTTCAGGGTGTTTAGCCGCGAAATCCCGCTTGATATAGGAGATATTGTTGCCCAGCTTGATCCCGGTGCCATCGGCTACCACCCGCGCTTCGCCCGGAACAACAAGCAAGCTGATATACTGCTCCCAGATCACCGCGCCATCGATCTGTTTTGTCCTGATCGCGGCTGGAATATCGCCCGCCGCGAGATTGACATGCTCGAAATCGGAGTTTTTCAATCCGGCGTTATTGACTAACAGAGCCAGCAGATGCTGAGCATACGTCCCTTTACCGTACGCGATCTTTTTGCCTTTGATGTCTTTGACCTCCTTGATAGGCGAATCGATCGGCGCAATCAGCGCCAACGCCTTTTCGCCTATTCCGAAGTTGGCGAATACCACGATATCCAGCCCGACGGACCTAGCGATGATCGCGGGCAGATCCGCCATCATTCCCAGATCAATGCTGCCGCCGCGCACCCCTTCGTTGACCAGCGGACCGTTGCCAAACACGTTCCAAGTATAGGTCGCGCCGACTTTATTAAACTCCTCGTCCAGATAGCCCAGCTCCTTCGCCGCCCAGATCGGCGCGTAAAGCGGATACGGCTGCGCGCCGATTCTAAGCTCCGCTTTTGAGCCGTGATCGTGATCGCCGAGGGCGAAGATCGCCAAAGTCAGAAACGTGAAAACAAGCTTTTTCATTTTTATCCCTTTTTAGTTTGCCAAATGCCTGTTAAGCAGGTTACCGTCAAACACGCCGCCCGTTACCGTATCGTTGATCGTAACGGGCTTTTTGCCCAGAAGCGGGAAGACAAGTTCGGCGAAGCGCACCGCCTCCTCAAGGTGCGGATAGCCCGACAGCACGAAGGTGTCCGCGCCCAAAGCCTCGTATTCTTTAAGCCGTTCGGCGACGGATTTGGGATCGCCCACCAGCGCCGTTCCAGCGCCGCCGCGAACCAGCCCGATCCCCGCCCACAGATTAGGCGCGATCACGAGCTTGCTTTTGTCGCCTTTGTGCAGATCGGTTATGCGATGCTGCCCTACAGAGTCCGAAATATGCTGGATATGCTGCGCTTTGGAAATAATCTCGTCGTCAAGTTTGCTGATGAGCCGCTCCGCCGCATCCCAAGCCTCCCGCTCCGTCTCGCGCACGATCGTCTGCAAGCGGATGCCGATCCGCACCTCTCTGCCGAGTTTTTTGGCGCGCGCTTTCACATCCTTAATCTTTTCGGCGACCCGATCGAGCGGTTCGCCCCAGCTCAGGTAAGCGTCAATATGCTTAGCTGTGAGATCGTGCGCGGCGTCGGACGATCCGCCGAAATAGAGCGGCGGGCGCGGTTTTTGCGGTCCCCATAAAAAATTTACCGCCTCTTTGACGCGGTAGTATTTGCCCTCGTGCGTTACCTTTTCGCCGTCGAGAATCCTTTTCCAGATCGTAAGAAACTCATCGGCTTGCTCGTAACGCTCGTCGTGGCTCAAAAATACTCCGTCCGCCTCAAGCTCTTCAGGCCACGCGCCGGGCACCACGTTTAAGATCAGCCGCCCGCCCAGCGCCTCGTCCAGCGTCGTCGTTTTGCGCGCAAAAACGGTCGGCGAACCTTCGGCGGAGGTGCGTAGCGCGACAAGCAGTTTAATCTTGTTCGTAACGTTAGCCAGCGTCGCCGCTGTCAGAAACGGATCGAAGTTGCCGCTGCCCGTCGGAATCAGCAGCCCGTCGTAACCCAGCGTCTCGGCGGTCGTGGCGATCTGCCGGAGGTACTTATTGGTGACGGGGCGGGCGTATTCGCTCCTGCCAAGATAGCGGCTGTCGCCGCCGGTCGGTAGAAACCAGAAAATCTCGGAAGCCATTTTAGACGCTCCAAACTAGGATTTGTTGATACGCAAGCGACTAATGTTTAGTTTGTATATCAACTTAGTATGAAAGTCTGCCGAAGTTTTCCTTAAATTAACATTATCCTGATTGAATTACTTGACATTAAAAACCCTTGCCGCGTTACTAAACAGCAGTTTTTCCGCGATCGTCTCGCTGAAACCAAAAGCCAGAAAATCCTCGATCGACTGCCCGATCGGGCGAAACGGGTAGGAACTGCCAAACAACAATTGATCTTGCAGGAAGGTTTTAGCGGCGTTAATCAGCGGTTCACCGCCCGTGATAAAGCCGTACATATCGGGTACGGGAAAGATATTTTGATAGCGAAACGCTGCGCCCGCTAAGCCCGCCGTATTGGGATAGTAGCCGTGATAGACCACGATCTTGAGCGCGGGAAAGTTCGCGGCTACAACGCCCAAACGCGCGGGATCGTTGAAGCTTAGATCGGGCGTGGTGGGTCCGCTCATCAGCGTCAGCGGGATTTTGCGCTTTGACAAGTGTTCATAGACGGGGAAATAGAGTCCATCGTCTGCGTGGCGCGGCTGGCTGGCAAAGCCAGGCTCGATATTGATCGCTTTTAGTTTCAGCGTATCGATCGCGTAATCGATCTGTTTTATCGCCTCGTCAACGCCGTCCAGCGCGGGATCGATCCCCGCAACGCCCAAAAGTTCCTTATGCGGCGTTACGATTTGCGCTATAAACTCGTTGTCGATCTGCTGCGTCGGCGTTCTGCGCCCGACCACGACCGCGCAGGTCAGTTTTGCCGAGCGGATCTCTTCCAGAAAACCCTCTTGGGTACGCGACCGAACAAAATGCGCCAGATCGTCTCTCGTTCCGACGCGTCCGTTGAGCCATTTGACGGTTTCAAATTCGGCGCCGTCTTTCGCGCCGAAAAACGAATGCAAAAATGCGGGTCGGCAGCGCGTATCAATAACTTTCATAGATTTCCTCCGTTAGTTTCGGCAAGCTTACCATATTTTATTTATCAACATACTCAAGATAAATATCTGCCGCCCGCCACAGTGTTGTTTTGTTTTCCGCACCGTTTCGATGGCAAAAGGCGGAAACAAAAGCGTAATCGGATCTCCCGCAGTCGTTTGTTTTGACTTCCGCGCTGCCCATTCCCGCTGCCGCGATCTGCTGGAATCGGCGAAGCAATTTGGCTTTTCGTCATTGCGAAAATACGCAGCGTGACGAAGCAATCCAGAAAACATTTGCCGTTCAAAGCCATTGAAATTTTGAAACGTTCTGTGATCAACGTTCTTTAACGCAATAATCGTTATTTTTTAACATTTTGCGGCGCTGGATTCGGCGCATCTATCTGCGCAATTTAGAACAAGCGCGCAACCAGTAAAGTTTTCCATCGAAAATCGTCCAAAGCGCCTCCGAGCGCTTCTTCATCGGCGATTGATGGAACGGTAACGGATAAATGTCCATTAAAGCGCGGTAAAAAATACGTGAAGTCTGTCTTCTAAAGCGTGTTGCCAGATTTTGCCTTCCTTTGCGATAGACGTCTATCGCTCATCCTTCGCGATAGCGGCAAAATACTCAAGCGCCTTTGACATATTCCTCTCTCGATCAAAGCGTTTACAAACTCTCAAACGCCCGTTTTCGCCCATTTTCCACCGCAGGTCTTGATTGACAATCAAAAGCCCGATCCGATCGGCAAATTTCTCCAGAGCGGCGTCAAAGCTCCCGGCCGGCAGATCGATCAGAAAGCCGTTTTCTCCATTTGAGACGATCTCCGGCGTGCTGCTGACATTAAACGCCACAACGGGAACGCGGCATGATAGCGCCTCCGCCGTTACAAATCCAAAGCCCTCCCATCGCGAGGTAAGGGCGAAAATATCCAGATCGCGCATAAACGCCGCTGGTTCATCTACAAAACCGGCGAACTCCACCATGTCCGCAATTCCCAGACTCTCCGCCCGCCGCTTTAAGCTTTGAAGCAATTCGCCTTCGCCGCCCAGTCTGAAGCGGCATCGAACGCCGCGCTGTTTCAGAATGGCGGCTATCCGCAGGAAAAGATCGTGTCCTTTTTGATAAACGCACCGCCCCAGCGTTCCCACCACAATCTCGCCTCTGGCTCTCTCTCCCACGGGCGTAAACTTTGTCGTGTCGATCCCGTTGTATATAAGCTTGATGTGATCGCTGGGGAAAAGCGCTCTGTTGTTTTGCAGAAGAGCCGCTTTCGTGGCTAAAGAGTTGACGATTACGCCATCAAGAAAGCGGCTGAATATAAGGCGGTTATAGAAGCTGTTTTTGAGCGCCGCTGCAAGCCCGCGACGGTAGACAACGCGTATCTTTCTGCCTGATCGGGAGGCAATTTTAGCGGCAAGCGTGGCGATCTTCAGGTCTTTGGAGAAGTTTAACGCCACCACGTCAAACGCCTTTTCTCTGAAAAAGCGGATTACCTGAAGGAGCTTGAAGGGGTTCAGAAAGCTGTAGTTGCCAATCGCAAACGGCGCGGTCTCTATGCCCGACCCCTTTGCGCGCGAAAGCAGGATGCTTTTTCTGTTAGCGGCGACATAAACCGTATGCCCTTTTTTTTTAGCGGCGATTGCAGCGTCCAGATGCCATTGCTCGCCGCCGCCCCAGACAAGCGCCATATTGAAAAAGCAGATTTTCATCAAAGGCGGCTAACCGGCGAACCGCGCCAGAGCGCTGCCCCATGTCAAACCTCCGCCAAAGGCGTCAAGCAACATCAGATCGCCCGTCTTGAGCCTCTTCTCCTCGTAGATGTGGTTAATCGCCATTGGAATAGAGGCGGCTGAGGTGTTGCCATAGCGATCAACCGTTAAAACAATCCGCTCCTCTCCAATTCCAAGCGCCGTTCCGACAGCCCGTATGATCCGCTCGTTCGCCTGATGCGGAATGAAGTGATCGATTTCTTCGCTCGTAACGCCGTTTTTTTTGCAGATAGCCGCCGCAGAAGCGCTGATTATACGCACTGCGATCTTGAAGGTTTCATGTCCTTTCATTTTTATGTATGGAGCACCGCCAGATTGGATTGTGCTTCTGCTGCCTCCGTCGATCGTCAGAAAATCCCATTTCTTGCCATTAGAGGCAATCTCAACGTCGATTACCGCTTTCTTGGGGTCATCGGTGGCGGCAAGGACGCATGCGCCCGCGCCGTCGCCGAAGAGAACGCAGGTAGAGCGATCGGAGTAGTCGATAAAACGGCTGGCGGCTTCCGCGCCGACAAGCAGCACGCTTTCAGCCATTCCGCTCTCAATGTAGGCTTTCGCGGCGGACAACGCGTAGATAAACCCGCTACACGCTGCGAGCAAATCGAAAGCGGGGGTATTTTTCGCGCCGAGTTTGCCAGCCAAAACACAAGCGGTTGAAGGCATAGAATGAAAATCGCCGGATAAAGAGGCGAGAATGATCAAATCTATGTCTTCTATACGTCTGTTCGCCCTCTCCAGCGCGATCTTCGCCGCACAGACACCCAGATCGCTTGCCGCTTCGTTGTCCGCGGCGATGCGGCGCTCTCTGATTCCCGTACGTTTTAGAATCCACTCGTCGCTGGTGTCCACCATCTTTTCCAGATCGGCGTTGGTAAGTATCTTTGGGGGGGCGTACGCCCCTATGGAGACTATGGAAGCAAAACGCTTCATACGTCCCTTTCCACGCCCTGGTAACGTTCAAGATAAACGGAAATTTCGCTGTTTACGTTTGATTCCACAAAACGGATCGCCTGTAAAATGGCGTTTTTTATCGCTTTCGCGTTGCTTTTGCCGTGGCTGATGATCGCGCAGCCGTTTACGCCGATCAGCGGCGCGCCGCCGTACTCCGCGTAGTCCATCTGCTGTTTAAGCGTCTTGAACGCCCCTCTGAGCAGATAGGCGCCAAGCAGCGCCGCCGGAGATTTTGCCGCGCTGTTTTTAAGTACGGAAAAGATCGCTTCCGCAACGCCTTCGCTGGTTTTCAGCAAGATGTTTCCGACAAAGCCATCGCATACGATCACGTCAAAACCGCCCTTGAAAACGTCCGATCCTTCGGCGTTGCCCAGAAAGTTAAAGCCGTCCTTTCGGATCGCGCTCAACATCGTGAAGGTCTTCTTTACCAGCTTGTCCCCTTTGGAATCCTCCTCGCCATTTGCCAGCAGCCCTACGCGCGGATTGTCCAATTTGAGGAGTTTTTTCGCGTACGCCTGCCCCATAACCGCCGACTGAAATAAATGTTTTGGCTCGCTGTCCACATTCGCGCCCACATCCAGCACCAGCGTATGCTTGCCGATAATCTTTGTGGGCATAAGCGTGGCGATCGCGGGGCGATGCACCTTTTTAAGCCGCCCGATTTTCAGCGTTGCCAAACTCATCGTCGCGCCACTGTGCCCCGCGGAAACAACAGCGTCCGCTTCCATTTTTGCCGCAAGATTAACCGCCTTGAAGATGCTGCTCTCTTTGCGTTTGAACGCGTCTGTAGCCGCGTCATTCATAGCGATCACATCTTCCGCTTCGACGATACGCGCCGCGTTGTGGTATTTAGGCGCAAGAATATCCAATATCTCCGTCTTTCTGCCGACAAGCACCGGTTCAAACCGCATGGCTTCCAGCGCCTGCGCCGTCCCCTCGACAATAGGCCGCGCTCCTAAATCGCCGCCCATCGCGTCAATTGAGACTCTGATCATTAACTATTTCGCGCCACAGCTAGGGCATATATGGTGCGGCAGCTTGAACGCCCCGCATTTGCACTTTACGGGTGATTTGAGCGTAATCGCATAGTGCGTACGCCGTTTTGCCGCTCTGGTATGCGACACCCGTCTTTTTGGTACTGCCATTTTGTTCTCCTTTTGTTACGTTATATCGCGCCGCACTTTTCGCAGCGGTGATAGTCGCACACAATCGATTGAATTTCACTCTCTAAGATCGCTTCAATATCAATTGCGCCATCGGACACTTCAACAACCGCCAGCGACTGCTCTTCGTCTTTTCGCGGCTCAAAAATTCCGTCCGAAATCAAAAGTTCTACCGATTCGTTCAAACGGTGCTCATACTCGTTCGCGCATCGATCGCAAGTCAGCCGCAATCCGCCCTTGATTGCGCCGTTGAGCAGAACCAGTCCTTCTTTTCTGACGATAAAACCTTCCAGCGAAACACCGCCGTTTCGCGCCATCACCGCGATCGGCGAATCGCCTACGCGCGTAAATGAAAGGCGCATCAGAGGATCTCAAACGCCCCGAAAAACTGCGCTATCTCTTTTTCAGCGTTTTCTACGCTGTCGCTTCCATGTACGGCGTTCGCGTCAATACTCTCGGCAAAATCGGCGCGAATCGTACCCTTTTTTGCCTCTTTTGGATTGGTTGCCCCCATCAATTCGCGGTTTTTCGCGATGGCGTTGTTACCCTCAAGCACCATAACCACGACCGGTCCTCTGGTCATAAATTCTACCAAATCGCCAAAAAACGGGCGATCCTTATGAACGGCGTAGAAAGCCTCTGCTTGAACACGATCCAGATGTACTTTTTTCAACGCGGCAATTTTCAATCCGTTTGACTCAAAACGATCGATTATCTTGCCTATAACGCCCTTTTCCACGGCGTCGGGTTTTATGATAGAAAGGGTTTTTTCCATCTTGCGAATGCCCCCTAAAAATGGTGAAAAAACGAAGGATTGTAACAGAAGCCGGCTAAAGCCGGCATTCTGAGCAGTTATGCCACGGCAGGAGCGCCTGCCGGCATGCCTTTTTTGTTGCCTTCAGCATAAACGATACACCCTTCCGTAGGGCACTGTGAAGCGCAGGCGGGAGCATCGTAATGCCCTTCGCACTCTACGCAGACTTTTGGTTGAACGTAGTAAACGGCTTCTCCTTCGGGATTTTCGCCATCGTCCACAATTGCGCTGACGGGGCACTCATCTATACATGCCCCGCAGCAAATACAGGCATCAGTGATCTTTACAGCCATTGTCCTTCCTTTCTATTGAAACATAAATACGCGCCAAACTCTAACTTAATTGCTCTTAAACGAACCTTTTGATTTCAGAAACGAGATCGGTTTTTTCCCAGCCAAAACCGGAACGTCCAAAATGACCATAGACGGCGATTTTGCGGTACTGCGCTTTGAGAAGGTTGAGCCGTTCCGCCGTCGTTCCGCTTGTAAGGTCGATCTCCTTTGCTATGCGCGCCGCCAAGGCGTGATCGTCAATACCGCTGCTCAATGCCGTACGTATGGTAACAACAATCGGTTCCGGGGTACCGATTTGATAGACAAGCCGCACCTTTGCGCTCCTTGCCGCGCCGGTGGCGACGATATTTTTTGCCAGATAGCGCGCCAAATATGCGCCAAGCCGATCAATACGCATTGGGTCTTTACCACTGAGCGCTCCGCCGCCGTGCGGCACTCTGGAACTATAGCAATCGTCAATATTTTTGCGCCCAGTCAATCCCGTATCGCACTGCGGACCGCCGATTACAAAAGTTCCGGCTGGATTAACCGCCATCTCGCAGTCAGCCAGCATTTCCTTTGGCGCCGTGTTTTTGATCACCTCTTCGATCACCGCCTCTCTAAGCTGCCCGAGTGGCGTCTGCCTCATGTGTTGTACGGACACGACGATACGTTCAATCGCTACTGGAATGTCGTCCTCAAAACGTACCGTTACCTGCGTCTTGCCATCTGGAAGCAAAAACGGCAGCAAACCGCTCTTTCGCACTTCGGCTAATTTTTCTGCCAGACTGCGTGCCAGAGAGGTTTCAAACGGTATCATCTCAGGCGTCTCGTCGCAGGCGAATCCCACGACCGAGCTAGAGTCGCTCGCGCCGATTTTGCCGTTTATCGTCATTCCTTCGGAGAGATCGCTGGTACGCTCGTTAACGGCGGTGATCACTCCAGCGCTGCGGTAATCAAACCCGTACGCGCTGTCTGTGTAGCCAATCTCGCGGATCGTGTTTTTCGCGATTTCCACGATCGGCACGTAGCTATCTGTCGTCATCTCTCCCGCCACAATGCAAAACCCGTTAGAGATCAGCGTCTCGCACGCGACCGATCCCTTTGTGTCCTTTTGCAGAACCGCATCTACCACGGCGTCGCTGATCTGATCGGCGATTTTGTCGCTCTGCCCCTCTGTGGCTGATTCGGCTGTTCGTAAAATATACATAGACATTATTTTATCCCAATATACTACAGCATTACGAAAGGCGCGTCGTTAGCGAGCCACCGAAGACAGCGCGGCATCGCGTCTCTTTATCATTAATCAAAGAACCGCTCTTTCATACTTTTGCCTCCATCGTCTCGAATCGATAAAACGCTCCGTCATTGCGAAAGAAACAAATACAGCACAAAGCAATCCGGAACACGAAACGTTTAAACCTCCAAAAATGGATTTCCGCTTGTGCGGGAATGACTGGATAGACACAATAACGCTTGTCCGTCGTCCCCGCGACGAAACGTAAAGTTACAGATTAGAAGACGCTTTCGGAAACGCCGGCGTAAGAACGCCGATTAGCCGCTTCTCAAAGGGCGCTCTGCCAGGCAGAGTTAAACTGTCCTCGCGCTGTCTCCTGCCCCACATCGGTTCGGGGAAATGGCTGTCTTCTTTAAACCGTGCCATAATGTGAAAGTGGAGGCGCGGGAGATAGTTGCCAAAGCTGGCGATGTTGATCTTCGCCGGCTTGTAGTAGACGATCATCTCCCTTTCGATCAACAAGAGAGCGTTAAAAAGATCGTTGCGCACATCTTTCGGGGCGAAGCTAAGCTCTTTGTAAGGCTCGTTGGTAAAGATTTTCAGCCATGGAACGGCGCTCTCCTCCCATTCTATGTAAAAGGCGGCGGTTTGAAAAATCATAGCGGCTCGTTATCTGGTCTTTACGCGATCACCGATCAATCGCGCGACGCCGTTTCCTACGCGCGCGAGGCGCTTGAAGGCGGCGCTTCGATCGTTCAGCTTCGCGGCAAACATTCTAGCGCCACGAAGCTTTTGTCTGAAGCGATTGCGATAAAACGGCTGTGCGCGGTACACGGTGCGCTTTTTATCGTAAACGACAGCGTTGAGCTGGCGAAGCTGAGCGGCGCGAACGGCGTTCATCTGGGCGCAGAGGATCAAAGCGCGGAGACAGCGAGGGAGATTTTGGGGAAGGACGCGATTATAGGAGTCTCTTGCTACGGCGATCTGGAGCGCTCGATCAAAGCGCAGGAGGGCGGCGCGGACTACGTCGCTTTTGGCGCCTGTTTCGCTTCCGACACCAAAAAAGAAGCAAAGGTTATTAATCTCTCCATTATAGAAAGCGCCGCGGAACGTCTATCGATCCCAATCTGCGCCATAGGCGGAATCACCGGGCAAAACGCCGCGCTCGCGCTGGAGCGGGGCGCCAATATGATCGCGGTAGTCGGCGCACTGCTGAATGACACCGAACGGAACGCGCGGCGGCTGACAAAGGTTATAGAAACATACATAGCGCGGCAATATGGCGTTTGACACAGCGGCGGCGGATTGGGCGCAAGCGCTGCCCCTCCCTGCCCTATTGCAAGCCGATGAAACCTGCGTGGCAATGTTACAGAAACGCGAAGCGTTAAAAGGATCATCTAACGGAGACGCGTCTTTCTGGATCGTTTAGTCACGCTTCGCGTCACCCGTAAAAACGGGGCAGAGATTACGAGCCGCCAAAGGCTGGAAACGCCGGCTATTTAATTAAAAACGAGAATATAGGATCAAGCGACGGGTGCTTCATATGTTTTTCGGTCGATCCAAGGCAAAACATAGCGTATTCATCCGTTTCGTCGCTTAAAACAATCTCCTGAAACAGCCGATACGCTTCTTCGTATTGCCGCTTGGAAAAGAGCGCCACCGCCCTTTCAAAAATTTCCCGCGATAGCAGCCTTCTCCGCCGCAGTTCGTCGGGCAGCGCGTCAAGCATATCAAATACCTCGATCTCCTCACTTATCCCGGCTACCCGAACCTTCCCCAGCGCTCTGAACTCAAAAAAACGGCTATCCTCTCCCATTCTGTCCAGCGTTTCCTTTGAAAAAATCATCGCTGACCCCGCTTGTTTGGTCAGCGATTCCAAACGCGAAGCTAGATTTACGTGTTTTGAGATCACCGTTCCCGCGAAACGCTTTTCGTCGCCCACGATCCCCAGAATTCCGCTGCCCGAATGCAGCCCTACCCCGATTTTAATCGCAATGTCATTGACCGTTACTCTCGTTTCCGGGTAAATTGTGAGTTTCTGACACAGTTCCGTTCCTGTCCTCACCGCGCAGTACGCGTCGTCAAAAACAGTCATCGCACCATCGCCCAGATGCTTATCAATGAATCCGCCGTACTTTCGCACGATCGGCCCCGCAAGCATAAAGACTTTATTTAAAAGCTCAAACGTCTCCTTCGCGCTCAATTTTTCGGACATAGCGCTGAACGATCGAATATCAAAGAACATAATCGTAAAATCTCTTACCACATTGTCGCCCAGACGCAGTTTCGTAATATCCTCCACCTCCAGCCTCTGAACGATCTTTGTGGGCACGAAGCGGCTGCTTAGCTCGTTCAGCCGCGCTATGCGGTCAAACTGCCTTTGCAGCTCTTTAGTCATCATATTAAGCATAGTGATCACCTTCCCAAGCTCGTCTTTGGATCGATAGGTCAGCCGTTTGGTGTAATCCCCCTTAGCGATCGCACGCATAGAGTTGGCGATTTTCGCAAGCTGCGACGTAAAAAGAGACGAGAACATCATGGCGATCATCAGCATCGTAACGACTGCCGCCGCGATCAGAAAGGAGAGCTTGATCTCAAGATTTTTCCCTTCTTCTATGTAACCGTCTATCTCCAAGGTTCCTTCCCTAGCGATCTCCTCCAGCGCGGTCGTGAGCAGCCATACGCCCTCAAAACCCGCGTCTCCTATCGCGATGGCGATAATGGCTATTGAAGCAAAACCCGCCATAATTTTGACAAAAAGCGTCAGATCCACCTTTGCTTTTTTAGGCGATATCAGTTTTGAGAGCGCAACATAAGAGATGATCGAGGCGAACAACGCGTTCATCTCCGCGATCGGCTCGCCTCCCAGCAGTTCGCTCAAAAAATCAGCGCCAAGACCGATCAGGCACGCGCTTACTCCGATTATGTTGATATCCGCGCTCATTTCGCGCGCCCCATCGGCTTTGCCTTTTGCCTCTATCCAGTAAGAGGCAATCATCACGCCGACGATCGGCGGCAGAAGCGAACTTGTAAGCGATAGCAGATCGTCAAAAAGCACCGTTACACCCAGTGCGCCCATAACCGTTCCAACCAGACAGAAAGCGGCTAGCACAAAGTTAAAACGTTTTCTGTCAGCCTCCAGCATCGTGGAAATGGCAAGGCTGCCGGAATAGCCGTTGATCAGGTTCATAGCGAAGCTGCCGATAAAGGTAAGCAGTATTCCGGCAATCGGAAAGCCATCTGCGCTCAAAACAAGCGCGATTCTGCCGCTGCCGCGCAGGGTAAAGCTCAAAATCGCAACTGCACAGACTGCCGCCGCAAGCGCCAATCCCAGCACGATCGAGAGGAAAACCGTTTTGCGACTCTTAGCGTAACAGTAGTAATCACCGCAGACCGCCGCTATCAGAGCGGCAGTGCCCAGAATGGCGGCCGCCCCATGACGAAACGCCAGCCTCTCCGGCCAGGTTTGAGCACTTACGGGTTCCGCAGCCGTAAAAAGGTGATAGAGCGCAAAAAGCATAATAAAGATAACGATCGGCGCGGCGGAGAGGCAGAAGATTTTGATAGCCTTAAACCCAAAAAGAAGTGCGAAAGTCACCAGAACACCAAAGGCGATCGCACATATTTTAGGATCGAGAAAGATGCCGTACGCGCTTGAGAAAACGCCGCTGGTTAAAGCGCCAAATTGCGCCGTCTGTATGCCAAACCAGCCAATACACACAACCGCTATGGGGATTGTAAAGAGGAATCTCGCGCCTATCGCCCCCATAGCGGCGGAGATTGTTTCGCTACCGCGTTTTCGCAGATCGCAGCTTTGAGCGCCTGTCAAAAAAACGGCGGCGGCTACCCCGAAACCGATCAGCAGAAACAAAACCGCCCGCAACGGCGTAAATTCTGAAACTAGTTTGTCGCTGATGGTAAACACGGAAGGGCAGACGATGGCGCAAAACCAAAGAGCTGAAAGCGATAAAACGCTCTCGCGCCGTTCGGCGAGGCTTGGTTTCAATTGTCCTCTCTCTTCCGATCAAACGGGCGCTTCATCTCTTTTCTCCTTACTGAATATTTGGTGTACGTCAAAAATTTTAACAAAATTGTCAAAGTTTTACAGAACCGCTCACGGGCGGTTCTAACCTCAAAACGGGCAGAATTACGCGCGAAGCGGCGCGAAAGGAGCGGTAATGGCAGCGGACTTTTTATCTACGCCAATAGGTGATCTGTGGGTTTTTGCCAGCGAAGCAAAGCTGTTGAAAATCGGCTTTGAAAAAGGTGCGGCTTTTGATAAAAACGACATAACAAAGCGGACGGTAGAGCTTTTGGACGCTTATTTTATGGATATGCGTCCCGATTTTTCCAAGCTGCCCTTCGAGTTTCCAGGACAGCCGTTTTACAGAAGAACGCTGAAGGCACTGCTGAAAACGGACTACGGAACGCGGCTGACCTACGGCGATCTGGCGGAGCTGGCTGGTAACAAGAACGCATACCGCGCCGCCGCGAGTGCTGTAAGCCACAATCCGTTCGCTATCGCCGTGCCGTGCCATCGCGTTGTGCATAAGAGCGGGGGCGTGGGAGCATACGGCTGGGGCACGGCAAAAAAGGCGTGGCTCTTGCATCACGAAGGAAAACAAACATAAACTTCTGCAATTTGCATCAATCGACGACAGCGCCGTCAATATCCCAACCTCCGCATAGAAGAGGTCCAAAGCCATCGGCGGTGTCAGATCGGCATCTTGTCTTCCTTTGGGCTTTAGCAATAAGAAGCGCGGGTTTAATCTTCGCCACGTCCATTTCAGCCCGCATTTTGGCGACTGTCAAAGTCATCTTATAGCCGCAAACGGTTATAATACAAATATCGCTTTTGGGATAAAACAATGGAAATTAAATAGAGTTACATCAGCGAATTAAATCTATTGCTTGAAAAAGCGATTGGTAGAATGAAGCTGGAAAATCCGCTCTTTGTCGTCTATACGGCGAGTATTTGGACGGACAAAGACGCAAAAGTAAGCGCGATAAATTTTGATAGTAAAGA
>JAITRJ010000056.1 GCA_031288475.1 Helicobacteraceae bacterium | reverse complement strand
GCTTTAGACACTATGCAGGCAGCCGGCGGCAGCTTTAACGCCAACCATGGGATAGATAAAACAAACACGCAGCTTAAAGACCCCGCCACATACGAAAACGCTGTAGGTTCCGGCGGCTTGGGCTGGCAGTTTGGAGGCAGCGGCGAGGCAATCTGGAAGATGCCAAGCGGCGGCGGATACCCAATACTATATTGGCAGACGGAACCTTAGGAGAGTGAAAAATCCGCTTAAGGAATTTTTGCGGGGCTAAACCGCCCCGAATTTCAAAAGCCCCGCTTTTAAATTTCACCCCTATACTCCAAAACTCCCGCCAGCGATCTCGTAATTACCCTGCTTGAGATTATGCGTCTGGGCGGTCCTCGACATAACGGACGCAACACTTATTTTAAAAAAATCGTACGAGAAGGATCATAATCCCGAACTCAATCCGCACGCTGATCATTTTACAGCGCTGTTTGTGACATTAAACAATTTCGCCGCGGCCGTAACGGATATTTGAGTAAGATTGCGAAAAAGGAGTTTTTAATGAAGTTCAGCGGAAAAAACGCGCTGGTTACGGGCGCAAGTAAGGGGATTGGCAGAGAGATTGCGAGAAAGCTTGCGGAGTTTGGGCTGAAAGTTTGGGTCAACTACAGAAACGGCGCAAGCGAAGCAGACGCGCTTAAAGAAGAAATTAATTCTTCCGGCGGCAACGCGGCGGTGATCGGTTTTGACGTTACCGACGAGGAGGCATTTGCGGATGGGATCAAAGCGGTGATCGACGCCGATGACAGCTTAAGCTATCTTGTAAATAACGCCGGTGTTACCAACGACAAACTGGCGATGCGGATGAAAGTTAACGAGTTTATGAGCGTGATTGACGCAAATCTCAAAAGCGCCTTTATAGGCTGTCGCGAAGCGATTAAGGCGATGGGCAAAGCGCGTTTCGGCGCAGTGGTCAACATTGCCTCCGTTGTCGGAGAGGTGGGCAACGCGGGACAGACAAACTACTCCGCGAGCAAAGGCGGCGTTATCGCCTTGACGAAAAGCTTCGCTAAAGAGGGAGCGCCCAGGGGTATCCGCTTCAATTCCGTTACGCCCGGCTTTATTAATACAGCGATGACCGAGCGTCTCTCCACCGAGGTGAAAGAGAGCTACTTCAAAGCCATTCCGCTTGGGCGTTTCGGCGAACCGAAAGAGGTGGCGGAGGCGGTCTCGTTCCTTTTGAGCGATTACGCTGGTTACATAACGGGCGAAACGCTTAAGGTCAACGGCGGCATATATATGTAGCGGTTAAGACCGACTCTTGTAAAATTCGGGACAATATTGAAAGGAGAATTCAATGGCGTTGTTTGACGATGTAAAAGCGATAGTTGCGGAGCAGCTTAACGTGAACGAGGGTGATGTGAAAGAGGAGTCAAAATTTATCGACGACTTGGGTGCGGACAGCCTGGATGTGGTCGAGCTTGTGATGGCTCTAGAAGAGAAGTTTGACGTTGAGATACCCGACGATGAGGCGGAAAAAATCAAAACGGTCGGAGACGCGATTAAGTTTATTGAAAACTTAAAAAAATAGCCTTTCTCTCAAAGGGGTTCTGTGAGGCGAATTGTTGTAACCGGTCTTGGGATGATCACGGCGCTGGGGCACAGCCGGACAGAGACATTTGACGCGTTGGCCCGCGGAAAGTGTGGAATCGCCACGATCACGCAGTTTGACCTCTCCCGATCCATCGTAAAGATCGCCGCCGAGGTGAAGGGATTTGATCCGGCGTCGGTTATGGATGCAAAAGAGGTTAAAAAGGCGGATCGATTTATTCAGCTTGGACTTAAATGCGCAAAAGAGGCGATGAACGACGCAGGATTCACCCAAAAACCGGAAGGGGAACTTGCCGAACGGTTTGGCGTAAGCGCGGCTTCCGGCATAGGCGGGCTGCCTAGGATCGAGGAGACTTCGCTTTTGTGCGGCGAGAAGGGTCCAAAGAGAATTACTCCTTTTTTTATTCCCAGCGCGCTGGCTAATATGCTCGGCGGTTTTGTCAGTATTGATCAGGGTTTAAAAGGACCAAACTTGGCAAGTGTAACCGCATGTACGGCGGGCTTACACGCCATAAACGATGCTTATAAAACCATCGCGCTTGATGGCGCGGACGCGATGCTGGCTATTGCGGCGGAGGCGGCGATCTGCGAAGTTGGCATAGGGGGATTTGCCGCTATGCGCGCGCTTTCCGCCCGCAACGATGATCCTCAGCGCGCTTCGCGTCCGTTCGATCGCGATCGGGACGGCTTCGTTATGGGCGAAGGGGGCGGTGCGCTTGTTCTGGAAGAGTACGAACATGCAAAAAAACGCGGCGCGAAGATATACGCCGAAATAATCGGTATCGGCGAAAGCGGCGACGCGAATCACATCACCACGCCCGCGCCCGAAGGAGAGGGAGCGTATCGTGCTGTCAGAGCCGCCTTGCGTATGGCGGATAAGAACGCGCGCGGCGTTAAAATTGGTTATATCAACGCGCACGGTACAAGCACCGTTTACAACGATTGGTATGAAACGCTCGCGCTTAAAAAAGTTTTTGGAGGCGATGTTCCGCCGATTAGCTCCACAAAGGGGGCGATTGGACACTGTCTGGGAGGCGCTGGCGGAGTTGAAGCGGTGATCGCGGTTACCGCGCTGGAGCAGGGAGTGCTGCCGCCCACGATCAACTACGAAAACCGTGACGACGAGCACAATTTAGACCTGGATTACATTCCAAACACAGCGAGAGAAGCAGATGTGGAAGCTGTGATGAGCAGTAATTTTGGATTTGGCGGTACAAACGGCGTCGTAATTTTCAGGAAAGTATAACTTGTCTCTTTATCTTGATTTTGAAAGACCAATAAAAGCGATCGAAGAAGAGCTTGAGCTTGCCAAAATCCGCAAAGACGATAAGGCGGTTTCGGTCTATGAAATTGAGATGGAGAAAGCGATTAAAAAAACCTATGGCGATTTGAGTGATTTTCAAAAATTGCAGCTTGCCAGACATCAGGATCGTCCGTACGCGATGGACTATATCAGGATTCTTATGGAGGGCGCTCACGAGTTGCATGGCGATCGCCACTATAAGGACGATGGCGCAATCGTCTGTTTCATAGGGGCGATCGACGATCTGCCATGCGTCGTAATCGGCGAGGAGAAAGGGCGCGGAACAAAGTCTAAGATCGCCCGCAATTTTGGGATGCCGCACCCGGAGGGTTATCGCAAGGCACTGCGCACCGCAAAACTCGCGGAAAAATTCGACCTTCCAATCCTGATGCTGGTGGACACGCCGGGGGCATATCCCGGTCTGGGAGCAGAGGAACGGGGTCAGAGCGAGGCGATCGCGAGAAATCTCTATGAACTTAGCGCGTTAAAAACGATTATAATCTCCATAGTAATCGGCGAGGGTGGCAGCGGCGGCGCTTTGGCGGTGGGCGTGGCGGACAAACTCGCTATGCTGCGCTATTCCATATTCAGCGTCATTTCGCCTGAAGGGTGCGCCGCGATCTTATGGAATGATCCGTCAAAGGTTGAAGCGGCGACCAAAGCGCTGAAGATCACGCCGGAAGCGCTCAAAGAACATTCGCTGATCGACGACATAATAGACGAACCGGTGGTCGGAGCACACCGTGATAAAAAGGGAGCGGCGGACGCGATCAAACGGTACTTTTTAGATTCCGTAGCCGAATTGAAATCTCTGTCAATCGAAATGTTGCTGAACAACCGCTATAACAAGCTGATGAGTACCGGCCGCTTTAATAACAGTTGATCGAGATACGCAGCCTCTTTATTTGACGGTTGCCGCATAGAAAAGCGGTAATCCACATTGCGAGAACGATAACCCAGCGGCGCATCACATCTCAAACAAAAGTGTTGAAAAGAACGCTTTATAAAATTGTCGGCTTTAAATGTGCAGATCGGGAACAGAAAATGGTAATATCTGTCATCAGTAACGTTTATCATTGCAGGCGCGGTTATGCGCGGAAAGGGCGGAGATCGGAGGCAACGCCGATCCGGCGCAAAGAGACGCAAGCGCGCTCAACAATTAGTTAAAAACGCGACATTGAGCGCGGAGTAGTTGTTTTCCACCTTCAGATCGTCCAGTACCTGCGAAATCTGTCCTCTGTGATGAATTCCGTGCGACGTAAGCTGCTGTAGCATAAAAAAGAGCGGGACTATGTCTGGATTGCCGCCGTACCACTCTGTTTTCACCGGTGTCTTCAGATCCTCGTTGTTTAACTCCTCAAGCAGCACAATAAGCGCGTCGTCCGCTCTGGCAAACGGCTCCTTCAGCTCGCTCAGAGTTAAGCCATCCGGCTGCCGCGCGTCGTCAAGAAAATTTAATATTCTCTGCGCGTCGCCGTTTTTTGCAAGTGTCTGGCGAAAGAGCGAAAGAAAAAAATGTTCGGCGCCTAAGATGTGGCGCAATGATCCCAGAAGAGAGCCGTAGTAGCCGCGCGATCTGTTCAACTCTTCCTCGCTAAGCGTCTCCAGAATACGCAAAAGCGTTCGGTTTGCCTCGCCGTTCTGCCGCGCAAAGCCCAGAAATACTTCCCGCATCACCAATCCTCCTTTATTCGTAATTTTATCAAACGGGTGCTAATCTTAGTCGTCGATCTTTTCAGCCCTGTGATAGCGGCGGACGATCGCCGGATCGGGGCTTAAAGACACTTTAGACTTTGTCTTGCCATCATAATCGACTATTGAAAGGACGTAGCGGATCGACTCCAGCCGCGCGTTTGCCTTGTCGTTGCTGTTGACGATGATCCACGGGCTGTAGCCGGTGTGCGTCCGGCTGAACATCTGCTCCTTGTAGTAAGTAAATTCGTCCCATTTCTTCTGCGCCTGCCGATCAACGGGGCTTAGCTTCCACTGTTTGAGCGGGTTGTGCTCGCGCGAGGTGAAACGCTCTTGCTGCGTCTCTTTGGAGACGGAAAACCAGAATTTGATTAGAATAATCCCGTCGTTGATCAGCGAATGCTCCATCTCCGGCGCTTCACGCATAAACCGCTCGTACTGATCTTTGGTGCAGAAGTTAAAGACCGGTTCGACAACGGCGCGATTGTACCAACTGCGATCAAAAAAGACAATCTCCCCAGGGTTGGGCAGGTGCGCCATATAACGCTGAAAGTAAAACTGCCCTGCCTCGATCTCCGTAGGTTTTGGTAACGCCACCACGCGGTATTTGCGCGGATTCAACGCTTCGATAAACCGCTTGATCGCCCCGCCTTTGCCAGCCGCGTCGCGCCCTTCAAAAAAGATCGCCACCCGCTGCTTTTTCGTATCGACCCAGTTTTGCAGTTTAATCAGTTCCGCCTGCAACTCTTCCAGCTCTTTTGCGTACGCGATCATTTTAATCGCCCTGCTAAAGCGCGCCCCGCCCACAATTTTTTTCAGCCCCTGCGGGGTCTTGAGCAGTTCCAGCTTCTCCCTGAACCGTTCTATCCGCGTTTTTGCCTCTTCGTCCGTCGTCTTTGAGAGGATAAAATCTATATCCTCAAACAGCGTCTCCATAGCAAACTCCCTTTTCATACAATAACGTGAATGATAGCGGGAATAATATGTACAACGTCGTGCTGCTCTCTCCCAAGATACCGCAGAACGTAGGGGCGATTGGACGTACCTGTGTCTGCACGGGCGCGGTGCTGAACGTAATTGCCCCTACGCCAATAGACTTTTCCGAAAAGCGGCTGCGCCGTGCGGGGCTGGACTACTGGCGATATCTGGAATTTCGTCTTTGGAGCGGTTTGGAGCAGTTTTTAGAGGCGAATCCAATCACGAAGCGCCACTTTTTTTTCACCACCAAAACGCGTCGTCCCTACTTTGATGTCCGCTTTGCCGATGGCGATTTTCTATGGTTTGGAAGCGAGGATGCCGGTATACCCGAAAGTTTCTGGCGAAGTTACGAGGATCGGGCAATCACAATGCCTATGCGCCCGCCATTTCGCAGCCTGAATCTGGCAAATGCCGTTTCGATCGCCCTCTATGAGTGCGTACGGCAGAACTACGGCGAATCCGTTTTACAATAAAGCGTTATTCGCCGCCCAGCACTCCACTTCATTATGCAGGGCGAACGCCTCGTCAATTGACGCGGGAGGAACTCTGAAACGCTCAAACGCCGCCAAAACTGTCCGCGCTATAGCGCCAAAGGGAATTCTGCGATCTCTATAAAGATCAAGCGCCGCCTCGTTCGCCGCGTTTACCACCACGCCCAGCTCTGGCGCTTTTTGCAGTTCCTCCTTAATTCTCCAGACGGGATAGCGCCCCTCGTCGATCGGCAGAAAACGTATCGCCTCCAGCGCGCAAGGCTCAATTCTGCCCGCGATTGGCTCGCCCAGCTCACCCAGTACCGCGTAGGCAATTGCCAGCTTCATATCGGCGCTTGAGGCTTGCGCTGTGATACAGCCGTCTTCAAACTCGATCATCGCGTGGATCATGGAACTTTTCTCGATCACGGCGTCAATCTTGTAATCGCCAAAAAGCCAGAACGCCTCCAGTATTTCAAACAGCTTGTTTACCATTGTGGCGCTGTCAATCGTGATTTTCGCCCCCATATTCCAGTTTGGGTGTTTCAGAACGCTGTCAATCGGGGCGCGCTCGATCTCCTCAATCGGCGTATCGCGCAAAGCGCCGCCGCTCGCGGTGATGATTAGTCTTTTAATCGCGCGATCTGCAATCAGATATTTCAAACCGAAATGTTCGCTGTCGATCGGACGGATTGCCGAGGCGTTTATAAACTTTCCGGCACAGACAAGCGATTCTTTATTCGCCAGCGCCAGAGTTTTGCCGCACTCAAGCGCCTTGAGCGTAGGCTTCAAACCAGAAAAACCGACAATAGCGTTGATCGCCAAAAGAGACGCGGATTCTTCAATCGCCGAAAGGATCGCCTCCTGACCATACCCGACTCTTGCGAATTGCACTTTCCGGGCGGTGTCGCGATCGGCAACCGCCACACGCTTCGGACGGAACGTTTCGATTTGCTTGTTGAGCAGATCGGCGTTTGTTCCGGCAACAAGCGTTTCCACTTCCAGCGAAAAGCGGCGCGCAACTTCCAGCGCCGCCGCGCCGATTGAACCGGTTGATCCCAGTACGATCACTACCGATCTTTTATGGAAGCAACAAGTTTTTTAGCGTTTTCCAGCGCCCTTTCCCCAGTCTCGTCAGCGGTCAGCACAACCGCCATTCGACGTCCCTTATGGCTTGAGGGTTTTCCAAACACCCTTACAAACGACCGCTCGCCAAAGAGTTCGTCGGGAATATCCAGCACGGGATCGGAGCTTTCGCTTTGCGCCTTGTACGCTGCGCTCGCTCCGGCGCTTAACAGGCTGAACCCCAGCGGCAGTCCTAAAACGGCGCGAATATGGAGGGCAAACTCGCTCTGATTCTGCGTGATCAGCGTTACCATGCCCGTGTCGTGCGGACGTGGGCTGACCTCACTAAAATAAACTTCGCCATCTTTCACAAACAGCTCCACGCCGAAGATTCCACGCCCTCCCAGCGCGTCCGTTACCCGCTTGGCAATCGCCTCCGCTTCTCTTCTTACGCTTTCTTCAAGCTCCATTGGCTGCCATGAGTACACATAATCGCCATCTTTTTGAATGTGGGCGATCGGCGGGCAGAATCGCGTTTCATTTTCAGTTCGCGCGGTTAAAAGGGTGATTTCAAAGTCAAACGGCACAAACTCTTCGACGATCAATTCACTCGCGTCCCCTCTGGCGTCCTTTGCCCGATCAAAGCAAACGGACAGGTCGGAAGCGCTCCTTGCTATACTTTGTCCGTGCCCGCTACTGCTCATTACAGGCTTGATCACACAGGGAAAGCCGATGCGATTCGCTGTTTCCCGCAGCTCTTCCAGCGTGCGGACAAAGGCGTAACGGCTGGTTTTCAGCCCCAGTTCCTCTGCCGCGAGCTTGCGTATACCCTTGCGGTTCATCGTAAGCTGTACAGCGCGGGCGTTTGGGATCACGCAGAACCCTTCCTTTTCCGCCTCGATCAGCGCCTCTATGCTGATCGCCTCGATCTCCGGCAGAATAAACGAAGGCTTTTCGCTTCGGATAATTTCCATTATTTGTGAAGCGTCTTTCATGTCGATCGCGTAGGAGCGGTTCGCCACAAGATGCGCCGGCGCGTTTTTATAGCGATCAACGGCGATCACCTCCAGCCCCAGCCTCAGCGCTTCTATCGCCACCTCTTTTCCAAGCTCGCCGCTGCCTAAGAGCAGAACCTTTGCGCCGCTTGCCTTAAACGGCGTTCCAAATCTCATAATCTTTCCTTTCCGCAAAGCGCCTGTCGCTGCCGGATTTTGGCGGCGATCCTGCCGGTATGTTATCCTGCCTTCGCTGTTGTTCGCGAAAATGGACGGGAGAATAAAGTTTTGGCGCTTAAAATTACGCTGTGGCACGCGTTTTTAATATTTTTATTTCGTAAAATAGGGCGATTTACTTTAAAAAGGGCGAATGTGAAGAAATTGCTTTGTATTCTTTTGCTGCTTTTTACCGGCTGCTCGGTCGCCTCTTTCGACAGCGGCGCGATCTTCGGCGCAAACGCCACCGTAAGCAACGTGACAGAAAGCGGGTCGGAGCGTAATTTGGAACTGATAATGGACGACGGACGGATATTTTTCATAAGAAACTTACGAAGCGGCGTTAAATTGACGATCGGGGATCGAGTCAATCTCTCTTACGAAGGGCGGCGCGTAGTGAACATCGTGCGGACAGGCTCGATCTACGAGGAGAACTGGTATCTGTTTGACGACTGACGCGTTCAATCCCGCCGTATATCGGGGCTAAAGCCGCCATACGCTGATGCCCGCCGCCTCCAGCGCCGCTTGGTCAAACGCCGATTTTACATCAATAAAGCAGCCGTTTTTTTCCAGCTTGGCGGCAAGATCGCCGATTGGCATTCTGAGATATTCGCTATGAGAAACCGCCGCTATAATCGCCTTGGCGGCAGGCATATTTCCCCACTCGGTAAGCTCCACGCCGTACTCCTCCCCGGCTGTCTGTCTATCGCTGTGCGGATCGTGAACGTAGATTTCGGCGCCGTATGATCGGAGTTCAGCGATAATATCCGCCACTTTGGAGTTTCTCAAATCGGAGCAGTTTTCCTTGAATGTAAGTCCAAGAACGTTGACTTTCACCCCTTTAACGCTGCCGCCGACAGCGATGATCCGCTTGATGGTCTGCTCGGCAATATATTTGCCCATTCCATCGTTTATGCGCCGCCCCGCCAAAATCACCTGAGGATGGTAGCCGGAAGTCTGCGCTTTGTACGTCAAATAATAGGGATCGACGCCGATGCAATGACCTCCCACAAGACCGGGTTTAAACCTTAAAAAGTTCCACTTTGTCCCCGCCGCTTCCAGCACGGCGCTGGTGTCGATGCCAAGTCCGTTAAAGATCATCGCCAATTCGTTCATCAGCGCTATGTTGAGATCGCGCTGCGTATTCTCGATCACTTTCGCCGCCTCGGCGGTTTTGATGCTTGCCGCGCGGAAGACCCCCGCCCTGATGATCCTTAAGTAGAGATTGGCTATTTTTTCCAGCGTTTCCGGCGTGTCTCCTGAGACCACTTTTAGTATATTGGTAAGCGTATGTTCCGGATCGCCTGGGTTGATCCTTTCCGGAGAGTAACCGACAAAGAAATCTTCCTTCCACCTCATACCGGACTCGCTCTCAAGTACGGGAACGCATACTTCTTCGGTCGCGCCAGGGTAGACCGTCGACTCGTAAATGACAATCACCCCTTTTTTCATATACTTTCCAGCGCTTCTGCTCGCCTCGATCAGAGGACGGAAGTCCGGAATCCGCGCTTTGTCTACCGGCGTAGGAACCGCGATGACAATGCGATCCGCTTCCCCAAGCAGCGACGCCTCAGTTGTATATTCCAAAAGTTTCGCGGCGCGCACCGCATCGTCGCTAAGCTCTCTGGACGGGTCTTTGCCCTGCCTGCATATCTTGACTTTGTATTCGGAGGTATCAAAGCCAATCGTCCTTGTTATCCTGCCAAACTCCACCGCCAGAGGCAGTCCTACATATCCCAGTCCAATTACAGCAACCGTCTCCAAAATAAACTCCAACTTTTTCGGTAATGATAGGATAAAACTGCTATCGCTTATTTCTCTATATTTACGGCAGCGCTCGCGGCGCTTCGGCTGTAATCGGCGGCGTAATGGCGCTCGTACATTTCATATGCGCGGGGGCAATAAACGACCGCAAGGAGATTGAGCAGAATAATCTTGGTTTAGCCCTGCTCAACGCAATTGATATTTGGATTATTCAACAAAAGATTCGGGATTGTCAATTTCCGCCGTAATGCGCTTTTCTGTATATTTTATTCCGATCTCTTTTGCCAAACGGCCGGCGCTTAAATGCTGACTATCTCAAATAATCTCACCTGCGGACAGCGCAACGCGTTTGTCCCTTTTCGTAAAAGCGCCCTCACCAAAAACTAAGCGCGGATTAAACTATTTCGGGTGATTTTGTTAAATCCCGCGCACGATCAATATATTTCGATCAGTCCGAGCAGTTTATCCGTTTGCGCTTTTGGCGTGAGAGTCGCGGCAAAGTTATAGGCGTTCTCAACGGCGATCCGTACGGACGGATCGTTATCTAATATACGCGATACCGTTTCACAGAGAGCTGCGCGGTTTTGATCCTCGACCAAAAATCCGCGTCCTTCTTCCAGCAGCTCAATGTGTCCGCTTCCGCCATTTGAGCAAAACGCCACCACTGGTACTTTAAGCGCGAACGCCTCCAGCGCGACGCGTCCGAAACCCTCACTTGCTGAAGTTAGGACAAGCAGTTTCGCAATTTTTATGTACGGAAACGGATTATCTTTGTGTCCTAACAGCAGAGCGTGTTCTTTAAGTTTTTTCCTTTTAATAGCCTTCTCCAGATCGCCGCGCTTATATCCGTCGCCGATAATGATCACTTTAAACTTTCCTTCCCTGCCCGCTTTCAACAAATCTCCAGCCAGATCAATCATATAGTGCTGTCTCTTTATGTTAACAAGGCGTCCTACGTTTACGATTGCGTTTTCAAAATGCTCCTGAATACATTCGTCTGCTTTATGTCTTATATCCTCTGTATCAAAAGCGTTGTAAACAACCGATGGCCTTTGCTTCAGATAAAACGCCCTCTGACAGACGGAAGCAGCGTAATTAGATATGGCGACAAGAGCGTCCAGCCGCTGAAAAAGAGCGCCGCTTATTTTCCTGATAAGGGTATGACTATAGCCTTGATAGTAAACCATTCTGAATATTCCAATCTTTTTATAGCGCTGGAATGGCAGAAAAGTCAGAAAGGCGGCAAGAAATATCTGCGGGTTCATATTGGCTACCAGCAAATCGGCTTTGCGCTTCCTTAAGAGTTTTGCAAGCTGCAACGTACGTCCCAGATCGCTGAAAAGAGTGCGTTTTAAAAAGATAACCTCAAAGCTCTGTTCCTTTTCGCCGCCTCTTTTCTTTGTAGCGATCAACGCTGTTTTGTGTCCCTGCCTATTCAGTTCCTCTATTAGCGCTTTTTGTGAAAAGAAGGCGCCGCCTGCTGTATTTCTCGCGTCATTTGTCAGGAAGAAGACATTCATCGCCGTTTAAGTGTTTTCTTTTGCCGGCAGATCATCCGCTGTGTTATCCGCTTTGAAATTTTCGCCGATAAAGAGATCGGCATTTTTATCTTCGTGGTCAAAATATTTTTTGGCGAATTTATTGATCGTCAGCGGGATATAGTATGGAATAACCGCCGTTTTTTCCGTTATCTCCGTGTATGAAAAAAGAGAAGAAACCGCAAAAACAGATTTGTCTATCAGTACAATAGAGAAAGCGGCCATAATAAAAATTCTGTTGATCCTTCTGCCGATCCTCTCCGATTGATACTCAAGCGGCAGAGCAAAGATCAGAAACACTTGAAACAGTAAAAATAGGATCGTCAAAATTATAAAGACGGCGATTGGGGAAACGCCAATTTCTATATTGCCGAGCGTCCGCTCCGAAAAAAGCGCGCTTACGGCTTTGGCGTTTATATGAGTTTGAAACGTTCTATATACAAAGAAATCCGCGGCGAGAAAAAGATCGAAGAGCAGGAAAAAGATCGGGGGGAAGATAAAACTGGTTTCCGTAACGCGCCCAAGCGCGCCAGCGGCAATCCAGATGATGGCAAAAAAGCAGATCGCGCTGGAAATTACCGCGATCAGCGCCGTGCAGAACGACAGAAGCGTGAAGTGCTTAAGGAAGATCAGAAACAAGCTCAGTATAACCGCTGTCAAAAGCAGGTTCGCCTTGTAGAAAAGCGCCAGTCTGCAGCGTTGCCGTTTCATTTTGGAATTGTATAGATTTTGAGCTTTGATCGCTTTTGTTAAAATGGCGGCTGAATTAAGGAAATATATGGTCAGAGAGAACGCAAAAAGAGTAATAGAGACGGAGGCTGGTGAAATCGCGGCATTGACGGAGCGTGTAGACGGGCAGTTTGAGGGCGCGGTGGATGCGATATTAAAATGCGGCGGCAAGGTGATCGTTAGCGGTATGGGCAAATCAGGAATTATTGCTCAGAAGATCGCCTCAACCTTTGCCAGCACTGGAACACCCGCCTTTTTTCTTCACCCCGCGGAGGCTTACCACGGCGATCTGGGAATGGCGGCGAAGAACGATCTTCTGCTGGTTTTGAGCAACTCCGGTGAAACGGACGAGGTATTGAAAATCGTGCCATTTTTTCAGGATCAAGAAAACCCGATCGTCGCTATGACGGGGAAAAGCGGTTCCACGCTTGCGAAAGCCGCCGATTTTCACATCGACTGCTCGGTTTCAAAAGAGGCTTGCGGAATGCAGTTGGCGCCGACTTCCAGTACAACTGCGATGCTGGTGATGGGAGACGCGTTAGCCATCAGCCTGATGGGAGAGCGCGGTTTCAGCGAAGAGAGGTTTGCCCGCTTTCATCCAGGCGGGCAGCTTGGCAGGCGGCTTTTGGCGAAAGCGGAACACGAGATGATCGGCTTTGGGCAACTGCCAGTCGTCTCGCCCAAAACGGAGGCGATCGAGGTTCTGCACACAATCAGCGCCGGCAGGATGGGCGTCGCCATCGTCTGCGATAAGCGGCGCGTCCCCATAGGCATCGTTACGGACGGTGATGTCCGAAGATCGGCGGAGGCAAACCGGGAACGGTTTTTCACGCTTCGGGCGGAGGATATGATGACCGCAAATCCAGTGACAATCAGCCCCAAAACACGCCTGATCGACGCCGAAGATCTGATGGATTCACGTAAAATTCATCAGGTGATTGTACTAGACGATGCGGGCGGAGTAATTGGAGTCCTGCCGTACCGCCGGCTCCGGAAGGAAGAGCGATGAAAAGCGTGCGCGTTGTAAATACCGAGAAAGACGTGATCTTCGCCAACAACCTTCCAATCGCGGTGATCGCCGGACCGTGCGTAATTGAAAGCGCCGAATTCTCTTTGCGCACCGCCGAGAGGCTTAAGGCGATCTTTGACGATCTGGATATGGGTTTCATATACAAATCCTCGTTTGATAAGGCAAACCGCAGTTCAGCCTCCTCGTTTCGCGGCGTTGGACTGGAAGAAGGGCTGAGAATATTGGAGAGCGTGCGGCGCGAAGTAGGCGTAGCCGTACTGACCGACGTGCATACGGAAGATCAGGTAAAGCCCGTGAGCGAGGTTGCGGATATGCTGCAAACCCCCGCGTTTCTCTGCCGCCAAACCGACTTTATCAGTACGGTTGCGGCGGCGAAGAAGCCTGTAAATATCAAAAAGGGGCAGTTTCTGTCTCCGTGGGAAATGAAAAACGTGCTGAAAAAAGCGCTTCTTACAGGCAATGAGGCGATCTCGCTTTGTGAGAGGGGCGCTACGTTCGGCTACAACAATCTTGTGGTGGATATGCGTTCGCTTGCCATATTGTCCGAAACTTCTCATCCAGTGATTTTTGATGCCACTCACTCGGTGCAACTGCCGGGCGCGGCGGGCGGCGCAAGCGGCGGTCAGCGGGAGTTCGCGCCCGTTCTGGCGCGGGCAGCGGTGGGCGCTAAGGTCGCCGGCGTGTTTCTGGAGACTCACCCGAATCCCGATCTTGCTCCATGCGACGGGCCGAATATGATCCCATTTTCCGAACTGCCAGCGCTGCTCAGGACGCTTAAAAAGATCGACGAAGCTGTAAAGATATGAAAAATCTTATCGTGATTCCCGCGCGCTACGCCTCCACAAGGCTGCCGGGAAAGCCGCTCTGCCGTATTGCCGATAAGCCGATGATTGTCTGGGTACTGGAGCGGGCAAAGATGGCGAAAAACGCCGCCGGCGTTCTGGTAGCGACGGACGACGAGCGCATCGTTCAGGTAGTCGAGGAGGCGGGAGGAAGCGCGGTGCTCACAAGCGCGAAGCATACAAACGGCACGGAAAGGCTTTGCGAGGCAGCCGCGCGGTTTGACGCGGATAATTACATTAATGTGCAAGGCGACGAGCCGTTTGTGGAACCGGAGGACATCGACAGGGTAATCGCGCTGCTGGAACGCGAAAAGGAAGCTTCTGTTGCCACACTTTACGCAGAGATAACCGATCGGGAAGCGCAAAACGAAGATTGCGTAAAGATCGTGCTCTCTCACGGCGGCAGAGCGCTTTACTTTTCGCGATCCGCCATCCCCTTTGCCAGAGGAGCCGCGCCGCATTACTACAAGCACATCGGGCTGTACGCGTACCGCAAGGAGGCGCTTCTTGCCTATCCAAAACTGCCAAGAAGCGATCTGGAAGAAAGCGAAAAACTGGAACAGATGCGCTATCTGCAAGCGGGCTTTGCGATATATGCCGCAAAAACCGAGCGAATCGGCATATCGGTTGACACGCCGCAGTGCCTGCGGCGCGCTGTAAACTTCGCGCTGGGCGTGCCGGAGACGCGGGGCGATCTAAGCGGAATCAGGCTTCTGCTGACCGATATTGACGGCGTTTTATCCCCCGCTCAACTGATTTTCGACGAAAACGGGGAAAGCCACAAGCTGTTTAACGTGCGAGACGGGCTTGGGATAGAGGTTTTGCAGAGGCTTGGCATAACTGTAGGGGTGATCACGGGGCGCGATTCGCCTGCCCTGCGCAAACGACTGGAACTTCTGCGGATCGCGCACGCTCGTTTTGGGATTAAGGATAAAGGCGAGGCGTGCGTAGAAGTGATGCGCTCGCTCAAAATCGCGCCAGAGGAAACCATCTATGTCGGCGACGACGCTCCCGATCTGGCGGCTTTCGCCGTTTGCGGCTTTTCGTGCGCCGTTGGCGACGCCCCGAAATATATACGCGATCGGGCGTCTTTCGCGTTGAAAGCAAATGGCGGCAGCGGCGCGATCCGCGAAGTAACGGAGATGGTGCTTGAAGCTAAAGGCAAACTAGACATACTCTCAAACGCCGATGAGTACTTAAAATCTATCAGACAGACAGCGTCCTGACATAACGCGGCGATTGTCCAGCGCTTTCCTCTGCGGGGCTGGCGGATCAGGATCGGAAAGCAATCCGTGCTTGCGTGATCTTGGGGATGTAATTACCTTCGCTGTTACTGAATTTGTCGTCTATTTTATGCCTGATCGAATACGTGTTTATATGCCTCATAACGCTGAACAGCTTAACGTATTCGTCGGCGGCATTGCGTTCTTTAGCCCATTCCCGCTTGTTCATCAGGGCTTCGTCTAGAGCGGGAAGCGTTATACGGCTGATACTGTTCGTCGCCGTCAATTGCCCCGCTCGTATTCGCAGATACGCTTTCTTTTTTGACTTCGTTAGCTTTATAGTAGTATCGCTGAAAGGTTTTACCGCCTCACAGCGTTATGCTCAAGTACGCCTTCTTGGTCGATCATTACCCCTTTCACAGCGTAAGCGTGAGGACGCGGCGGAATCTGACCAGCGCCGCAAGCAGCAGCGCAAACTTAGCCATTTACCGAATCCTCCTTAATGTATTGCTGCCGTTTTGAAGTTACGGCG
>JAITRJ010000044.1 GCA_031288475.1 Helicobacteraceae bacterium | reverse complement strand
GCCTTATCATTAACATTCTTAATTAAGCTTAAGCTGATTAAGCCTTCTCTCCCGCAGGCAGGAGGCTGTCACAGCGGGATTATTGGTGAAACAGAACCCAGCCGGGCATAGTACGGCTTGAATTGCTTAGGATAAGGACGGCTTTATATACGCTTGATTGTTTTTGATCCGCCTTTCGTCCTTCGCTTTTTATTCGGCGACCCGCTACATCCAGTCAATCACTTTTGCCACTTCTTCAGCGACAAAACATTTAATTCCGGCTTTCGACATCGGTTTGCGCGGCACCACCGCTTTTTCAAAGCCCTGATTCGCGCCTTCATTCAACCGTATGTCCAGATTCGGCACGTCGCGTATGTCGCCAATCAAACTTACCTCGCCGATAAAGAGAGTCTTCTCGCCAATTGGGCGGTTTCTGAAGCTGCTTAAAATCGCCGCGATCACCGCCAGATCCGCCGCCGTCTCATTTACGCGGATACCGCCCGCCAGATTGATAAACACGTCGTAACGGTTAAATGGCAGTTCCAGCTTTTTCTCCAGCAGCGCAAGAAGCATTGTAAGCCGCGTCGAATCAAAACCTGTGGAACTTCTGCGCGGATTGCCAAAGGCGTCGCTGACCAGCGCCTGCACCTCCAGAACCAGAGGCCGTGTTCCTTCCATTACCACTGTCGCCGCCGATCCCGCCTTGTTTTCGCGGCGGCTGAAAAACCGTTCCCCGACATTTCCCGCGCTTTTAAGCCCTCTTTCGGTCATTTCAAAGATTCCAATCTCGCTCGTAGAGCCGAAGCGATTTTTAAACGCCCGCAGTATCCGCAATTCGTCAGAGCTGTCTCCTTCAAAGTAGAGCACTGTGTCGACCATATGTTCCAGCACTCTTGGTCCCGCGATCGAACCCTCCTTCGTGATATGTCCAATGATGAAGATTGAGATATTACGCTCTTTGGCGACGCGCATAAGTTCAAAGGTGATCTCTCTTACCTGCGAAACGCTGCCGGGCGCGGCGGCAAGATCGCCCGAATAGAGAGTTTGAATCGAGTCGATCACCGCCGCTTCATAACTGCCGGCAAGCTCTTCCTTGATTACCTCAAGGTTGATTTCGCTTAACAGCATTAGGTTTGGCTTAAGCGCTCCGATTCGTTCCGCGCGCAGGCGGATCTGCCCCGCGCTTTCCTCCGCGCTGACGTACAATACGCGCTTTTGCTCGCTTATGTTTCCCGCTATTTTGAGCAGCAGCGTTGATTTGCCTATACCCGGAGCGCCGCCGACGAGTATCAGAGTGCCCGCCACAAGCCCGCCGCCAAGGACGCGGTTTAATTCCGCCTCGCCTGTGGAGAAGCGGATTAGATCATCCTCCAGAATATCGGTGATGGCGACAGCGACAGCGCGCCTTTTTTCACCGATCCCGCGCGCGTTTTTTACCGCTTGCTCTTTCACCTCCAGAAGCGAATCCCACGCTCCGCAGTTGGTACACTTGCCCATCCATCGCGGCGATGTAAAACCGCAGTGCTGGCACTCGTAAAAAACTTTTGCCTTTGCCACCTTCAGCCTTTTTTAACTTTCTGCCACTCAATCTGAAATCTCGTAACCCTGCTGTCAGCCACCCTGACCGTCAAAGAGTTGCGCGCGCAAAGCTCTTTGACAATGCTCAGTCCCAGCCCAAAGCCGCCCTGCGCGTCGTCCAGCCGCGTAAAGCGCTCAAAGATCTTCTTTCTGTTTTCTATCGCTATGCCGTTTCCGTCATCCTCTATCGCAAGCATACTGCCCGATACAATCACCCGAACGGCGCCGCCCTGTTTGTTGTATTTAATCGCGTTGGAAAGCAGGTTATCCAAAATCCTTGTAAACTCGCGCGGATCGGCGATAAGCGGGACATGATCGGCGATCTCTATCTTGTATTCGATCTGCTTAATCCTGCCCGACGGCTCAAAAAACTCAACTCTCTCCTTGATCAGACGCGCCAGATCAATCTCCTGCGGCGCGCGCTTGGTCTTTGGATTGATCATAAACGCCAAATCATCGTAAACAGCCTGCAAAGTACGCGCCGCGACCTCTATGCGCCCCAGCCGCCTCTTGTCGCGCTCGTTCAGAGCGCCGCGGTCAAAACCCTCGGCGCTCATCAGGATAGCGGAGATGGGCGTCGTCATTTCGTGCGTCGTATCTTTGATGAAGCGATCCAGCAACTCTATGGTATCGCGCAGCGGTTTTAAAAACATCGCCGTCAGAAACCCGGCGATCACCATAAAGAATACAAACGCGCCGCCCCAGATCAGCACGAGATTTACGATCAGACTTTCAAACGCTTCGGCGTTTATCGGCATTCGCACCACAAGAAACTGGGAGCGGTGCGCAAACCACATAATGCAGTAAATGTGCTTGTCGTTTATCATAAAACGCTCTTGGCTGTCGTGATTCGATGGCACCGCCTCGTAACTGTTTTTGGGCGGATCAAATGTTCCTGAGATCATTCTGCCGTTTCTGTCCAAAAGCGCCCATTCGATCTCTTCGCTGGGCGTTTCCCCTCTTTTCATCAGCGATCTGCTGGCGCTGGCCATCATCAGTCTCAATTCGCGCTGTTCCGCCTTGAAAATCTGGGCGCTGTGGAAACGGTAATATCCGGAACCTATAATTCCCAGAAACAGCACGAGCGATCCTGCATAGAGCAGCAGGAATCTGCGTAGCGCCTTTTTTTCCTCTTTGATCATAAAAGCCTGTAACCTACGCCGCGAAGCGTTTCCACACAGTCGTGCCCGATCATTTTGCGCAGATTTTTAAGATGCGTGCGCAGGCTCATCTCGCTTGGCTCTTCGCCGATCCCCCAGAGTCGATCAAAAACCACTTCACGCGAGACGACTCTGCCTCTGTTTTCACCCAGCAGCTTTAGCAGCGCGAACTCCTTAGGCGCGAGTTTGTACTCCCCCTCCGGCGTAACAAGGCGGTTTGCCTCCACAAAAAAAGTAACGCCGCCGCCCAGATCGATCCCATCCTGAGCGCGGTGAAAAAAGCGGCGTCTGAGCAGCGCCTCGACGCGGATGGCAAGCTCTTTGAGTTCAAACGGCTTTCGCAGATAATCGTCGCAGCCTGCGTCAAATCCTTTGGTAAGATCGGTTACTGTGTTGAGCGAGGTAATGAATATCGCGGGAATTTCGTTGCCGTTCCTGCGCGCTTCGTAAAGAAAATCAAAACCATTCTGACCCGGCAGTTTAACATCAAGCAGCATCAGATCGCAGGGGTTTTCGTAGATCAGATCGGCGGCTTCAAAGGAGTTGAACGCGCTTAAAACCGCATAGTTTTTTTCGTCCAGATACTCTCTGATAATCTCGTGCAAAGAGGGATCGTCCTCAAGCAGAAGTATCGTTGCTTTTTTCATAGCCGAAATTCTAACCGCCTGATTGTGAAGATCGCGTGACATAAGTTTGCGGAAAACTGTGCGGCAGCGAGGTGAAGTCTCAAAAAAGCGGCGGGTATTAACGGAGGCAAAAGCGCTGTTTTTGCGGTTATCTGCTACAATACCCCCTTTGAAAATTCCAATCCAACTCAACGGAAAACCGATGAACAAACACCTGAAGCAACTGATCGAACTTTCAAAACTGGACAAGGCGATCGACGATTTTATTCCAGAAGAGGAACGCATCAATCGCTCGCTCAATCAG
The DNA here is from genome assembly GCA_031288475.1 of Helicobacteraceae bacterium. GTDB lineage: Bacteria > Campylobacterota > Campylobacteria > Campylobacterales > SZUA-545 > JAIRKM01. Next base: position 14,045 of record JAITRJ010000044.1, on the reverse strand, counting down.
CTTTTTGACGAGCAGAGGCGTTCAAAAGCGACAATTGAGGGGCACGAGAGCGAGATTGAGGAGTATCGGCGCAGAATCGCCAAAACAGAAGCGGAGCTGTCTGAACAAAGCGAACGGCTTGGAATGCACAGCAAAAAGAGCGGCGAACTCAAGACAGAAAAGGAGATGAAGGCGTTCTCGCTGGAGGAAAGCCTTGCCCGCGAGCGAATCAGCAGCTACAACGAGGATATCGCGCAATTTCAAAAGATTGTAGAGGCGAAAAAAGAAAATATTGAAAAGCTGCAAGAGCGCATATCCCAGATCGACTCGCAGATTGAAGAGACGCAGAAAATCAACGCCGGCGCGCTCGCGGAGCTTTCAAGCAGACGGCAGGCTGTCGTTGCCCAGAAAGAGGAGTTAAGCGCGGATGTTCCTGAAAAGGTGCTCAGCTTTTACGAGCGGATACGCCGCTGGGCGGGGGCGCGGACGGTTTCGCCGGTGAAAAAGCAGGCGTGCTACGGTTGTTTTATGAAGATCAGCGACAAAGCGTACAGCGAAGTTATCAGCTCAACGGAGATCATAACCTGCCCAAGCTGCGGCTGCATTCTGTACATTGAGGAGTAGGCGCTACCGCTTTGCCGGCTTATTCTGCTGATAGGCGTAAAACAGCTCACTGAAGCGTTTTGCGTCTATTTTAACCTCCATTTCAACCTGACACAGCCCGTTGTCCCATATCGTCTCAACCACATCCGCGCCGCGGACAATGCTGTAAAGCTCCGTGCGTATTTCTGAGCGCACCAGCGCGGCGTCTCTTACCGTGTCGCTTGCGGTGATCTTGATACCGTGCAGTTTTTCGCCGAGCTGACGGTAGCCGTCCACGATTGCCGCGCGTTTTGCCAGCGCAAGCTGCTGCGCCCTGTTCGCGGTGTTTTTCTCCACTGTGCCAAGCCCTATCGCGCGGATAGTGATGATGTTTGACGGTTTTATAATCGGCAAATTCTGAATAATGGGCTGTTCGGTTTTCTGATCGGCGACATCCTCTGCGAGAACCAACGCAAACGGTAAAAACAGAACGAGATAAAAAGGTGAAAACCGCATTTTGGTATCCTTCATAAACGAGAGTATATCTTTTAGATCGGCTTTTTGCGGAAATTCTTTACAAGGCGACCTATGTTCTCCTATGTTTCAATCGTTGTCTTTTCGGCTATGACGTTTGGTATAGGCTGGACGCTTGTGCGTCCTCTTTCCGCGACTTCCTTAAAGATCGCCCTTTACGTCGCGCTCGGCGTTGTCTGGCTGATGTCGGTTACCTACCTGCCGCTACGCAGAGGCGGGTTTTTCAGTTCGTTTCTTGAGGATATTTTCGCTTCGTCAATTCTGGCGATTTTCGCGCTTTTTATCGCGGCGGCAATCGGCGACTGGATCATACGGGCGTTCAAACGTTCCGCCGTTACAAAAACAGTCCGTATCGCGATCGTGGTTATTGTGCCGGTTTATATGCTTTACGGCTTTATCTCCGCGCAAAGCGCGCCGCTTATCAAGCGGGTAACGGTAGAGAGCGCCAAAATAGCCGCGCCCGTTATGATCGCGCACCTCACCGATCTGCATCTGGGGAACGGCAAGCTGCTGGAAGAGGGCTTTGCCGCAAGAATTGCCGATCAAACCTCCGCGCTGAACGCCGACATTGTGGTGATCACTGGCGATCTGATCGACGCGCCCCTTGAGAAGGTCAGGGTATCGCTTGATATTATCGCGCGGATAAAGAGCCGTTACGGGATATTCTTTGTCGCCGGCAATCACGAGTATTTCAACGATCTTTTCCCAACATTAGATTATCTGGAGAGATTGGGCATAAAAGTGCTTCGCAACAGTTCGGAGAGGATAGAGGGCGAATTCGGCGCGATTGACATAGCGGGAGTTTACGATCTCTCCGCAAGGCGCTATAACGTGCTTATGCCAGATCCGCAGAAAGCGCTGGCGGAAACTGACAGCGATAACTTTATTATTGCTCTGGCGCACCAGCCGAAGATGGCGTTTGAGTTTCCTGAAAAGAGCTTCGATCTGATGATGGCGGGGCACACGCATGGCGGGCAGATATTCCCGTTTACGATTGCCGTGCGTTTTGCGCAGCCCTACATAAGCGGGTTGTACGATCACGACGAGCGAGCCAAGATGTTTATAAGCAACGGCGTCGGATACTGGGGTCCGCCGTTTAGGGTATTCGCGCCAAATCAGATAGGGCTGATCACGCTACAATCCCGCAATTGAAAGGAATGGATGGATATTTTTGAGCTTGACAGCGCCTTTGTACTGCATACCTACGCGCGGCGGAAAATAGCGTTTGAGCGGGGTGAAAACGCGACGCTTTTCGATCAAAACGGCGACGATTACATAGACTTCGCCTCCGGTATCGGCGTAAACAGCGTCGGGCACGGCAACGGGAGATTGGCGGCGGCGATAGCCGATCAAGCCTCAAAGATCATTCACAGCTCTAACCTCTACACGATAGCCATTCAGGCGCGGCTTGCCGAGCGCGTCGTGAGGCTGAGCGGACTGGACGCGAGAGTCTTTTTTGCCAACAGCGGCGCGGAAGCGAACGAAGGAGCGATCAAGCTTGCGCGGAAATATGGACAAAATAGCGGAAGATTTGAAATTATCACGCTGCGCAACTCCTTTCACGGGCGGACAATCGCGACGCTTAAAGCCACGGGGCAGGAAAAATTCCACGCCCGTTTCGGGCCGTTTCCTGACGGGTTTGTCTACGCGGCGGATACGGAGGACGTTTTGCGCAAGATCGGCGGCAGGACAGCAGCGGCAATGGTGGAGCTTGTGCAAGGCGAAGGGGGCGTTCTGCCGCTGGATGAGGAAGCCGTGCGAAATTTGGCGGCAGAACTTAAAAAGCGGGATATTCTGCTGATCGCGGACGAGGTACAGACGGGCGTTTTCCGCAGCGGCGAATTTACCGCTTCGATTGGCTATTCCATAGAGCCGGACATCTTCACGCTGGCAAAGGGGCTGGGCGGCGGCGTGCCGATCGGCGCGGTAGTCACAACGAAAAAAGAGCTTTTTGAATACGGCGATCACGCTTCGACATTCGGCGGAAATTTTCTCTCCGCAAGAGCGGCGTATACGGTGCTGGAGATACTAGAGGAGATAAAAAACAGCGGCAAACTGGCGCGGACGATTGGCTATTTCGCGCGAAAAAATGGCGAAATATCCGCGAAATATCCGCGGCTCTTTCTGGGCGAAGCGGGAGTGGGTCTGATGCGGGCGCTGATCGCCAAAGACGATCTTATTCAGCAGGCGGTTTTGGAAAGAGCGCACAAGGAACGGGTGCTGGTTTTGCGATCGGGCGGTTCACGCGTCAGAATGCTTCCGCCGCTTACGATATCCAAAGAAGAGATCGATCTCGGTTTTCAACGGCTGGACAGCGCTTGCCGCGCCGCAGATTTCTAGAGTATGCCCGCGAGTGGCTTTACGGCGAGGGGGGCTACTACGTTAAGGCGCCGGTGATTGGGAAAAGGGGCGACTTCTTTACCTCTGTAAGCGCGTCGAGCTTTTTTGGCGGCGCTATCGCAAATCATCTTGTCGGGCTGATTAAAAGCGGCGATCTGGCAGAAGATTCCGCTGTAGTGGAGTTTGGAGCGCATCGGGGCGAGCTGCTCTCGGATATCGCTCAGTTTGTCTACACGCTTGAGCCGAAACTGCTGAAAACGCTTAACTTTACGATCATTGAGCCAATTGAGGCGTTAAGAAAAGCGCAGGAAGAATATATCCGCAGTGGGTTTGGCGACGCTTTGCGCCTTGCGATACTTCCAGATCTAAGCCGCACGCGGTACTTGAGCGCCTTTGTGTACGCAAACGAACTTTTTGACGCGTTCAGCTTCGATCTGTACAACAAGGGCGAGGTCGCCTATGTGGAAAATCATAGTCTGGTGTGGCAAAAAGCGGATGCAAAGATGGCATCAAAAGCCAATCGGCTGGGAATTGAGCGCGGCGAGATATTTGATGGGTTTGAGCGTTTCGCGTGGAAGCTTTCCGCCGCGTTTAATCGGTGCGAAACGATCATCTTTGACTACGGCGTATTTCACCCCAGAAATGATTTTTCGGCGCGTATATACAAAGAGCATAGGGTCTATCCGCTCTTTTCCGTAACAGATTTGAATCTCTTTTACAAAAACGCCGATCTTACGGCGGACGTTCCGTTCTGGCACCTGCTTGACGCGTTCAGAAAGGCGGGTTTTGAGGCGGCGGTAAAAGAGCAGAACAGCGCCCTTCTTGATATGGGACTGCCCGACCTTCTGAGGCTTTACGAAGAGAAGGCGGGTTTTGAGGCGTACCGGAGAGAGACCGGCAGGGTACGAACCCTGCTAGATCCCCTCCTGCTGGGCGAACGGTTCAAATGCTGTCGCTTTCGCCGCTAAGGATTCGCCTTTTGAGGAAGAATCATTGTTCCACAGCTTACTCAACGCTTCGGATGTGGCTTTAATGACGACGATTTTCTTCTCCCTTTTTGCCATTTGCCCAAGCTCCTTGTTGTAAAAGGGGCGGTTAATAAACTCAACAACGTCCCGCAAAAGCCACGTATTTTGCTTGTCAGACGTGCTGGGAACACAGTTTGGATTAACCAGCGTTTCGCGCTCTACCTCTTCGGGAGATAGAAACACCTTGTTATAGCGCTTCTCCAGAAATGCGGTCAATTCACGATCCAAACTGGCTTTACTGCTCATCTTTTAACCCTCGCTTCAATAGGAAAATGCGGTATTCTAATCGCTTTTTCTGTGTTTGTCAATCATTGTTCGCATTTTTTTATGCCAAGTTTGCAAAGAATCCTTTCAAAAAATTCGCCGCCTTCGCGATCAAAATCGTCGTCAAACTCTAGATAAAACGCGCAGTGTTCCGGTTTATCCAAACTACAGTTCTCCACAACGGTAGGGCTCAAACCGGTTTGCTCCTTTACTTCGTCGATCACTTTGAGGATCGCTTTTTTAGCTTCCTCGTCGGCGCCGTAAACCAACTGAAGCCCCTCGTAACGCTCCTCCATTCTCAAATACGCCTTGATTTCCATAAGCGCGCTCCTTGGGCTAATCCTGCCCTAGCATTTCCTCTTTTAGATGATAGAAGAGATTTGGGTGTTCCCGCCGTATCCGATCGATGAGCGATTCAATATCCACTTCCAGAATGCGGGTGTTGCGGTTGTGCGCAAGTTTGCTCTCCAACTCGCTGATCGCCACCGCCCAGACATCGCCGAAATCAATTGGAAAGTTGCGCCAGATCGCCTTTTCCAGCTTGAGGCTGAAGTTTTCAGATGATACTGAGTGGAGAGAGTGGATGAACTGCATAAACGATTCCACGGAGGTCAGCGCATATACTTTGCCGCTTTCGTCGACTACAAACCATGGTTTGGACGGATCCCAGTCGCCGCTTAACAGTTCCAGCGTCTTTTTCTTCGGATTGTCCGTACTTGCCAGCCTCAAAACAGTGCGGGAGTCCTGCGCCGACGCGTCCAGCGAGCGAGCGGCCTCCTCAATTTTTTGAAGCGTTGTTTTACATAGTTTTGCCTCTGCCATCCATTTCCCCGTTATTTGATAAAATAATGCCACACAAGCGATTAAAGGGCGTTATGGAACGGATAGTAGCGGTCGAAGAGGTGGGCGTTGAGAATGCGGAGGATCAAAGCCTTAGACCGAATGAATGGGACGGCTATATTGGACAGAAAAATATAAAAAACAATCTCAGAGTTTTTATTGACGCCGCAAAAAAACGTTCCGAACCGCTCGATCATCTGCTTTTTTTCGGTCCGCCTGGATTGGGGAAAACCACGCTCGCCTATCTGATAGCGCGCGAGATGAACGTCAACATTAAAACCACGTCGGGACCTATGATAGAAAAGACGGGCGATTTGGCGGCTATACTAACAAATCTAAACGAGGGCGATATTCTTTTTATTGATGAAATTCACCGTCTAGGACGTTCCATAGAGGAAATATTATATCCGGCGATGGAAGATTTCAGGCTTGATATTATTATAGGCAGTGGACCAGCGGCTCAAACTGTTAAGATCGACCTGAATCGATTTACGCTGATCGGCGCAACTACGCGAGCGGGAATGATCTCCAACCCTTTACGCGATCGTTTCGGCGTTCATTTCAGAATGCAGTTTTACACGCAGACTGAGCTTAGTCAAATTACGAAATTAGCGGCAAAAAAACTCAATAAACCGATCGAAGCGGACGCTGCCGATGAAATTGCAAAACGTTCGCGCGGTACGCCGCGAATCGCACTTAGATTATTGCGCCGCGTTCGGGATTTCGCCGAAGTAGAGGAAGAAGGTACTATCGGTAATGCCAGAGCAAAGAGGGCGCTTGACGCACTAGGCGTTAACGAATATGGTTTTGACGAGCAGGATTTACGCCTTCTGAAGATATTGATTGAGGCAAAAGGCAGACCGCTCGGATTAAATACGCTGGGAGCGGCGCTAAGCGAAGACGCCGGAACGATCGAGGAGGTTGTCGAGCCGTACCTGCTTGCGAACGGCTATATAGAACGTACCGCCAGAGGCAGAATAGCTACGCCTAAAAGTTACGAAGCGCTGAAACTTTCGCAGAGTCTTTGCCAATCACTTTTTTAATTTTTGTATAATTTGCCTTCGCAGCTTTTCATCTATAGTATTTCTTCCGTAGCGGCAGAAGGTACGGCTTTTATTGTAAATAATATCGTTCGCTATTACGGGATAGACCATATTGAGATCAACGACAGAGATGCTGAAATTATCAAATTCTTTGGTCGTTAACGCACCTATTTTGTAAAACAGTGGCGCAAAGTTTTCGCTGGTCATTTTGATATTGAGCGACAGATCGCGTACATTCATATAATAGCTTTTTATTGTTTTTTCGCCCCTCTCATTTATATATTCACCCGTAAACTTTTTCAAATAACGGTAATTTATGCCGATTTGTTCCTCTACAAAGTGTACAAAAGTAAGCGAATTGCACATTGTTGAACCAAACATCAGTTGCTTTCCTTGACGAACATATAAAAATCTAAACGGCGAATTGGCGCCAAAGGCACTGACGTTGTCCAACGCGCAAAGCTCGCGCTGATCCTTTCCCCACACCGCCCACGAATAAAGCGGATGGCGCGTACGCTTAAATCCGATCGTTTCAGCGCAATATTGCCCAACGCGCCTACTTGGCTTGGAGTATTGCGCCAGTCAAAGGCAGCGTTATGGCAAAAGTCCCAATTCCACGTACGGATCATAACTGTCCCGCCGCCGCCCACTTTCTCGCAAAAGGAATCTAAAAGTCTCTCGGGATCAAAAATTATTTTGTTTTTACGGTAATCCATTATAACAGACAGCAGATCGGAGGATATATCAAGCAAATCGCCTTCACCTACATTTTCGATTGAATCGATCAGGCGACAATAATCGATCAATGTTTATTCCTTATTAACGATTCTATTCCATCGATCGTCTCTAAAACACCGCTGGCGATCTCATCGTCACCAATTCTAATGTTATAATGATTTTCCAGCGCCAGAACAAAACCGAAAAACTCAATTGAATCCAGCAGTCCGGACTTGATTAAATTAACCCTGCTAAGATCGAGATCAGCGGGAATCTGCCGTTTTAGGTTAATGTGTTTTGCTGCAAAATCTCTTACATTATTCATAAACTCCACTTTTATTAAATCTTCTCCCATTTTCCGCTTTTTGCCGAGAGCGCCGCCGTCTCTATAAACCGCATCCGCTCCACCTCGCTGTCTATAGCAGTGATTTCGGCTCCTTTTTCGCCTGCTATCATCTTTGCTATATCTCCATACAAATTGGCGAAAGCCTCAATATAACCGCTTGGATGCCCTGCTTTGAACCGGGAAAACCGCTGCGCGTTCGCAATTTTTAGCGGCGAACCGCGATCGATCGTTTCGCGCCTTCCGTCCGCATAGGCAATCTTAATTTCCTCGGCATTTTCCTGACGCCATATCGCGCTTGCTTCGCCGCCGTAAACAGCAATTTCCATACCGTTCCTGAATCCAAGCGCCGATTTACTTACCCAGAATGACCCGCCGATATTTTGATCGTAATGCGCCAGCAAACGCATATCGTCAATGACGCTATCGAATCGGCCGTAACTATTTTGAACGCAGAAAAGTTCGTTAGCCTTTATCTCCAGCAGATATTCGATTATTCTGTGAAGGTGCGTTAGCAGATCAAGCGCGATCAGCGGCGGATCTTTCTCATTCAGCCGCCAGAATTGCGGCGTGGATCTGGTGAGTATATAGCTTTCCTGAGGCATCTTAGCTTCAAAATGTTTGATTGCGCCTAATCTGCCTGAAGTTATCAGCTCTTTTAATTCCCGGATCATTGGGTAACCAAGATAGTTATATGTAATTGTGAGACGGTTTATATCTGTTAAAGCTCTCCTTATATTTAACGCTTCCTGTAGATTTAACACAAGCAGCTTTTCACAAATAATGCGAGTGTTACAATTAATCGTGCATAAAAGCGTTTCGTAATGCAACGGTATAGGAAGCAGCAAAATTACCGCGTCAAGCTCTTTCGCGTTTTTAAGCAGATCGCCGCCGCTTATATAAACGGCGCTTTGCGGCAGACCACAGCGCGCAGCGGTCGCGTAATTAATTTCGTTGTTACGGCTGAAACAGCCAGCGGCTATGCGGTATAAGCCGTCAATGCCAAGCGCGGAAAAATGCGCTGCGCCCACAGCCGAATTCAGTCCGCCGCCAATAATTCCCACATTGAGCGGTTTAAGCGGTTTGTAGCCGTTTCTTTGCTCCTCTCTTGCGTATCGATCAGCTAACGCGTGTCTGATCAGTTTGCCCATCTCGTTTCTTGGCAGTTTATCACAAAAAATACCTTGCGCGGCATCTGATAGTCGGCAAGGTGATTGAGGGCAAAAAACTGAATATCTCTTTCGCAAATCGCCGCGCTTTTTTCAAGCGACACCGCAAGCGCAGCAACTTCGCCCAGTCGATCATCCGCATAGGCAAAGGCGGCGCATTCTTTGATCCCTTTCATTTTCCCAACGGCGTCGTCGATGTCGCTAGGATATATATATTGATTCCACCGCTAATAATCAAATCTTTTTTTCTGCCGCTGTAGTAAAGATAGCCATCGTTGTCTAGAAAACCTATATCGCCCGTTTTGAAGTAACCTTTATGAAGCGCTTCTTTGCTCTTTCCCTCTAAATGATAATAGCCTTTGAACAGAAGATCTGTCTTACAGTATATCTCTCCCTTCTGCATCGCTTCCAGCCGATTGCCGCTTTCGTCCGCGATATATATGTCAACTCCGTTTATCGCCTTTCCTACGGAGCGTACTTTATGAGAATCGCGCATATCAAGATTGGTGGCGATAGCAATCTCCGACGCGCCGTAACACTTATAGATTTCGCATCTTAGTCTGTTTAACAGCGCGGTTTTTACGTCGGCTTGCAGAAGCGCCGACGAGGAGACTACAGATCGCAGGGCTGAAAGATTGACAGCGGCGTCTTGAAAGCTTGCGGCGATTTGTGCCAGCTGCGATGAAACGGCAATTGTAAACGTCACGCGATGCCGCGCCGCGCAATCTATCCATCGTTCCGGCGTATAATCTGATAAAATCACACCGGTCGCGCCTATTATAAGCGGAAGCAGAACGAGCGGCGTCGCAGTAAGAATAACGTCGTTGGCGTTTAGGTTGTACAGTTTTGCGGCGCTCAACGCGCGATCGTATTTATTTTTGACTTAACGCTATAGGTTTAGGATCGCCGGTGGAGCCGCTGGTCATCGTTAATATGAATAACTCGTCATTGTTAACGGCAGGCTTCGTATGCGGCGAAGAAAACTCTTGATGGTCGATGCAAATAATCTTTCGTCCATTCGGATCGATCTTTTTTGATAGGGTCGAAACCGTTAAAATATGTTTAGCGTCAACGGCATTAAGCAATCTTTCTATTGCGTCGTTTGGCAATGATGAATTAAGCGGCGCGATCGCCGCGCCTATGTGCGCAGCGGAGAGCATTGCGATTACAAAATCAATATTTGTGTAAAGAAGAACTCCAATAATATTGCCGGATACGGCACCGTAATCGATCAGCAAATCGCTTAACGCTTCCGTCTCGTCCCTGAGATCATTGTAGGTTACTGCCCGATCGCCGCAGATTAACGCCTTTTTTTCTGGGTATATAAGAGCGTTTTTGTAAATAATGTCAGTTATCATTCGTTATCTTTCTCAGAAGGTTATGTTGTATAAGTTTATCGACAATGCCGGTCAAACTCTTTACATCAACGCCAATAATATTGCTGATATCGATCAGATCATTGCTGCCATCAGCATAGGCGAGCAGATTTTTCATTGCCATCACATCGCTAAACTGCTCTTTGCGGCTTAACGTGGGATATAGACCGTATCTGCCAAGCTGCGGTTCGCACATTGTCGTCGTCTGATAGATTTCATTTGATTCCAGCGCAAGAAAAAGATCGCGCATAAGATTAAAACTTTCTTTCAGAGCGTCGGCTGAAACGAGGTCGAGATTATCCAAACTCGTATGATATTCGGGCTACTCGCCGTAAAGCGATCTGGAGAACCCAACAACGGGAAGATCGACAAACGGCGCGTTGTAACGCCGTTCGTCAGAACCGCTCCCTGTAAAAGGATATTCCCTGAAACTCGGTTCGGTGAAGTTTAAAATGTTAAGAAGCGCCTTATCGGCTAACGTACTGCCGTATCTGGAACGCACGATCGAATAGGCGCGGTCGTCGCCGAGGCAGGAAAGGTTAAAGCCCGCAATCATATTTTTTTTCAGCGCCTGCAAATGGCGATCTATATAGATCATAGCGCCGATATTTTCCGGTACAAATACAAAACGATAACTGTATTTCCGCGTTGACATTCTGGAAATATAGTCGGCTAAATAGATTGCGATGCACATAGAGGAAAGTTCATTATTTGCCATTGACGGGTGGCATATATAGCTTGATATAAATATCTCCTTATCGCACCCGACCGTAGAAGGGATAATGCACTCGCCATAGGTAAGAAAACCATCTTCCAGCGTGCTGTCGATTAAAGATATGATACATATCCTGATCAAGCACCGTTTTTTGCCTTTGACTCATATAGAAGCCATAGCGCTCCTGATAATACGAAGTGATATATGAAATCGCGTCTTCATCGTTTCGATCCGTATATGCTATTTGTAGAAGCTCTTTGCGCGAAACGATCTCATTGATCAGTGCGCTGTAATTAACTATAGTGCAAGTTATTTTCCATGAAAGAAATAATTCTATTGCCCGATAGATCTTCAATATACCCGTCCTTTATATTCCATTCTCTGGGTACAATCCAGTCAAAAATTTTTGTGCCGCTCGGCACCTCGTGAATTGCCAATAACGGTACGATCCGAGAGAGTCTTTTAAGCGTTTCGCGCGTGCCGTTTCCTGTGATACTGCGACATAGCGGAAATAATTCGCGTAAAAGTTCGTAGATCATATCTCCAATCATCGGCTCTCTCTGATGCTATCATAAACGCCTAGTGGGTTTTGTGATGAAACGATCGTAGATTTTATATCATATTTGCTCAATTCTTTTTGCAGCGCCGCGCCGAAATAACGCTCGCTTTCAAAATGCCCTACGTCGATTACGCCGATTCCAAGCGTTTTTGCCTTGATCGCGTCGTGGTACTTCAGATCTCCAGTGATTAAAATATCGCACTCGATTTCGCCGATCAAAGCGCCGCCGCTTCCGCAGCAGAACGCGACGCGATACTCCTTGCGGCTTGGCGGAGGCGCAATAGATTTAACGCTGCCGAAAGCGTCTCTCGTCAGTCCGGCGATTCGCTTAAAATCAAACCTAGTTTTATGATAGCAGACAAGTTCCTCCTGCCTGAAATCGCGCCAGCCCAAAATCTCTTTGGCGACATAGCTGTTAAGATGACTCTTATCGAAGTTAGTATGCATCGCGATCAGCGCCGCGTTTTTCTGAATAATATCACGGATCAGAAGCGCGGGATATTCGGCAAAATTAAGTGATTTAAGCGACGTAAAGATCAGCGGATGATGAACGATCAGCGCCGTGCCGTTTGGTAGAGCGCTTATCGCGTACCCGTCTGCTTCCAGCGAAAGACATACGCTCAATACTTCAGCATTTGGATCACCTATTATTAAACCGCTGTTATCCCATTTCTCCTGCGCGCCAAACGGGCTGATCCGATCGCATATATTTAACAGATCGCCAACGATCATTTAACGCTCCTGATCGGAACGTACCCAACATCCTCAATCAACGCCTGTCCTTGATCGCTTAAAAACCAGTCGATCAGTTTTTGGACGTTCGGCGCGACGTCATTTTTGCGCGTAACGATATAAAACTCGTTAATAAACGGATACGTTCCATTCTGTATATTTTCAAACGTAGGCTCGATTCCATCGATCGCAAGCAGTCTAACGCCCTTTTGTCGTAAGTCTTCGGCAAAAAACTTCAGCGAATAACCGATTGCGTTTTCGGCGTTTCTGTAACCTCGATCGTTGTAATTGTGGGCTATGCGCGGAGGACTTGCAAATGGAAGATCTTCCATAATGATAAGTTCCATAATCTTCTGACTTTCAGATTTCGCGTATTGCTGAAAGGTTAAAACTCTTTCGTTTCCACCTCCAACCTCTCGCCAGTTTTCTATCTCTCCCGTATAGATTTTTTGAAGCTGACTAATTGTAAGTGATTGCACTGAATTTTTCTCATTTACTAAAAAGACGAACGCCTCTTTACCTATCGGAATCATCGCCAGTTCGACGTTTCTTTTTCGCGCCATTTGCAACTCCTCTTCAAGCGGGGCAAAGGCAAAGATCATATCAAATTCTTTTTTGATCAATTTTTCATAAATATAGGGATTATATTGGGTGGGAAAATACACATAGGCGAATTGATTGACGCTGAGATTAGAGGGTTTTTTGTACAGTGCTTTGGCGGCGGAACGATACGCACGATCGAGCGGCATCGAACCTGTAATAACGGGAAAATCGCGCTCAATATAAAACGTCGGATCGCCTCTTAAATTAACGAAGTCGCTTTTGCGGCTCTCATAAGCGATTGGCGGCAGATCGTAGGCGTCTTTGGTAAGCGCGTTTAACAGCGCCTTTGGGTGGCGGTAGGTATAGAGCGAGACCGCGAGCGCCATAAGAAAGGTTAACGCCAAAACGGAGAGATAGATTGGCCGTCTATTCGCAATCCTCTGTTTTTTGCGGAACATTCCAACCGCGAAGGCGAAGGTGAAAGAGCCGTAAACGATCAGAAGATAAACCAGATAGTAAGGAGGACCTAAAACGACGCCTATAAAAAGAGCGGAAAACACAAAATGGACGCTCGTTATAAGTATAAAGATACTGGCAAACGTCTTATCCAGTATAGCGGCGATCCAGAGAATATCAAGACCGAGCGCCGCGATAAACAGGGGCAGAAAGAGCGCGAAGTACGTCTTAAAATAACCGTCTTTGATCTCCATTCCGCTCGCTCTGAAATATCCCATCGCACCCGCGATGCCTGCGCTGACAATAAACAAGATCGTAAAACCACCAAAAAAGCCGAACGGAATCAAAATCGTCTGCAAAACAACCGGGACGTAAAAAATAACCCATATATACGGGTTTGGTCTAAGCCAATTCCAAACGGCTAACGCTGCTTTTTTCAATCCGCTGGCTTGCCCTTGATTGCCGTCTTGCTCTGTACTCAATGTGTCTCCTTTAATATTTTAACTGGAACATAACCAACGTCCTCAATCAGCGCCTGTCCCTGATCGCTTAAAAACCAGTCGATCAGTTTTTGGACGTTCGGCGCGACGTCATTTTTGCGCGTAACGATATAAAACTCGTTAACAAACGGGTACGTTCCATTCTGTATATTTTCAAACGTAGGCTCGATTCCGTTAACCGCCAATAGCCTGATGCCCCGCTCTCTATGCATATCCGTCACGAAATATCTGAACGAATAGCCGATCGCGTTTTGAGCATTGCGGTAATCCGCCACAACGTCGATAAGCCCGCTCATTAAACCGTGGATCTCCTCCATAAGCGGTT
>JAITRJ010000030.1 GCA_031288475.1 Helicobacteraceae bacterium | reverse complement strand
AGTAGATTATAGGGGGGTTACACAAACTCCAGCATCCCGCATCTGTGTTAAACCAAACGCTGAAGCAAAGATATTCTGCGGAAATTATGGGGGGGGGGTCGGTCGGATTGCCGCGCGGCTAAAGCAGTTTCACAATGACAAAAACGCGGGCTTCATCCTGCTTTGCGGGCAACGGATCGGCGGTAGGCGTTATTTTGTTATTAGCGCGCTTGTTGCTCTGTGCGGGATGCGGGATATGTTGAGTTTTTAACTGTGAAAAAAGAGCGGGTTTTAGCGCCTGACTGTTACTATTAACGCTTTCAAACGCAATTTGCAAGGTGGACTTTGAAACGTTTAGCACTAGCTTTAAGCGCCTGGATGGTCAGCGATGACGAGTGAGAAGCTTTGCCAACGGATCGGCGCTATTGATAACAAGCCGATCGGATTGCTGAAAGCGGCGTGATGAGCCTCTCTGAAATCAGAGCGCAAATCGACGCGATTGACGACAATCTTCTGGCGTTGCTGGAAGAGCGGATGAGTCTCGTTAAGAGAATTGGCGAGATCAAAAAAATGGACTGCGCGACCATCTACCGCCCTGCGCGTGAAAAAGAGATTCTATCAAGGCTTGCCAGTCATAAGGGGTTGCTGAGCAAAGCGGCGATCGAGGCAATATTTTTCGAGATTTTCGCTGTTTCAAGATCGCTGGAGCGCTCCGAGCGCGTGGCGTTTTTGGGTCCGATTGGAAGCTTTACGCATCAGGCGGCTGAAAGCCGCTTCGGCGCGATGGGCGATTACCTTTCTATGCAGTCGATCGGCGCGGTTTTCAAAGCGGTTGAGTCTCTTGGGGCGAAATACGGTGTAGTTCCGATCTACAACAACACCAGCGGACTTGTGGGCGACACGATTGAGCGTCTTGAAAACAGCCCTTTGCTGATCGTGGGCGATATGGAGATTGCCATTCATCACTGCTTAGCCGCCAAATCCGAGAAGCTAAGCGCAATTGAGCGAATCTACTCCAAAGACGCGGCATTTGGGCAGTGCGGCGAGTTTTTGCGCGGGCATAATCTTGAAAATATCGAACACATTCCGATTGAAAGCACCGCGAAGGCGGCGCGGCTTGCCTGCGAGGACGACAAGAGCGCGGCGATCTGCTCTCATATCGCCGCGAAGCTGAACCGTCTGCCGATTTTATTTGATAACATTCAAGACAGCGGCGAAAATAAAACCCGTTTCGCCATCTTGAGCGATTTTTCCAATCAGCCGAGCGGCGGCGACGTGACGACCATTATCGCGCGAACGCCAAACAAGCCCGGAGCGTTATTTGCTCTGCTTAAGGAGTTTAACGATGCGAAGATCAATCTATCGCAAATCGAATCGCTTCCCTCAAGAGGCGATAAGCGCAATTCACGGTTTTTTATCGATTTCGAAGGGCATAAAGACGATCCGAAAACGCAGGCTACTTTATCTAAAATCAAACAATATAAATGGCTGGGAAGCTATGCAAGGAGTTAGCCGCGGTGCGATTCAGAAAAGAGCTTGAGAAGATCAGGATCTACGAGGCGGGCAAGCCGATCGAGCTTATAGCACGCGATTACAGCGTTGCGGAAAACGAAATTATTAAAGTGGCGAGCAACGAAAATCCCTTCGGAACCAGCCCGAAGGTCAAAGCCAAGATCGCCGAGCTTATCGGCAAAATGCACCGCTATCCCGACGACGGCTGTTACGCGCTTAAAACGGCGCTTGCCGAAAAATACAGCGTTGGCGGCGGTAATATCGTAATTGGCAGCGGCAGCGATCAGATATTTGAGTTTATCAGCCACGCGTTGCTGGAGCGCGGCGATGTTGTACTGCAAAATAAAATTACCTTCGCGATGTACGCGATCTACTCCGCGCAGATCGGCGCGGTTACGATTACGACTGATACCAACCGCCACGATTTGCGGGCGTTTGAAAAACTGCTGGCAAAAAACCCTAGGCTGATCTATATCTGCACGCCGAGCAATCCTTACGGCGACGCGCTGAATAAAGAGGAAGTTTTCGCGTTTCTGGATAAGGTAAGCGCTCAAACGCTTGTCGTTATCGACGGGGCATATATGGAATACGCGGCGTTCAAAGACCCGAAAAAACGTATTGAGCCTAAGGAGCTGATCGATCGTTTTCCAAACACGATCTACGCGGGCACTTTTTCCAAAGCTTACGGGCTTGGCGGTATGCGCGTGGGATACGGGATCGCGCAGGAGGATATTATTGAGGCGCTGCATAAGATCCGCGCCCCGTTTAACATCACAACGCTTTCGCTCGCCGCGGCGAGCGAGGCTTTGAGCGACGGCGAGTTTGTGGCAAAGAGCGCGGAGCATAATTTCAGGGAGATGGCGCGATACGAATCATTTGCGCGCGAAATAGGCTTAGAGTACGAACCAAGTTACGCGAATTTTATAACGCTGCTTTTTCCGCAAAGCAGAAGCGCCTCCGAAGCGGCGAACGCATTGTTAAAGCGCGGAATGATCGCGCGCGATCTGAAAAGCTACGATCTCAACGCTCTTCGCGTTACGATTGGTTTGGAAAGCGAAAACGACCGCTTTTTCAAGTTATTCAGAGAGTATTGGAGGTAACGCTTGGACATAAAAGCCCTCGTTCAGCAACTGACGCTGATCCAAAAGAGGCTCAACAAAAAACAGAAGACCGTAATCGCGGTGACGCTTGTAGGCGTAATCGCGCTGATCGCGTTTCTGATCGTTTACGCAAGCCCTAAAGATTACGACAGCGGCTACCGCGTCCTATACAGAGATTTGAGCGCCAAAGACGCCGGACTTGTCGTTCAGCAGCTTGAGGCGCAGGGCATCAAGTTCAGGATTCCCGAAGAGGGGGCGATTGAAATTCCGAAAGAGCAGGTCAATCGCGTTCGCTTGAACCTTGCTACGCAGGGGCTTCCCAGGGAGGGCAGGCCGGGATACGAGCTCTTCAACTCGCCGGATTTCGGAGCGACGGATTTTGATCAGCAGGTGAAACTCCTCAGGGCACTGGAAGGGGAGCTCGGAGCTACGATTGAAAGTCTGGAGAGCGTGCGCAGTGCGAAAGTGCATCTCGCGATTCCGAAAGAGTCGGTTTTTGTCGCTAAAGATATACCCCCCACCGCCTCCGTTATGATCGCTATGCGCGACGGAATGCAAATAAACCGTCAGCAGGTTCTTGGGATAAAACACCTTGTCGCTTCTGCCGTACCGAAACTTACGATTGAAAACGTGCGAATCGTGAATGAGAGCGGCATTCCGCTGGGCGAGGAGGACGCGCTGACGACCGCGGGCGAGCTTGCGAGATCGCAGCTTCGGTATAAGCGCGAGTACGAGCAGGTGTACGAAAACAAGATCGCGCAGATGCTGGGACAGTTTCTGGGCGGCGAGCAGAAGGTCGTGGCGCGCGTGACGATTGATTTTGATTTTTCGCAGCGCAGCAGCACGCAGGAGACGTTTGATCCAAGCAACGTCGTACGAAGCGAACAAAACACGGAGGAGAAGCGCGAAGGCTACCGCCCGCGCGAAATCGGCGGCGTGCCCGGCGCAGTGAGCAATATCGGTCCCGTGCAGGGTCTGGAAGAGGATCGTATGCGCGAAAAGTACTCCAAAAGCGAAAATACCGTCAACTACGAGGTAAGCAAGAGGATATCGCAGATCACTGGCGAGTTTGCAACGATCAACCGAATTACGGCGGCTGTCGCCGTCGACGGCAGGTACAGGCAGGGTGAAGCGCCGACGCCGGAATATGTTCCGCTTGAGCAGAACGAGATTGCGGCGATAGAAAATCTGGTTAAGCAGGCGATCGGTTTTAATCCAGATCGCAAGGATGAGGTTACGGTAAGCAACTTTGAGTTCAGAGCGGAAATTACGGCGACGGAGGAGGCCGAGCCGTTCTGGGTGCGGTGGCTTACCACGCGGCTGGGACCGTTCTATCCCGCCGCGAAGTACCTTTTTGCCGCAATCGTGCTGTTTTTCTTCTACAGAAAGGTGATCGCGCCGTTTGCGCAGAGAATGATGGAAGTGCCAGTTGCCGAAGAAGAGGAAGAACAGAAACGAATCGAGTTTGATGCCGACGATCTGGAAGAGGATGACAGCCGTTTGGACGATCTCAGAAAGAGCATTGAGGAGAAGCTTGGGCTTGGCAAAGGGGCGGACGAGGAGAAGCTCAAGTATGATGTGCTGCTTGAGCGGCTCAAGGAGGCGTGCGACGAGAAGCCAAAAGATATTTCTCAGTTGATCAGCAGTCTGTTGACGGACGAAATTGTCAGATCCGGCACCGCTAAATTATAAGGAGCAGCTATGGCACTGTCACCGCATTTGCAATCGCAGTTTGAAGAGATGTCAATGGCGGAGAAATCCGCGATCTTCTTAATGCAGATGGGCGAAGATGTCACCGCGCAGGTGTTTGCCCATATGGACGTGGATACCATTACCGAAATCTCCAAGTATATCGCGCTCTCAAAAAATATTGATAAGCAGATCGGTATGGCGGTACTGGAGGAGTTTTACGCGATCTTCCAGTCAAATCAGTACATCAGCACGGGCGGTATGGAGTATGCCAGAGAGATTTTATACAAGGCGTTAGGACCGGAGGAAGCCCGAAAAGTGCTTGAAAAGCTTGCCAAATCAATGCAGAGCGGGCAGAATTTCAGCTATCTTGGTAAGATCAAGCCTCAGCAACTGAGTGATTTTATCCTGAACGAGCACCCGCAGACAATCGCGCTGATTTTGGCGCATATGGACGCCAGTGCGGCGGCGGAAACTTTGAGCCTGTTTCCCGACGATCTGCGCGGGGAGGTTTCGATGAGAATGGCAAATTTGGGAGATATATCCCCAGTGATCATCAAACGGGTATCGGCTGTGCTGGAGAGCAAACTAGAGGCGCTTACGAGTTACAAGGTTGAAGTGGGAGGACCGCGCGCTGTCGCCGATATTTTCAACAGACTCGGCACAAAAGCTTCCAAAGCGACGCTTTCTTATATTGAACAGGTCGACGAACAGCTCGCCAGCTCAATCAAGGAAATGATGTTTACCTTTGAGGATATTATTAAGCTGGACAATCAGGCGGTACGCGAAGTGCTGCGTGCGGTCGATAAGAAAGAGCTGACGCTGGCGCTTAAAACCGCCACCGATCCGCTGAAAGACAAGTTTTTTTCCAATATGTCCCAGCGAGCGGCGGATACGATGCGCGAAGAGCTTCAGTATCTTGGCGCGGTCAAAGTGCGTGAGGTGGAAGCGGCGCAGAGAAAGATCGTCGACGGCGTACAGCAGCTTGCCGAACAAGGTGTGATTGAACTCGGCGGCGAGGAGGAGTTGATCGATTGATCGCGCCGTTTTTAAAGTGCGCGCCGATCGACATAAGGAGGATTGGTTAGTGAATATTATAATTACGCCCAATATGATTTCAAGCCATAAGGTCGCCAAGTACAACTTTAAAAACTTCGATTCTTCAAAAAATGCCGCGGAAGCGGGCGCGTCCGTGCGCCCTCACGCGAACGCCGCGCCGTTAAGTCCAGCGGGTTTCAGCGACGAGGAGAAGTCCGCGATCGCCGCGATCCAAGCCCGTCAGGCGGAGGAAGAAGACTCTCTGGACGCGCTGGTCGGGAAGATTGACGATCTCAGCGCTAGCATAGTGAAACTTCAAACGCGGCTGGAGAGACAGGAGGAAGAGTTTGCCGCGAAAATCAAGGAGGAGAGGGAGCGCTCGTTCGAGGATGGCAGGAAAGCTGGTCAGAAGGAGGAAAGAGCGGCTTTTGAGGGCGAATTGAACGCCTTAAGGGAGCAGTTTGCCGAATCGTTTTCCAAGTTTGACACGGCGATCTCGGAGTTTGGCAATCACGCCGCTTCGCTGGATAAGGAGCTTTCGTCAATCGCCGTTGAGATCGCCGGCGAAGTGATCGCCAAAGAAGTAGGCGAGAACAGCGCTAAAATCGCCTCCGCGCTTGCCTCCGCGCTTTTAGGCGAGCTCAGGGGGGCGAATAAAGTTACGATCAGGGTTTCGCCGGACGATGCACGCGAGCTGAATACAAAATTCGCGGGCGAAGGCGGCGTCACCATTGTTCCCGACAAGGCGATCGCGAAGGGAGGCGTCGTGATTTTCAGCGATGCGGGAAATATGGACGCGCAGATACAAAACAGGTTTGCGGCTATCAGGAAAAGCATATTGGAAAGCGGCAATTAGGTGTCAATAAGCGAATACGACAAAATATGCGAGGATATACGAAAGAGAATTTTAGAGGTTGTGAGCAGAAATGGCGGTCATCTTTCAAGCTCGCTGGGGGCTGTGGAACTGATCGTGGCGATGCACGCGGTGTTTGATCCAAAGAGCGATCCGTTTATCTTTGATGTCTCTCATCAGGCGTACGCGCACAAGCTTTTAACAGGACGCTGGGAAAGTTTCGATGGACTGCGCAGGATGGGCGGGATCAGCGGTTTTACCAGACCTTCCGAGAGTGAGACGGACTATTTTGTCGCCGGACACAGTTCAACAAGTATCAGCGTCGCGGTCGGAGCGGCGAAGGCGATCGCGCTCAAAGGCGAGAGCCGAACGCCAGTCGTGCTGATAGGCGACGGCGCTATGAGCGCGGGAATGGTATATGAGGCGATGAATGAGTTGGGAGATCGCAAATATCCGATCGTGATTATCATAAACGACAACGAAATGTCAATCGCAAAGCCGATCGGGGCGATAAGCTACTATCTTTCGCATATCATCGCCTCTCCTTTTTTACAGAAGATCAAAGCTATGCTGGACAATCTGCTTGGATCAAGCGAGACCTTCCGCTACCTTGCCAAACGGTTTGAAGAGAGCGTGCGGCTGATCACGCCCGGCATGCTGTTTGAAGAAATGGGACTTGATTATATTGGTCCGGTTGACGGGCACAGCGTAAACGATATGATCGCAACGCTGCGGCGGGCAAAAGAGATGAGAAAGCCTGTTGTCGTTCACGCTCAGACGATCAAGGGTAAAGGCTACGAGATGGCGGAGGGGGCGATGGAGCATTGGCATGGTGTGGGACCCTTCGATCTTGAGAGCGGAAAGCCACTTGCGAACGCTTCAAAGAAAACGGCTACCGCCATATACGCCGATGAGCTTTTAAAGCTGGCGGAAAGAGACAAAACGGTGGTGGGTGTTACCGCCGCTATGCCGAGCGGAACAGGGCTTGACCGGCTCATTGAGAGATTTCCGGATCGCTTCTGGGACGTGGCGATCGCCGAACAACACGCCGTAACAAGCTGTGCCGCGCTCGCTAAAGAGGGAATGAAGCCGTTTTGCACCATCTATTCCACCTTTTTACAGCGCGGATTCGATCAGATCATACACGACGCGGCGATTGGTGAATTACCGGTAATTTTTGCGATCGATCGCGCCGGATTGGTGGGAGGCGACGGTGAGACGCATCAGGGGGTTTTTGACGTCTCCTATCTGCGGTTGATTCCCAATATGGTTCTCTTTGCCCCCAGGGATGAAGAATCGTTAAGAGACGCGGTGCGCTTTGCGGCGAATCTGAGCCGACCTTGCGCTTTTAGATACCCGCGCGGCGCGTTCTACCCGCACGAAATTGCGCCTTTTAAGCCGTTTGCGCTTGGCAGGGCGGAGTGGCTCAGAGATGGCAGCGATTTGTTGCTGATCGGTTACGGCAACGGCGCGGCGAAGGCGCTTGCCGTTTGGGAGATTTTACATTGCGGTGGCGTAGAAGCTGGCGTTCTGGATTTACGATTCGTAAAACCGATCGATTGGGAAACGATTGCCGCCGCCGCTGTTCGGTACAAACATTTTGCGGTATTCAGTGATTCGTCAAAGGTTGGCGGCGTCTCCGGCGCTCTGATGGAGACGCTCTGTACGCTGGGCTGTAAAGAGGTTACAATTACGAGCTTTGAACTTCCCGATCTTTTTTTGCGGCAGGGAGAACCGCATGAGATCGAGATAAGTCTGGGGCTTGGAGTGGAACAAATCGCAAAAAGGCTGATCGATGAACGTTGAAACTGGCGCCGTTTCTGGTCTGGCGCTCAGATTTGTGCTTTCGGTACTGCTTGTGTGCGTCCTGATGTTTTCGCTCTTTGGGCGTGACAAAAGCTACGATTTACTGTTTGCACCCATTGACAACCGTGCGAAGACGTATCTGGAAGATACACTCACGCAGACAGCAATCGTTTATGGCACAGTGCGTGGCATTCATGCCGTGATCTCCGTTATCAAGGGCACGCAGGTTCACCCGCCATTTGTAACGCTTTCGCTGGGCGAGGCGCTAAATCCCGCGGAGGATCTGATCGAGCAGCTTTCCGACGTACTTTTGATTGCGATTGCCTCTTTAGGAGCGCAGCGGTTTATGATGGAAATATGCTCGACGCTGGGCATCGCCGTTTTTATGTCGATTGGCTGCGTTCTGCTCCTTGCGGGGTTATGGTTGCGGATGGGGAAGGATATATGCTGCGTGTGGGGCGCGCGGCTGATCGTCTTCGCCCTCGCTTTGAGGCTGATCGTCCCGCTGATGGCGTATGGCGCGGACGTTGCAGGCAAGATGTTTTTGCAGCGGCAGCTTCAGGAGGCGCAAGAGATGATCATTGAGGAAAAAAACATAATGGGTGATCGCGTAATGCCCGGCGTCAGCGACGGGGGTTTCTGGGGATCGATCAAGACGCTTACCGGCACGGATGTGGTTTCAAAATATCTGGATATGTTTAAAAAGCGCGTTGAGAGTCTGCTCAAATCACTTATGACGCTCTTTACGCTCTTCGTGTTCCAGTCGCTCATCTTTCCGCTGGTTTCGCTGTGGGTGCTGGTCAAGCTGTTTACGGGATTTCTGCCTAAATAGATGGCGCGCCCAGCAGGACTCGAACCTGCAACCTTCGGCACCGCAAACCGATGCTCTATCCGTTGAGCTATGGACGCTTTTGAGGGGCGAATTGTAGCAGAGATACCTTTAGACTTTTAATATGCGCGGCAGCGTGATTCCCGTCTGCGCCTGATATTTACCTTTTCGATCCTTGTATGTGGTGAGGCACTGCTCGTCTCCTTTCAGAAAGATCACCTGCGCTATGCCTTCGTTTGCGTATATTTTCGCTGGCAGCGGCGTGGTGTTGGAGATTTCGATCGTGATGTGCCCCTCAAATTCCGGCTCAAAAGGCGTAACATTAACGATAATTCCGCAACGCGCGTAGGTGCTTTTGCCCAGACAGATCGCCAGCACATCGCATGGCATTTTGAAGTACTCCACCGTCCGCGCCAGAGCGAACGAGTTTGGTGGTACGATACACACGTCGCCGATAAAATCCACCACGTTGGCGCTGTCGAAGTTTTTTGGATCCACTACAGTGGCGTTAATATTGGTGAATATCTTGAACTCATTGCTTACGCGAATATCATAACCGTAGCTTGACAACCCGTAGCTTACTATCCCTTCGCCGGCAAGTTTATCGACAAAGGGGACGATCATATTTTCGTTAAGCGCCTTTTCTCTGATCCACGAATCCGCCTTAATCCCCAACTCAATATCTCCTTTTTATTGGGCGCTGTGGTATTATGTCGAAACAATGATTAGCGAGGAACTCTATGACGCTTGATGAAATAAAATCTCTAGCCGAATTTTTAGACCGCTCTACGCTTAACAGGATCAGTGTCAAGAAAGATGGTTTTTCCGTCAGCCTTGAGCGAATGGCTCAGAACGCCGTGTTTCCTGCCGCAGAAAGCGCAGTTCCGCAGGTGACGCCGCCGAGCCGTGTTCTGGCGGAGGCGTCTGAATCGAATGGCGACGAGGTAATCGCCTCCCCTATGGTCGGCACATTTTACCGATCGCCCTCGCCAGATTCCCCGCCGTTTGCGCAGGTGGGCGACAATATGGCCAAGGGCAGGCCCATCTGCATTTTGGAAGCGATGAAGATATTCAACGAGGTTGAGGCGGAGTTTAACTGCACAATTTTGGAGATACTTGTCGAAGACGGACAGGTCGTTGAATATGACACGCCGCTCTTTCGCGTAAAACGAGGGTAGCTATGGGTGAGATCAAACGTATTCTCATTGCCAACAGAGGCGAGATTGCTCTTCGCGCCCTGCGAACGTTCAAGGAGATGGGGAAAGAGGTAGTCTGTGTTTGCTCCACCGCCGATCGGGACGCGCTCTACCTTGAGCTTGCCGACGTTGCAATCTGTATCGGCGGACCGAGACCTTCCGAAAGCTATCTGAATATACCAGCGATCATCACGGCAGCCGAGGTGACCGACAGCGACGCCATATTTCCGGGCTACGGATTTTTAAGCGAAAACGAAAACTTTGTTGAGGCGTGTGCGCGCCACAAGATCGCCTTTTTAGGACCAAGCCCCGACGTGATGACGATGATGGCGGATAAAGCAAAAGCCAAAGAGGTGATGCAAAAGGCGGGAATACCGACAGTTCCCGGCGTGGAAGGGACAATTGCCAACGCGAACGATGCCAAAAAGAAAGCAAAATCAATCGGCTATCCAGTTATTCTGAAAGCTGCGGCGGGCGGCGGCGGGCGCGGAATGCGGGTAGTGGAAGACGAAAGCTACATAGAAAACGCCTTTTTAGCCGCCAAGTTGGAGGCGGAAAGCGCCTTTGGCAGCGGCAGCATTTATATGGAGAAGTTTATAAAAGAGCCACGTCATATTGAGGTACAGGTTATAGGCGACAAATACGGCGGCGCGATTCACGTTGGAGAGCGCGATTGTTCTATGCAGCGGCGGCATCAGAAGGTGATTGAGGAAGCGCCCGCCGCGTATCTGAAACCGGAGACGCGCCAAAAACTGCTGGAGATGGCGGTGGCGGCGGTGACAGCGCTCAAATACGAAGGAGCGGGAACGCTGGAATTTCTGGTGGACAGCGATCAGAACTTTTACTTTATGGAAATGAATACGAGATTACAGGTGGAACATCCCGTAAGCGAGATGATCTCCTCTTTGGATATTGTCGAGATGATGGTAAAAGTCGCCGAAGGGGAAAGGCTGCCAAAACAAGAGGAGATAACGCTCAGCGGGCACGCGATTGAGTGCCGCATCACCGCCGAAGACCCCGTACGTTTTCTGCCAAGTCCAGGTAAGATCAAGCGCTGGATCGCTCCAGCGGGACGCGACGTACGGCTGGAGAGTCACTGTTGCGAGGGCTATATCGTGCCTAGCTACTATGATTCGCTGATTGCCAAACTTATTGTATACGCTCCGACGCGTGAGAAGGCGATTGCCAAGATGACGCAGGCATTAAGCGAGTTTAATATCGGCGGCGTCAAATCTACCATTGAGTTTCACCGCAGTATGATGAAAAATCCCGATTTCGCCGCCAATAGATTCGACACCAAATATCTGGAGAGGTATCTGGAGCAGAAGTAGCCGTCAAGCTACCTTTTTAACTGCTGCTCCTGCTCCGCACCGACGCCTAGCGCCTTTTTCAGTTCCTCAATGCTGGAGGAGTATTTGAGCGCCTCTTCGCCGGCAATCTCCCGATCCCGCACTGCTTTAAGTATCTCCTGCGTCTGCGTCTGCATATGGGTTTGTCCCTGTCCAAGCTGCATAGTCGCCATTATCTGGTGCAATTTATTGTCGCGGATCAGGTTAGCCACGGCGGGGGTGTTGATCAAGATCTCAAAGATAGCCTTTCGCCCGTCGCCGTTTGCCCTTGGTATCAGACACTGCGAAACGCCGCACAAAAGACCCATAGAGAGCTGTGTCCTCACAAGTTCCTGTTCGTCGGTCGGAAAGACGTTTACAATACGACTGATCGTTTGCGGTGCGCTGTTAGTGTGCAGGGTGCCGAAGACGAGGTGTCCCGTTTCCGCCGCTGTCATAGCGGTTCTGATAGTCTCAACATCGCGCATTTCGCCCACAAATATGACATCTGGGTCCTGGCGCATTGAGTGCTTCAGCGCCGACGCAAAGCTCTTGGTGTCTTCGCCCAGACTCCGGTGCGACATCAAACACCCCCGGTGCTCGTGGATAAACTCCACCGGATCCTCAATTGTTACGATATGCCCGTTTTCCGTGCGGTTAATTTCGTCGATTATCGCCGCCATCGTGGTGGTTTTACCGCTTCCGGTCGGTCCGGTCACCAGTATCAAACCACGTTGGCGGCGGATCACCTCGTGCAGCACCTTTGGCAGTCCAAGCGATTCCATCGTCGGAATCTCCGTCGGGATTATGCGAAACGCAGCCGCCAGCCCGTGCCGCTGATAGTAGTAGTTCGTTCTGTAGCGTCCTACTTTCGGTATATCCAGAGCAAAGTCAAGCTCTTTCGTTTCCTCAAGCCTCTTCTTCTGCGACTCGGTGATCACCGAATAGCAGAGCGTCTGAATATCGTTCTTATCCATTCTAGGCAGGTCGAGAGGCTTCAGCTTGCCGTAGATACGAATCTGCGGTTCGCTGCCGGCTATAAGATGCAGGTCGCTGGCATTGTGCGCCGCTATGGTGTTGAGCAGCTGTTCAAGAGTAAAGTCCATTGTATATCCTTGATTTGGGATTTGGTGTTTTAGTTTACGACCCTTGGTACGATAAAGCAATCTTCGCTGCGCTTTGGAGCGCGCCCCAGTATTTCCGTGATTATCCGCGTATCCTCCCGCACCGTGTCTTCCCGCAATCTGACGGGTTCGTCCGATAGAGAAGAGATCGCGTCTATGTGATGATCGGTATCAAGTTCGTTGAGCTTCTCCACAAAACCCAGGATCTCGGTCAGGTCGCGCTTCATCTCCTCGCGCTTTTCATGCGCTATTTTGAGCATCGAAAGCGTCTCCAGATGGTTTAAAAGCTTATCGTCAATCCGCACATATCCTCCTTAACAACAGACAGATTTTACAACCTGCCTCTTAATGTATCTCCGTCTATGACCGCCGGATCGTAGCGAATATAGAGCTTTTCGCTTCTGTACGCCTCGATCACGCCATTTATCTCCTCAATCTCCTTCTGCGTCCGCGCGGTATCAAATTCCACTCGTATCGTTACGGTTTTGACCGGATTTTTCAGCCGAAGTGTAATTATAAACCAGATTGACGATACGACAAGCAGGACAGCGGCAATCCCCGCCGCGCCCATACGATCGTAGGCGACTCCAGCGCCGACGCCGCCCGCGAAAACGCCGCAGAATTGAAAGGCGTTAAACAGCCCCAGCGCCGCGCCTCTCACGTCGCTGCGGGCGAGTTTGGAGGCACTTGACTGCATAAGCGGTTCCAAGGAGTTAAGCCCCGCGAAGATCAGCATCACCCACGGGATAAGAAGAATGCCGCTAAGCAGCAGCCCGGCATACGCACATATCAGCGCCGTGATGCCGAAGAGCATCACCTTTTTCACGGCATTTTTCTTTTCGCCGATTGCCGTACCCAGTCCCATAGCAAGGACTCCGCAGGCGAGCGCGGGCAGGTAGATCCTCCACATACAGCCGATTTCGTATCCAAGCTCACGCGTTAAGGCAAGCGGGATCATCACAAAGCTTGAAGTCATCACAAAACTGTGCAGGAACATTGCGCAGTTAAGCCGCATAAGGTCTGAATCGGCAAAGACGCGCTTTAGCTTTGAGCCGACGATTGGTTCCAGCGGATGGATTTTTGGCGGTGTTTTAACAGCGAAGATTAGCAGAAAGATGGTGGGGATCACCAGACAGGCGCTGATCCAAAACAGGGATTCCACGCCAAACGCGCCACCGATCACCGGCGAGAGTGGGATCGCGGCGGTGAAACTACAGGCAATCGACACGCCCATAAACGCCATCGCCTTCGATCGCTGATCCTCGCTTGTAAGATCGCTGATGCCCGCCGTGATCACGGAGGTTACCACCCCCATTCCCTGCACAAAACGCCCGATTATCAGAAACCATATATCCGTACTTTGGGCGCAGATGATCGATCCAGCGGCGAAAATGATCATTCCGGCTGCGATCATCCGTTTTCGCCCGAAGCGGTCGCTGAGCATTCCAAAAGGGTACTGAAATATCATCTGCATCAGCGCGTAACTGCCTACGGCAAGTCCTGCCAGAAAGGGCGTCGCGCCTTCTAGCTTCAGCGCCGCCGCCGCCAGAATGGGCATCACCAAAAAGAGTCCGAAAAAACGAAGGGACAGAATGACGCACAAAGGAACAATATCTTTGATAAAAACTCCTAATAATATGCCAAACAGGGTTGAAAATCTGTCAAATCAAGTTTATAATAGCTACTTTTTGCTAAGGATTAAAACGATGAAAAAAGTATTAAGTATTTTGTTGGCGGCGTTTTTAACGCTGAGTTTTGCGTTCGGGGAGGATTCTTCCCTTTCGGCGATACGGGAGCGCGGCTTTTTAAGAGTGGCGGTCTTTACGGACGCGCCGCCGTTTAGCTACAAAGATGCCAATGGTGAATATCAGGGGTACGAGATTATGCTGGCAAGACGGCTGGCGAAAGAACTTTTCGACGATGAACAGAAGGTGGAGTTTATCGCGGTTGAAAGCAGCAGAAGGATCGAGGCGTTGGAGGAAGGAGCGGCGGACATCGTGCTGGCAAACTTTACTGTCAAGCGCGAGCGCAAGGGGAGGGTGGATTTTGCCAATCCGTACGCCAAAACCTCCATCGGCATTCTGTCCGGCTCCGGGTACATAACCAAACCAGCGCAGCTTGTGGGTAAAAAGCTCGTCGTTAAACGCGGCACCACGGCGGAGGCGTATTTCTCGATCGCCTATCCGGAGATTGAGCTGATCAGAGTGGATACTAACAAAGATGGGTTTGACGCGCTGCGAAGCGCGAAGGCGAGCGCGTTCGCGCACGACAACACAATTCTTTTGGCGTGGGCGCTTCAGAATAGGGGCTTTCGGGTCGGCGTCGCGGCGATCGGGTCGGCGGAGCCGATAGCTCCCGCGGTAAAAAAAGGAGGTGCGGAACTTGTACACTGGATTAACGAAACGCTTTTTAAGCTTGGCAGGGAAAAGTTTGCTATGAAAGCTTTTTACGCGACGATGCTGCCTTTTTACGGCGGATCTGTTCAACCGGAGGATTTTGTCGTCGAGGGAGGGATGTTTTAAGCCGAACCGGATTGATCGGCGACTTGTTTCGCGGCGCTTAGCGCCAATTGAGTACAATAAGCGGTATTTTGCGCAAAGAGGGCAGTTTTATGGTGTTAGATGTGATGCAGATTCAGCAGATTCTTCCGCACCGTGTTCCGTTTTTGCTGATTGATCGCGTTACGGAGGTGAGGATTGGCGAATATGTTGAGGCATACAAAAACATTTCGATCAGCGAGCCGGTGTTTCAGGGGCATTTTCCGGGTCATCCCATATACCCGGGCGTAATGATTGTGGAGGGAATGGCGCAGACGGGCGCTGTTTTGGCCTTTTACACGGGCGATTTTGACGCGGACAGCAAAGAAAATAAGCTGGTGTATTTTATGAGCATTGACAACGCGAAATTCAGAAAGCCGATACGGCCGGGCGATCGGCTTGTCTATAAAATGGGACTTATCAAGCGCAAATCGGCGGTCTGGGTGCTTGACGGCAAGGCGTACGTAGATGGGAAACTCGTCTGTGAGGCAGTGTTAAAAGCTATGGTAATCAATAAAGATCAGTAATGCTTCAGATAGATAAAACTGCAATCATTGAAGGGGGCGCGTTAATTGCGGATGGCGTAACGGTTGGTCCATACGCGTTTATCGGCAAAGAGGTAACCATCGGCGGGGGCACAATCGTTTCGCACGGCGCGCATATTGAGGGTCGTACGGCAATTGGCGAGAACAACCGCATCTTCCCGTACGCCGTTTTGGGCACTGCGCCGCAGGACCTCAAGTACGCGGGCGAACCAACGCATCTGGAAATCGGCAGCGGCAACACGATCCGCGAATTCTGCCAGATTAACGTTGGCACCGCTCACGGAGGCGGAGTAACGCGCGTAGGGGACGACTGCCTTATTATGGGGCACGTTCATATTGCCCACGACAATCAGATCGGCAACGGTTGCATCATAGCGAACTTTGTTGCTCTGGCGGGTCACGTTGAAATAGGCGATTACGCGGTGATAGGCGGCGAAAGCGCCGTTCACCAGTTTGTTCATATCGGCAGGTGCGCGATGATCGCCGGCGCTTCCGCCGTTTCGCAGGATATTCCCCCGTTTCTGCTTGCCGACGGCAATCGGGTCAGGATCAGATCGCTCAATCTCATAGGTTTAAGGAGGCGCTTTTCGCACGGCGAGATCGACCTCCTCAACCGTACCTTTAAGCGGATATTCCGCGCCAACCGCGCCCCGAAGGCGGCTGCCGAATCACTGCTTTCAGGCGATCTGGACGCTCTCTCAAGAGAGTTCTGCGAATTTATCGCCGCCGCGAAGCGGGGCGTTCCAAACGCTCACTATGAAAAAGAGGAACATCAATGAGAGAACATTTGTGCAGCTTCTGCCGATCTCCGCAAAGCGACGCGAATCCGCTTATATTCGGAGATGGGGTCGCAATCTGTAAGGCATGCGTCGCAGCCGCGTCAAAAGTATTTGGAATGAGCAGTGAAGAGGCAGGGATAAAAGCGATGGACATTTCCAGTTTCAGCCCTAAAGCGCTTAAGAAGATACTTGACATGTACGTGATCGGTCAGGAGGAGGCGAAAAAGACCTTCGCGATTGCAATCTATAACCACTACAAACGCATCTACCGCAACAACGGGAGTGGCGATGAGTCGGAAATAGCCAAATCAAACATACTTCTGATCGGTCCCACCGGCAGCGGCAAGACGCTTATGGCGCAGACGCTGGCGCGTTATCTGAACGTGCCGATCGCCATTTCTGACGCTACCTGCCTTACGGAGGCTGGCTACGTGGGCGAAGATGTGGAGAATATTCTTTCCAAGCTCCTGCAAAACGCCAACGACGACGTAAAGCTTGCCGAGCGCGGGATCGTTTTCATCGACGAGATCGACAAGATAGCCAGACTCAGCGAGAACCGCTCAATCACCCGCGATGTCAGCGGTGAGGGGGTTCAGCAGGCGCTTTTGAAGATCATAGAAGGATCAGTGGTCAACATTATGCCTAAGGGCGGGCGCAAACACCCTCATCAGGAGTTTGTCCCCATCGACACGACCAACATACTCTTTATTGCCGGCGGGGCGTTTGACGGTTTAGACGACATAATTGCCAGAAGAATCGGCAGAAACACGCTCGGCTTCACCCATTCCAAAAGCGCCGCGAAGCAGAATCAGACGCTTTTGAGAGAATTGGAGCCTGACGATTTGATTCATTACGGATTGATTCCAGAGCTGATCGGGCGGTTGCATGTGATCTCGACGCTTGACGAGCTCACCAAGGACGATCTCGTAAAAATTATGACGGAACCGAAAAACGCTCTGATTAAACAGTATCAGAAGCTTTTCGCGATTGACGGCGCGAAGCTGACGTTTGAAACGGACGCCGTTTCGGCAATCGCAGAGCAGGCCATCAAGCGTAAAACAGGGGCGAGAGGGTTGAGATCGATCGTGGAGAAAGTAACCAGCGAGACAATGTACGAGCTTCCCGAACTGGAAGGTTACGAGATCGTGGTTAATAAGAACTGCGTAAACAATCAGGAAAAGCCTCTTTATATCAAAATGGCGCCGGCAAAAACCAGCGCATAACAAAGGAAAAGTATGTTTATGGACAAACTCATCGGTGTCTTCTCAAGCGACATCGCGATTGATCTGGGCACCGCTAACACGGTGGTTATCGTGCGCGGGCAGGGGATCGTGATCAACGAGCCGTCCGTTGTGGCCGTTCAGAGAGATGGCAGCGGCAGAAATCATATTCTGGCGGTGGGACGCGAAGCCAAAGAGATGGTGGGCAAGACGCCTGGCAACATACTCGCGATCCGTCCTATGAAGGACGGCGTGATTGCGGACTTTGAGATGACCGAGCGGATGATCCGCTACTTCATTGAGAAGGTTCACCGGCGGAAGGCGTTTGTTCGTCCGCGCGTGGTGGTGGGCGTGCCGTACGGGGTAACTCAGGTGGAGCGCAAAGCGATCAAAGAATCGACGATGAGCGCGGGAGCGCGGGAGGTCTTTCTGATCGAAGAACCGATGGCCGCTGCGATCGGCGCGGGGCTTCCAGTTCAGGAACCGAAGGGATCGCTGATCGTTGACATAGGCGGCGGGACGACGGAGATTGGCGTTGTTTCGCTGGGCGGCTTGGTTATAAGCAAGTCGATTCGCGTGGCTGGCGACAAACTGGATATGGCGATTGTCGAGTACATCAAGCGCAAGCACAATCTGTTAATCGGCGAACGCGTCGCCGAAGAGATCAAAATCGACATAGGAAACGCCTACCCTCCGCGCGAGATTTTGAAAAAGTTTGTCAAGGGACGCGATCAGATCACCGGTCTTCTGTCGACAATAGAATTTACCTCCGACGACGCCAGAGAAGCGCTCAAAGACACGGTTAAAGATATTTTGGACGCCCTTAAGGACGTGCTGGAGAGAACTCCGCCCGATCTGGCGGCGGATATTGTGGAGAACGGGATTATTCTTGCGGGAGGCGGCGCGCTGCTTAAGGGTCTTGATAGATTCCTCGCGGACGCGACGCGTCTTCCCGTTTATATAGCGGACGATCCGCTGTTGGCTGTGGTAAGAGGAGCGGGCAAGGTGCTCGAAAGGATGGATTATCTACAGCAGATTGCTTATGAGTAAACCGTGCTTAGAGTAGCCGCACTGGCGATTGCCGCGCTGCTTGTCGTGATCACCGCGATCCGTTTCGGGTGGGTCAGCGGCGTGTTTACGGAGGCGACAGGTTTTATCAAATCGCGCTATGCTGCGGTGGTGCAGAGCGCGGATGATTTTTTTACCGCCCATTTCGATCAGGCGGAGACAATTGAGCGGCTGCTGGAAGAGAACCGTCTCCTGCGGGAGCAGAGAGAGGTGATCGGCGCTCTTGCGAGTGAGATAAAAAACATCGCCAAGCTCAGAGGCTACGAAACGCCGCTTGGCTATAGGGTAGTTACTGTACGCGCCATAAGCTACGCCGAGCTTCCAGATATGCAGAAAGTACTGATCGACTACGGCGATATAAACGACAGCGAGGTGCGCGGGCTGATCTTTAACAATCAGTCGGCCGGAATCGCGATCAAGGCGACGGGTAACTACTCCAAAGCAATTTTAAACGGCGATCCGGATTGCAGCTATTCGGTGAGCATCGGCGAATTTGAGGCGCCCGGCATCGTATCTGGCAAGAGCGATCAGGAGATGATCGTGCGCTACATACCGGCGTGGATGACCATTCACGAGGGAGACGAAGTAGTAACCAACGGGCTTGACGGCATCTTTTTCGCGGGCGTTAAGGTGGGCGTGGTTTCCAAGGTAAACCGCCTCAACGCATATATAGAGGCGGTCGTCAAACCTTATTACGGTTCGTTTAACCCCGGCTATTTTTATTTGGTGGAATCTGTGAGGTAACCATGCCAAAACGCGAAGATATTAAAACGGTTTTACTGATCGGTTCAGGACCCATCGTAATCGGTCAAGCGTGTGAATTTGACTACTCCGGCGCGCAGGCGGCGAAAACGCTCAAAAGAGAAGGTTACCGCGTCGTGCTTGTAAACAGCAACCCTGCGACCATTATGACCGATCCGGAGTTTGCCGATCGCACATACATTGAACCGCTTACGGTCGAGACGATCAGCGAGATTATAAGAAAGGAAAAGGTAGACGCGATCCTACCCACGATGGGCGGACAGACAGCCCTTAACGTGGCGATGAAGATGCACGAAAAGGGACTTTTAGAAGGGGTGAAATTCCTGGGCGCGAGTCCGGAGGCGATCAAAAAAGGAGAGGATCGGCTGGCGTTCAAGGAGGCGATGCAGAGGATTGGAATGGATCTGGCGAAGAGCCGCTACGCCTACAATGTCGCCGAAGCGGTGGGCGCGGCGGAGGAGATAGGTTTCCCGCTTATTATCCGCGCTTCATATACTCTTGCGGGCAGCGGAAGCGGAGTAGCGTACAACATAGACGAGTTTAAGGTTTTGGCGCAGCATGGGCTGGACGCTTCCCCGATCAGCGAGATACTGGTAGAGGAGTCGCTTCTTGGCTGGAAGGAGTTTGAGATGGAGGTGATCAGAGATCGTCTGGATAACTGTATCATCATCTGTTCCATTGAAAACCTCGATCCGATGGGGGTACACACAGGAGACAGCGTTACAATCGCTCCCGCGCTTACCCTTACCGACAAAGAGTTTCAGAATATGCGCGACGCGAGCTTCGCGATCCTGCGCGAGATCGGCGTTGATACGGGCGGCAGCAACGTACAGTTTGCGATCAATCCCAAAGACGGCAGAATGACGGTGATTGAGATGAACCCGCGTGTAAGCCGTTCCTCCGCGCTTGCATCCAAAGCCACTGGTTATCCGATCGCCAAAATAGCGACGCTTCTGGCGGTGGGCTATACACTTGACGAGCTGAAAAACGACATTACGGGGACAAGCGCCAGCTTTGAACCGACGATCGACTATATCGTCGTCAAGATGCCGCGCTTTAACTTTGAGAAGTTTCCGGGTGTTAATGGAACGCTTACCACTTCAATGAAAAGCGTCGGCGAAGCGATGGCGATCGGCGCGACCTTTATCGAAGCGATCCAGAAGGCGCTGTGCTCGCTTGAAACTGGCATATGCGGGTTTGATCCAATTGAGTGTTCGACCGAAACCATCGTCAGAGAGCTGCGTCATCCGGGAGATCGACGTCTTTTATATGTCGCGCAGGCTTTCCGCGAGGGTATGAGTGTTGAGGAGATTTACGATTTAAGCAGAATTGACCGCTTTTTCCTGCGGCAGATTGAAAGAGTGGTGCGCGAGGAGAAGGAGATGAGCATCAATTTGCTCAGTGACGCCAATGCGCTTGCAAAAGTTAAGTCACTGGGCTTCAGCGACAAGATGATCGCCCGTATGCTCAATAGGAACGAGGGGCTTGCGCTCTATGAAAACGACATCTATCTCGCCCGCAAAAGGTTCGGTCTGGAACCTAAGTTCTGCGAGGTGGACACCTGCGCGGCGGAATTTGAAGCCCTCACCCCCTATCTCTACTCTGTTATGCCGCTGGAGGCAAGGGCGATCAAACCGCGCGAGAGCAGCCGCAAGCGAGCGATCATCATTGGCGGCGGCCCCAACAGAATAGGGCAGGGGATCGAATTTGACTACTGCTGCGTTCACGCCGCGTTTGCCCTGCGCGAGATGGGCGTTGAAACTATTATGGTCAATTGCAATCCGGAAACGATCTCTACCGATTATGACACAAGCGACGTTCTCTACTTTGAGCCGATTGATCTTGAGCATATACGCGCCATAATCGAACGGGAACAGCCCGATGGAATCATCGTTCATTTCGGAGGGCAGACGCCGCTGAAACTCTCGCGCAGCCTCAGCGCGATGGGCGCGAAAATTGTCGGCACATCGGCAAAGGCAATTGATATAGCGGAGGATCGCGAGAAGTTCTCCAAATTTGTGCAGGATAACAATCTGCTGCAGCCCGCCGGTTTAACGGCGGTTGCGAAGGAGGCGGTTTTTGAAGCGGCCTCCCGCATAGGCTATCCCGTTCTCGTGCGCCCAAGCTACGTACTGGGCGGGCGCGGGATGCGTATAGTGTATGATGAGAACGAGCTGAAACTCTACGTTGACGAAGCGGTCGGCGTCAGTTCCGAAGCCCCGCTTCTGGTGGATAAATTCCTTGATCGCGCGACAGAGCTTGATGTTGACGCCATCAGCGACGGCACGGCGGTATATATCGGAGGCATCTTGGAGCATATTGAGGAAGCGGGTATACACTCCGGCGATTCCGCCTGCTCGCTGCCGACGGTAACGATCAGGGAGAGCCTGCTAAAAGAGATCGAGGTGGCGACTAAAACTATCGCGCTTGCGTTGGGCGTTAAGGGGCTTTTGAATATCCAGTACGCCATTCATCAGGGCAAAGTCTATCTGCTGGAGGTAAATCCCAGAGCAAGCCGTACCGTGCCATTTGTGTCAAAGGCGACTGGTCTTCCGCTGGCTAAGATCGCCACGAGAGTGATGTGGGGAGAGCCGCTGGAGAGCGCGATCTCTTTCTACGATAAACAGAAGATCGTAATAAAGAAAGACGGCGTTTTTAAGGCGCGGCTGAAAGATCTGGTGGCGCTGAAGGAGGCGGTCTTCCCGTTCAACAAGCTGCCGGGCGCCGATCTGGTGCTGGGTCCTGAGATGCGTTCAACGGGTGAGGTGATGGGTATTTCGGAGAGTTTCGGGATCAGCTTCGCCAAGTCGCAGCTTGCCAGTCAGAACCCGATTCCGGCGGAGGGCAAGAGGCTCTTCATGTCCCTTGCTGAGGTGGACAAGCAAGATGGCGTGAAGATCGCCGCCGAGTTCGTAAAGCTTGGCTTTGAGATCATTGCCACAAGCGGTACGGCAAAGGCGCTTGAAAACGGAGGGGTTGGCGCGAAAATGGTGCTGAAGGTGAGCGAAGGCAGACCAAACGTAGAGGATCTCTTTAAGAATAAGGAAGTCGATCTGGCGATCAACACCCCCAGCGGCAAGCGCGGCAAGGAGGACGCCAGAAGGCTGCGGCAGGCGGTGCTTGGCAATAAGATACCGTATTTCACCACTATAGCCGCCGCGCGCGCTGCGCTGGAGGCGCTCAAAGAGCTAAGACGCGGTCGGCTTCCGGTTCCTAAAGCGCTGCAGGAATACCTGAAATAACGGCGGTTGGCTGAGACTCTGTGCTACAATAATCTCCTGTGCCGTTGGACGCGGGAGAGAGGCGGGATGTAAGTGGGTTCGTTTGATAAAAAGCGCGATTTGATATTGGAAGCGGCGTTCAAGGTCTTTCTTGCCAAGGGCTTCAATCAGGCGAAGATGAGTTTGATTATAAAGGCGGCGGGGGGGGGGTCGCTCTCTACGATCTATAAGCGCATCGGTTCAAAAGAGAAGCTGTTTACCGCCGCGCTGGAGGCGAAGATGGCGGACGAATCCCTTGCCTTCAGGAAGCTATGTGAGGACAATGAAAATCTTGATATCAGAGAGTTTCTCTTTGTTTTTGGTATGAGAGCTTTTGATTATTTTATGAGTGATCAGTCTTTTTCACTGGTGAAGATTGCCCACTCGGATAATGGGCGGCTGGCGCGTATCATTTTTAATCGCGGCTTTATGAGTATTATGAATGTGCTGACGGACTACATAAGGCGGTGGCAGAACGAAGGACTTTTGCGCGAAGGCGATCCATTTGTTTTGTCGACGCGGTTTTTCTGGCTGATAAAAGAGCCGTTCAATCTAAAGCGGCTTCTGGGGCATAAGGAACAGATGACCAGAGAAGAGAAGACGGCGGCAATGGAAGATGCCATCAATTTTTTTCTCAACGGGATCGGCGTCGCTTCACGCTGACTTCACTTGTGATGCTCTACTATAAATATTTGTGCATTGGCTATTTTTTACGCATCAAAGCGAATAGGCAGGCGATATGGTTCTTCCGAAAGAATGTAACGGCTGTTACACTTTTAAAGGGTGAGTACGGTATTGTTGTGCGAACGCGTAACGAGCGGTTACGTATAAATTAACGACGAAAAAGGATTCCGCATGAAAAAGGCACTGATTGTTTTGATCGGCATAATTTTCTTAGGCTGCGAAGGCAAGCCGGACGATCAGCAGGCGCGAACGCCGCAAACACCTTCCGTACCGGTAAAAACCTTCGCGGCGCGGGGCGGCGATCTGCCCATTACTCTGGAGTATCCCGCCAAATTGGTAAGCTCCGGCTTTGTCGAAGTGCGCGCCAAAGTGGGCGGGACGCTGTTCAGTCAGGAGTATAAAGAAGGCAGCCGCGTTGCAAAAGACGCGGTTTTGTTCGTTATCGATCCCGCCAAATACGCGGCGGCGAAAGACGCGGCTCAGGCGGCGTTCAATCAAGCTGAGCGCGAGTATAAAAGGACGCAGAAGCTTTTTTCAAGTAACGCGGTCAGCGAAAAGGATCGCGACGCGACGCTGGCGGCTTACGAAAGCACGAAAGCGGCGCTGGAAAACGCGGCGCTGGACCTAAGCTACACCCGCGTTAAAGCGCCCATCGACGGCTTCGCGGGGCAGATCGCGCTGGACGCAGGCAACCTGATCTCCGCGGGAACGCTGCTTACGACGATCACCAAAACCGATCCTCTCTATGCGGAGTTTTCCTTTACCAATATAGAAAAGCTTAAAACCGAGTACGCGATTGAAAAGGGCGATTGGGCTAATCCCGTCGGAATAAAAGTGTTCGTTAAAGGCGAAAGCGGCATAGAGTATCGAAGCGAAGGCAGGATTGACTTTGTGGACGCCTCGATCGACGCGAACACTGGAAGCGTCAAGGCGCGCGCCGTTCTTCCCAATCCCAAAGGCGAGCTTATGCCAGGTCAGTTCGCGCGCGTGGTATTAACGGGCATAGTCAAAAAGAATGCGTTCCGCATTCCGTCGGAGGCGCTGTTGCAAATGCCCGAAGGCAAATTCATCTATGTGGTCGAAAACGGCAAGGCTATGCGACGCTCCGTAACGATCGAAGCCGAAAATGATCGGTTCCTGATCTTAAGCGAAGGCGTGAAGGATAGCGACCAGATTATTCTGAACAATCTGCTGAAACTGCGCCCAGGTTCGCCCGTCGCACCGATTCCAGACCAAACGCCGCAGAATTAGAGGCGACGGATGTTTTCGAAAACCTTTATCGATCGCCCTATTTTAGCGAGCGTACTGTCGATCGTGATCGTGCTGGCGGGAGTGATCGCTATGCGGGCGCTGCCTGTCGAGGAGTATCCGCAGGTCGTGCCGCCGCAGGTTATGGTTATGACCAGCTATCCGGGTGCTTCGGCGGAAACCGCCTCAGCCACCGTCGCCTCCCCTATCGAGCAGGCGATCAACGGCGTAGAGAATATGCTCTATATGCAGTCAAGCGCCTCGGCAAGCGGCGAGGTGATGATCTCCGTTTCGTTTGAAACGGGCACGGATCCCGACGACGCGACGGTTAACGTCTATAACCGCGTTCAGGGCGCGATCTCGCGCCTGCCGCAGGAGGTGCAGCAGCAGGGCGTGACGGTGCGCAAACGTACCAACACGATGCTGGAGATCATCACTATGCGCGGCGATCCAGATCGCTACGACGCGATATACATCAACAACTACGCGCTGCTGAACGTGCTGGACGATCTTAAACGGATCAAAGGCGTTGGCGACGCGGTGATCTTCGGCGGCAAGGACTACGCTATGCGCATCTGGTTGCGCCCCGATCTTTTAGCCAAATACAACCTTACGCCCACAGACCTGATCAACGTTGTCCGCGAGCAGAATGCGCAATACGCGCCCGGTCAGTTCGGGCAGTCGCCGCTGGAAAACGGCGGGACGATGTATACCTACACCATTGTCTCTCAAGGGCGGCTTGCCGATCCCGAAAGTTTTGGCAATATCATTATCAAAGCCGAAGCGGACGGGACGTTTTTGAGGCTAAAAGACGTAGCTGCGATTGAGCTTGGCGCTCAAAACTACAGCTTCGGCGCGAAGCAGAACAAGTTGCCGACCATACCGATCGCCATATTTCTGCAATCGGGCGCGAACGCGCTGGAGACCGCTGACGCGGTGAGCGTCGTTATGGAGGATTTAAGTACGCGTTTCCCAGAAGGGATCAGCTACGCGATTTCGTACGACACGACAAAGTTTGTGCGCATTTCGATCAACGAGGTGTTTAAGACAATTGGCGAAGCGCTGCTATTCGTGATGCTTATCATCTACTTCTTCCTGCAAAACTGGCGCGCCACACTTATACCTATGCTCGCCGTACCCGTGTCGATCGTCGGCGCGTTCGCGGGGCTTTACGCGCTGGGCTTTTCGATAAACCTGCTGACGCTTTTCGCGCTGGTGCTGGCGATTGGGATCGTGGTGGACGACGCGATTATTGTTATTGAGAACGTCGAGCGGATATTAAGAACATACCCCGAATTAAGCGTCAAGCGGGCGGCGATCAAGGCGATGAGCGAAGTTACGGGACCGATCGTGGCGATCGTGATGGTTTTATGTGCCGTCTTTATTCCCGTTTCGCTTATGGGCGGCTTTACGGGCGAGATGTACAAGCAGTTTGCTACGACGATTGTTCTCAGCGTGATTATTTCGGGCTTCGTCGCGCTGACGCTTACGCCCGCGCTATGCGGCGTGCTGCTGCGCGCTCACGATCCGGAGCCTATCCTGCCGCTTCGTCTGTTTAACCAGTTTTTTATGTGGGTTACGAAGAGCTTTTCGGAGGGAGTGCGTCAGACGGTACGCTTCGGCGCGGTTTTCGTGTTGATCTTCATAGGTCTGATGTATATCGCCTACAATCTCTTTGAGCGCGTCCCGGGCGCGCTGGTGCCTATGGAGGACAAGGGTGGTTTGCTGGTGATCGCCAATCTGCCGCCCGCTTCCTCGCTGGAACGCACGCAGAAGGTGATGGACGACGTGGCGGACATTATTCTGGAAAGTCCTCTTGTGCGGTACGCGACGCTGATGAGCGGGATCGATATGATGTCCAACGCCCTCAAACCAAGTGCGGGAGCAGGATTTATCAACCTTATCGACTGGTCAGAGCGCACCAGAGCCGATCAGCATTCGCAGGCGTTAGCTGGGCAGTTTATCGGGAAGTTTATGCGCAATTCCGACGCGCTGATCTACGCCATAAATCTTCCGCCCATTACAGGCTTAAGCATCGGCGGCGGTTTTGAAATGCACGTGCAGGATCGCACGGGCGGTAGCATCCGCGATCTGGCGAAGTATATAAATCAGATTGTCGATAAAGCCAACCAGCATCCCGCGCTGATGCAGGTACGCAGCACGATTGACGTGGATACGCCGCAGTACCGAATCGAGCTTGATCGCGATAAGGCGAAAATGCTCGGCGTATCAGTCAGTGATCTTTTTGGCGTGATGCAGGCGACCTTCGGCGCGTATTATATCAACGATTTTAATATGTACGCCCGCGCCTTTCGCGTGATGATGCAGTCGCAGGGCGATTTCAGAAAAAGCCCCGAAAACTTAGAGGACGTATTCGTGAGATCGAATACGGGGAAAATGATCCCGCTTAGCGCCCTCGTAAAGGTTAATCGCGCGCTGGGTCCCGATGTCGTTCAGCGCTTCAACCTGTTTACCAGCGCGCAGATTACGGGCGAGCCGAAACCAGGGATCAGTAGCGGCGCGGCGATCGAGGCGATCGAAGAGGTAGCCGCGGAGGTGCTGCCCGAAGGCTACACGCTGGCGTGGTCGGGCAGCTCCTATCAGGAAAAGGCGATGAGTGGCACGGGCATTCAGGCGTTTGTTTTCGGCGTAATACTGGTGTTTTTAATTTTGGCTGCGCTGTACGAGCGCTGGCTGATGCCGCTTGCTGTTGTTGCGGCGGTGCCGTTCGCCGTATTCGGCGCAATCCTCGCTGTCTGGACGAGAGGCTTAAACAACGATCTGTACTTTCAGATAGGGCTTGTGGTGCTGATTGGTCTCGCGGCGAAAAACGCTATTTTGATCATTGAGTTCGCTATGAACAAGCGCGAAGAAGGCTACGGGCATATTGAGGCGGCGATCGAGGCGGCGAAGCTGCGCTTCCGCCCGATCATTATGACTTCGCTCGCCTTCACGCTGGGCGTGATGCCGCTGGCGATCGGCGCGGGCGCGGGCGAAGCCGCCCGCCATTCGATTGGCACGGGCGTGATAGGCGGTATGCTTGCCGCGACTTTTATCGCGATCTTTTACATTCCGCTGTTTTACGTCCATATGGGCAAAGTGGGGGATTTTTTCGCCAAACTGTTTAAAAAGGGCGCCAATGCGTAACTTATCTATATTGCTCGCGATTGTCTTTTTTTTCGGCGGCTGTTCGCTTACGCCCTCATACGTAGCGCCCGCGAACGATCTGCCCGAAAGCGCAGGCGGCGATCTGTCCATCGGCGATTCGTGGTGGGAGGGCTTTAACGATCCCGATCTGAACGAGATTGTAAAGGAGGCGTTAGAACGCAACCACGATCTGGCGATCGCGGCGGGCAATGTGGCGCGCGCGCGCGCCGCTCTGGGGCTGGCGAAAGCGCAGCAGTATCCCAATTTCGCGGTTTCGGGCGAGGGCGCCAGAACTTGGGTGCGCGATTCGCTGGACAGTTCCAAGTTTATCAATGCCGACAGTTTCGCTCTGAGCGGAACGCTCAGCTTTGAGGTTGATCTCTGGTCCAGACTTAGCGATAGCAAAAAGTCCGCATTTTCGCAGCTTTTAGCTATGCAGGCTACGCGGGAGACGATCAGGCTTTCGCTGATCGGCGGCGCGATTGAAGGCTATTATTCGCTACTTGCGCTGACTTGCAACGAGCGTGATATAGAAGAGATGCTGCAAGGCAAGGAGCAGGCTTACGCGCTTAGAAAATCGCAGGCGGAGGCGGGGGCGCTTACCGAGCTGATCCTTAGTCAGGTCGCGGCGAACTTAAACGGCACGAGAGCGCAGTTAATTGACATTAAACGTCAGAAAGAGGCGGCGGAGAACGCTTTTGCCGTTTTGCTTGGACGAACGCCCAAGGCTATTTTCGAGGGGAAAACCAAACTTAGCGACAGATTTCCGTCCAGGATGCTGCCGAGCGCCAATCTGCCGAGCGATCTGATTTTGCGCCGTCCTGATATCCAAGCCGCCGAAGAGGAGCTCAAAGCCGCCAACTATTCGATCGGCGCGGCGAGAGCGCAATATCTGCCCTCTATTTCGCTTACGGGCGCGGCGGGATTTCAAAGCGCCGAGCTTGGTGATCTCTTCAATCAGGAATCACAAAGCGCGCGGGCTGGGATAGGGATCAATCTGCCGATCTTCTCTTTCGGGCGTATCGGCGCGCAGGTCGATTCGGCGAAAGCGGCGAAAGAGATCGCGATCTCGCAGTATCAAAAGAGCGTGGCGACGGCTTTCAGCGAGGTAAAAGATGCGCTGAGCCGCAAAGAGCAAGCCGCCGCCCGTCTTAAACAGCTTAAGGAGCAGACGACCTATCTGAGAAAGGCGCTGAAACTTACGCGGGAACAGTACGAGGCGGGTTATAACGACTATATCGCCGTGATCGACGCAGAAACCGATTTGCTTACCGCGCAGATCAATCTAAACGGCGCGGAGGCTGAAAATATCGCCGCGCAGGTGCAACTTTACAAGGCTTTGGGTGGCGGATACAAAGCCGAAGCGAAAAACTAAGGCGTCTTTACTATTTCGCGCCCGTCCCTTTTTGCGGCGAAAGAGGGGCGGACTTTCCATTGCGCGTGCCTCGGCAATCCCCGCAACGACGCGCGCCCTTTCTGTCATTGCAATCCGCCGTAGGCGGCGAAGCAATCTATGGAAACTGTCAAAAAAAGTGATATGAAGTTTTTTAATGTTCTGATGAATCTTGTCATTGATAGATAAAATGTTGTTTTCATAAAACGCTTACGTATTGTTTAATTGCAGTGCTGCTTTGCGGTTCGCGATGACATAGTGGCGGAGTATTTTATTCATCCGCCGCCGCGCAGCGATTTGTGACGGCAAAGATGTGCGTTTTAGCTATAATTAAACGATTTATGTTATCCGTATAAGGAGAA
This sequence comes from Helicobacteraceae bacterium, assembly GCA_031288475.1. GTDB lineage: Bacteria > Campylobacterota > Campylobacteria > Campylobacterales > SZUA-545 > JAIRKM01. The sequence continues at coordinate 10,123 of JAITRJ010000030.1, read as the reverse complement.
GAGATGAGAAAAATTATGCTGATTGCGCTCTTTTGGGGAACCGCCGCGGCACAAAACGCGTACGAGCAGGGTTTAGCGGCAATCGAACAGAAAAATTATGAAGAAGCGCTAAAACATCTCTCCGCCGCTGTCAAAGAAAATCCGAAAAACACGCAGGCTTATTACTACCGCGCGGAGGTTTTTGTCAATTTATTAGAATATCATAGCGCACTGGAGGATTACGACAATGCGATAAAACTTGGGCCTGAAAACGCTTCGTTTTACAACAAACGCTGCTTTGCTCATTACGTTTTGTTTGATAATACAAAAGCTCTCAACGATTGCAATCGGGCGATTGAGCTTAATCCGAATTTATCGGAAGCTTACTATAACCGCGCTTTGGTTTATAAGGAGATTGGCGATATCAATAAAGCTGAAAGCGACGCGAGAGCGGCTTGTCATTTTGGCGACTGCGATGTGCTGGAACAGTTAAAAGAAGAGAAACTTGTAAATAAGTGATGTTGGCTTGAGATTGTTGTTTTAACGCTTTCGCGTCTGAGTTGCCATAGCCGCCAGCGCGTCCTGACAGATATTTAAGCCCTGAGTATTCGGATCGACCGGTAGTTTCTCCACTCTGAAAAGAAATGGAGCCAAAACATATATAGAAACAGCGGCGAATGATTTTGCCGCAGGGTTCCTGATGCCAAGAGAATTACTTGTAAAGTGCGGGCAGGAGATGGTCAACCGTTATATCAGAGACATAAAGAGCAGGAGTATGCCCGTCGGAAGCGTTTATTCCTGCTATCGCCAATTTAGCCGAAGTCTCGGAGGAAAATGTGCGGTACAGATTGAAAAATCTGCATCTTATATAAATCTGAAAGGGGAGCGTACGGCTGATGAATTTAACCCCAGCCGGGTCTTCATCTCCCTCAGGGCGGCTTAAGCAAAGTCAGGGTACGATGCACACAACGTCAGTCAGCCGAACGGATGCTGTCATACGGCAAAAGGAGGATTCTCAAAGGGTTTGCTGAGGATTTTCCGTACGCCAGATAAGAGGACTAAGTAAATGAAAGATGAGAAATTAACTCAGGGCGCTCTGATTTCTCCGGACATTCCTTTACGAGTTTAGAGGCGGGGTTTAGTCAAGGCTGTTTTGGTGTCGCTCCTCTTATTATTGAAAATCCTTCCCCTAATCGTATCTTCAGAAAAGGCAATGCGTCAGCCAAAGTTCCATTTTCTACGCCATTTCTTTTTGAGATAAGCTTTAAAAATACAGATAAGATATGGGGGATAATACCTGCTCTTTTCCTGAAGAAAGATAAGCGGCAATCGCCGATATATACCGTGTTCCCCAAGGATAATACCTGCAAAGAGAAGGCTTTATATAATCAGACAGGCAGATGTTGGACGAAGAAAAGTTAAATGACGGCGATTGGAGAATAACACCCGTATCATTTTTCCAACTGATATCCCCTTATATTTCTGGAAGCACATTTCATTTTTCTACTGGTTTTCCTTGCGAACCGTTAAATAACTTCTTCTTCGACCGTCCAACTGCTGGTGAAGAACCAAACCCGTTCTGGGTAAAGAAATAAGGAATAAATACGATATGCGTACCGGTTGGTATGCCGCTTAGCCCGCTTACCGCACAGCGCTGCAAAGAGAATCGTCTGGAATGCTTTCCGTACTAGATCACCGCATCTTTCAGCCTGAGTATATGGGGAAAGAACGCCAGTTCAGGTATTCTGTCTGTCCCAAAGTTAGGGGATTTAACCAGCAGCGAGGACTGCATTATATTCTCAACCTGTGCATATCTGTCAGTTCCTTCAGTCCATATCCCCAGATCAAAGCAGCCGCTGTGGAGAAAGGGTGCTTTATCGCGAGATAACCTATTACCTTCTGCACTCTGATCAGAAACTTGGAGAACATCACAAGACCTGTTTTATTCATACAATCCAGCGCCGAGCTGTCCGGTCTGTCATAGTTGATATATAAATCTCTTACAAGATTTAAAGTATTGTCCTGTATCTGAGATGATTCAACTTTTGAAGGGTCTCTCTTATTGTCCTTTTGAACCGTTCTGTTTCTCTTTCCGCCTCAATCATGTAGGTGGCGTATCTGGCTATAAAGTTAGAACCGACGGTAGCCCTGCTCATAAATTTATTGTACGCCGTTTCCTTCGTCAGAAATACCCAGTCTAATACTGTGTTTACCCTGCCCGGCAGCTTCGTCTCAGCTCGTAAATCGCCGTCAGCAGCGGCAGATTCACGTTCAGATCGCTTACTATGGAGGCGGTGAAGCCTCTGTCGATAAACATATGGATCGGTTTTTTCCAGCCGTTCTTCCAATCTCTCCATGTTTCTGTCGACAACCGCGTCGGCGCCTTTTGGCGAAGTAAGCCTCTTTCTGTCCGCAATCTCTCTTAGTCTGTTGTACTCTATGAGCTGCCGCGTCCCTTCCTTAGTAGTGTTTCAGCATTTCCGGTGGATTATGCCCCAAAATCATCTGAATCCCAAGGTTGCACATTGTCTTTAGCCACCAGTACCATAGGCATCTTGATTACTATGGTTTCCTTTGCCGCCGATACAAGATGTTTCCGGTAAGCCTCCACAATCTTCAGCGCCGGGGTTATATAACCTCCCAAACTCAGAACCAGAGATCATCTCCATATCCGTTATCGACCATTTCTTCGTCCCAAACAGCATAGACAGGCGATTTTTATTGATCATCAAGCTGCCGTCTTTCGTATTGTTCTTTATATGCTCCCTTGTAGACTTGGGAAGCATATTCCAGAGTTTTCTGTACTTTGGGCTGCTGGAACTGGGCGATATAACTATCTTCTTTTCGTCCGGTATTGGGAAACGTCTGTTCCCCAATTGTTTCAAGAACGTCGTCCGTATTGCTGCCGTCGATCAGCGAAGATATATCGGCTCTGATTATCCCCCGACATATCAGTCTCTTCTCGTTGGCTGTTATATCCCGCCTCATTACCTGTTTGAACATATTCCTTACTATGGTCTCTTTGACTTTCTTTTCCTTATCGATCTTCGGGCTGAGCAGACCCAGATTTTCAACGATATTCGCCTCGTCTTTGGCGTTGGAGGCTATCGTCCTGAGTAAATCAGGATAAATCCGTCCGTATCCAGCCTCAGCTTTTCAACGGCTTTGTCAGCGGCATAGTTTATCTCCCCTGTGTATCTGCAATCTTAGAGCGTTCGTTTTGCAATAGCGTAAGGCGGCAGACACAATAGGAGAGCGCAAATCGCAGAGCCACCCTCCCCTTGCGCCCCACGACCGCGTTCGCTGGTTTTACGTCTTTTATCGTAATCGCGAGCGCCTTGCATTCGATCTCTTGTTCATCCGGCTTCATAGTTTCTACACATTCGATTGCTACAATATCCCTTCATCTCTTTCAGGAGCATACCATATGAAAAAAGCTTTAATGTTGGCCGTATCGGTCTGTTTGGCGCTGGCTGCGCCGAAAATTGTCTTTCAAGACCACGAGCCTTCCGCCGACTCGCCGTCGGTTGTCAGCTACGCCTCCGTGCTGAAAGACGCGCGTAAAAGTGTTGTGAATATCTCGACGCAAAAGAATGTCAAGGTGGATCAGCGTAGTTTTTCGCCGTTCTTGAACGACCCTTTTTTTCGTCAGTTTTTTGACAATTACGGTTTAACCATTCCAAAGGATCGCATAGAAAGATCGCTTGGCAGCGGTGTGATCATAAGCAGGAACGGCTATGTTGTCACTAATAACCACGTGGTCGAAGGCGCGGACAAGGTGATTGTGACGATCGGCAAGGATGAATTTACCGCCAAAATTATCGGCAGCGATCCGCGAAGCGATCTGGCAGTGATTAAGATTGAGGCAAATAATCTTACGCCGGCGATCTTTTACGATTCGGACAAGGTAGAGGTGGGCGATATGGTCTTTGCAATAGGCAATCCGTTCGGTGTCGGCGAGACGATCACAGGCGGTATTGTTTCCGCTACAAACCGATCCGCTGTCGGGATCGTCGAATATGAGAACTTCATACAAACCGACGCGGCAATCAATCCGGGTAATTCCGGCGGCGCGCTGGTAAATTCAACAGGAGCGCTTATAGGTATAAACAGCGCAATTCTGACGCGAAGCGGCGCGAGTCACGGCGTGGGTTTCTCAATACCAGCGAATATGGTTAAGCAGGTTGCCTCACAGCTTATTGAAAACGGCGAAGTGGTACGGGCATGGTTGGGCGTAAGCATAGGAAATCTGGATGAGAATCTACAAGAGTTCTATGGACGCAAGGACGGCGCGCTGGTTAACGGCGTTGAGCCAAATTCGCCCGCCGAAAAAGCCGGGGTAAAACGAGGCGACTTGATTATCAAGGTAGACGCAAAGACAATCGCAAACGCGTCCGATTTGAAAAACACAATCGGTTCGCTCTCGCCGCAGAAGACGGTAAAGCTGGAAATCATACGCGACAAAAAGACTATTACGTTAAACGTTGTTTTGGCAAAGAGTGATGGCAAATCGCTTTCGGAGAATTCCGTCGAATATAAGGGTTTAAACGTCATTCCATTGACGGATGAGCATCGATCTAGACTTGGTTTGCAACGAGATTTCAAAGGCGTTCTGGTGGAGAAAGTTTCAAGCGACTCTCAAGCGGAAAAGCTGGGAATAAGCGCCGGCGATGTGATCGTGCAGGTGGAATCTATTGAAATAAACGGCGTGGAAGCCTTCAAGAAAGCAACGGCAGGCGGTAATAAAAAGCGGATATATTTATACCGCAGAGGCGCGATATTTATAACCGCGCTTTGAGCGATATGGATTGTCGCAATCGGTTGGAAGGCGGTATCTGGTTATTTTTCAACCAGTAAGGAGGACACGGTATTAATGTTTGGTTATATACTTGTGTGTGTCGTATTAAGGGTAAGCTATGATGCTTGGGTGTAAAGTTTGGGTTGATGTGGACAACAAACCCTATCTTGGCGAGAGACGCATAGAATTGCTTAAAGCAATTGAAAGGCACGGATCGATCAACGCGGCGGCAAGAGCGGTTAATTTAAGCTATAAGTCGGCGTGGGAGTCGATCGACGCTATGAACAATCTCTCGCCTAAACCGCTGGTACTGCGCACCGTTGGTGGAAAGGGCGGCGGCGGCACACTGCTGACGGAGGAAGCGCTTAGGGTAATCAAAGCGTTTGACGCGTACAGGAAACAGTTCGATCGCCTTCTTTTGTTGCTCTCGATAGGAGACGACCTATTTTCGGCGCTAAGCGCCGCACAAAGGATCACGATGAATACAAGCGCACGCAATCAACTCTATGGCACCATTTCGGAGATCAAAAGCGGCGCCGTCAACTCCAGAGTTGTTTTAACTCTCAGGAATTCGGCGCGGATCGCAGCGATCATTACAAATGACAGCGTAGAGGAGATGAAACTGAAGGTAGGTGACGACGCGTATGCCTTGATTAAGGCAAGCTGGATCATCCTTTCGCGCGAAAAGCCTGGTAAGATCAGCGCTGGAAACGCACTTGAAGGGAACGTGATCGAAGTGATCAACGGTATGGTAAACGCTGAAGTCAAGCTCTCAATAGCTGGCGGCAACGTTATCACGGCAATCGTTACAACCGATGCTCGGAAAGAGCTGGACATAAAGGTTGGAGATAAGTCTTGGGCGCTTTTTAACGCATCCAACGTAATCATTGCGGCGTAAAAGCCGCAATATAAACCCCACTAAAAGGAAAAAAATGAGGGCGTTATTGTTTTTGTGTGTAGCGGCAGCGTTATTGTTTGCTGATATAACGGTAGCGGCAGCGGCAAGCTACAAAAACGCTTTGACGGAAGTAGTCGAAGCTTATAAAGGCGGCAAGGTGGAGACGGTTTTCGCTGCAAGCGGCAAACTGACACAGCAGATCGGAGAGGGCGCAGACTTCGACGTGTTTATGAGCGCCGATTTGAAGTTTCCGCAGGAGGTCGTAAAAAACGGCTGGGCCGATGGCGAGGTGATTTCGACGGTAGAGAATAAGCTGATACTATGGAGCCGTTCGATCGATCTTAAAAAGGGGCTAAGCGTTTTAACCGATAAAAGCATAAAGCAAATCGCAATCGCAAACCCCAAAACCGCTCCTCTGGGCGCGGCGGCCGTGCAAGCGCTGGAAAAGGCGGGTTTGTACAAAAAGATCGAATCCAAGCTGGTTCAGGGCGATAATATCTCTCAGGCAACCACCTTTGTGGAAAGCGGTGCGGCTGAAATAGGCATTACCGGCTATTCGGTAGTGGCGGATATAATCGCCAAGGGCGAAGGTAAATATGAGTACATCGATTCCAAGCTCTACGATCCGCTTCTATACGGCACAGTAATTCTCAAAAATAGCAAGAAACCAGATGAAGCCAAGAAGTTTGTCGCGTTTTTGAAGTCCGACGAAGCGGTCAAAATCTTCGCTAAACACGGTTTAAGCGTCATCAAGTAATGAATGTTCTCTCCGGCTGTATTACGGGGATTGAAACTGGCGGCGCGATCTCGATCGTCGAGATCGCCTCCGGCGGTTTGTCGTTTACGACGTTGCTTGTTGAAACGCCGGAAAGCTGCGATTATCTGATGATCGGGCGCGAGGTTGAAGCGCTGTTCAAGGAGACGGAAGTAGTGATCGCCAAAAACCTAAGCGGAGGAATAAGCTTGAGAAACCGCCATAGCGCAACAATTAATAGCTTGCGTTACGGCGGTATCTTATGCGAAATATCGCTGCGAAGCGACGCGCGCGAAGTAAAGTCCATTATTACGGCGCAATCTGCCGAACGGCTTAATCTCACGGCTGGCGACGAGGTCGAGTGGCTGGTCAAAGCCAACGAAATATCCATAAGAGCGCCCAATGAGTGATACGCTTGAAACTGCCAGTCCCTCCTTTACAGGAAGCAAAATCGCCGAAGCGTTCTCCTCCTTCAGACTGAGCGATAGAATCGTCGATCTGCTCCAAAGCGCCGGATTCGAGTTGAGCAAGGATTCGATCGGATTCGTATCGACGATGGTCGTAACCTTCAAACTTGCCTTCTGCACGACTATAGTCTTGTTGATAATAGGCGTACCATTGGCATATTGGCTGGCTCACACAAAAAGCCGCGTCCGCGTCGTGATCGAAACGATCGTCAGTATGCCGCTCGTGCTGCCGCCCAGCGTGCTTGGCTTCTATCTGCTGATGGCTTTCAGCAAGAAAAACAGCGCAATCGGCAGGTATCTGGACAAAAATTACGACTTTCAATTGGTTTTCAGTTTTGAAGGCTTGGTTTTGGGAAGCGTGATATTCAGTCTGCCATTTATGGTTCAGCCGATTCAAAGCGGTTTCTCATCGCTTAACGTCTCTTTACGCGAAGCCGCTGCTACGCTTGGCGCAGATAGGCTTAAAACGCTTTTTTTCGTTCTGCTTCCAAATATGAAAAGCTCAATGCTGACGGGAATCGTGCTTAGCTTCGCGCATACGGTGGGCGAATTCGGCGTCGTGATTATGATTGGCGGTAGCAGGCCGGGCGTTACCAAAGTGGCAAGCATAGCGATTTACGAGGAGGTTGAGGGGCTGAACTATGCGCTGGCGCATAAATACGCTTTCACACTTTTTGCGATCACTTTCGCGTTGCTGCTTTGCGTCTATATTTTAAACCGCCGGTTCGCGCGCGCTGGCGTTTTATGATCGAGATCGACGTTAGAAAACGGCTTAAATCCGCAAACGGCGATATAGAGTTCGCCTTCAAAGGTACGATTGGCGAGGGCGAATTCGTTACGATTTTCGGCGCGAGCGGGGCTGGTAAAACGACGCTTCTTAGGATGATCGCGGGGCTTACCGCGCCAGATAGCGGCTCAATAGTTGTCAATGGCGAGGTCTGGTTCAACGGAGCGCGCAAGATCAACCTCAAGCCGCAGAAAAGGCGCGTTGGCTTCGTGTTTCAGGATTACGCGCTTTTCCCAAATATGAGCGTGAGGAAAAATATTGAGTTTGCGCTAGCAAAAAACGAACGCCAAAACGCTGATCGTCTGCTTGATCTGTGTGGACTAAACAACCTTCAAGATCAAAAACCCGCGCAGTTGAGCGGCGGGCAGAAACAGCGTGTAGCCTTTGCCCGCGCATTGGCGCCGCACCCCAAAGTTTTGTTGCTGGACGAACCGCTGAGCGCGCTGGATAACGTAATGCGCCACGAGTTGCAAAATGAGTTGCTGGCGCTGCAAAAAACGCTTTGCCCCGCTACGCTGCTGGTCAGTCATGATCTAAGCGAGGTATTCAGATTATCAAGCAAAACCTTCGTGATCGAAGGCGGGCGGATCGTCAAAAGCGGCGCGCCATCAAAGGTGTTTTCAATGAGCAGCGTCAGCAATAAGTTTCGTGTGATAGGGGACATCTTGTCGATTGAAGAGTCTGGCGTGGTTTATATTTTAAGCGTTCTCGTCGGCGGCGATATTGTGAAAGTTGCGGCGGCGCAAACAGAGATCGAAAATATCAGAATCGGAGATCGCGCCCTGATCGCTTCCAAAGCCTTCAACCCGATTATCATAAAGATAGACTAATCCAAACTGAAATTCCTGCAAGTCTCACTTTCGCTTGATAAGAAAAGCTTCGGTGGAAACGCAGGGAGCTGGTGGCAAAACGGTTAGCGGCAAAAGGTCTTGTTGCTTTCATCCATACTTTGCAGCAAATTGCAATCTCCCAGTTCGCACGCTTTGCGGGCGTCTTTCGCGGCGTTTTCGCGGTCATCCGCGTCCAGGTAAGCAAGTCCGCGATTATTATAAGCCATTCCATAGTTCGGATCGATCTTGATTGCTTGTGTGAAATCGGCGATCGCCCTGCTATAGTCGCATAAATTATAGTAAGCGAGTCCGCTATGCAAACCATGACAGAATAGCACTTCATGTGTCCAATACGGAGAGACACCCGTTGCCTCTGGAAACTCAACCGGGGTTTTCAGAGGTGCCCTTTACCTTAAGCCCTGTTCCAAATCGGCGATGAGATCCTCCGCGTCTTCAAGGCCGACCGAGAGGCGGAATATGCCGTCACCCGCAAAGGTTTTCCAGGAATCAAGCTGCTTTTGCGTTACCAGTTTGAACGACGTGGCGAGCAGTTCTTCGGTATGAAGGTAAAAGATGAGGGAACGATGATGCCCCAGGGAGACGGCATAGTGGATGATCCGCAGTTTTTCCGCAAGACAGCGGGCGGTTTCCTTTCCGTCTTTGGTTTGAAAACTTATCATGCCGGAAAAATTTTTCATCTGACGCCGCGCGAGATCGTGCTGGGGATGGGAGGGAAGACCGGGGTAGATCACCCGCGTTACGTTTGGGTTTGTTTCAAGATAGCGGGCGACTTTCAGGGCGTTTTCCTCATGGGCTTTCATGCGGAGCGGCAGGGTCGCAAGGCCCCTCAGGATAAGCCACGCATTGAAGGGGCTTATGGTCCCGCCTAAACGGATCGAGGTTTTTTTGCGCAGGGGAACCAGGTCCACGGCCCTGCCCAGCAAAGTGCCGCCCAGGGCGTAGCCGTGGCCGCCAATATATTTTGTCAGCGAGTGGATGACGAAATCCGCGCCGAGCCGCAGGGGCTTTGTCGCCGCCGGGGTCGCGAAAGTTGAATCCACCGCCAGGCGGGCTCCCGCCTTGTGGGCGATTTTCGCGGCGGCCCCGATGTCGGTGAGCCGCAGCAGGGGGTTGCAGGGCGTTTCGATGTAAACCAGTTTTACGCCCGGTGTTACCGCCGCCGCCAGCGCGTCCGGATCCGACGTATCAACCTTGACAATATCAACGCCGAGGCCCGGGAACAGTTCATTGGTTGCCTCGGCCACCGCCGCGTAGGCAACGTCGCTTATGACCGCCCGGTCCCCGGCCTTGAGGGTATGGAGCAGCAGGGCGGTGGCGGCGCTCATGCCGCTGGCAAAAACAACAGCGGTTTCGGCTTCTTCCAAAACGGCAAGTTTTTCCTCCAGCTGCCGTATGGTGGGGTTGCCCCAGCGGGTGTATACAAAGGGATCGTCCTCCCCCATACCTTCTACCGAGAAAGTCGTGCCGGCGTCCACCACAAAGGTCGTGGACATGACCAGGTTCGGCGCCGAAGCGCCGGTCACGGGGTCCGGAAATTCCCCGGCGTGGACCGCCCTGGTTTGTTCACCCAATTTGGAAAAGTCCTGCTT
>JAITRJ010000019.1 GCA_031288475.1 Helicobacteraceae bacterium | reverse complement strand
CAATATGGTCTTAGGAGCAATGTATCAAAAACATCAAAAGAAATGACCTTCGCGCGGTCTATTTTATGCTGTATTTGTTCTAATAACGGAGAAAACTTTTTCATTCTTCAATTTTCCTTCAATTCAAGCGCTAAGCAAACTTCCAGCGCATACATAAAACTCCAAAATAAGTTGCTTCGTTTATGCGGCTTAAGTTTTCCATTTACATCCACAGTGATCATATCCCGGGATTTTTTCGAAAATCCGAATCCATCATCTTCTAAACTGCCGCTTCCCTTTCCACCCGCCGCATAGAGATGTCAAGAAAGCGCTCTTTTGAAAGGCGCTGGGATTATACAACAACAGAAATTAACGCGCGACAGCGCGTAGCTATCCAATTATCAGGAGAGATTCAAACTGTTCTCACTCTCCGTCACGCTGTTTTTACCAAAACCGTTACTGAAAGGCAATGGTAACGATGGTTCCTTCGCCCTCTTTGCTTTTCAGCGCGATAGAAGCATTATGGCACATAACAATATGCTTTACGATGGCAAGCCCCAACCCGGTGCCGCCCGTCTTTTTCGATCGAGACTTATCAACGCGGTAAAAACGCTCAAAAACGTGGTTCTGCGCCGACTCCGGAATGCCAATGCCTGTGTCGGAAACGACAACTTGCGTCCGTTCGCCAGTTTGCTCAATGACGATTTTTACGCTTCCATACGGTTTATTGTACTTGATTGCGTTGTCGATCAGATTGTATAGCATTTCAAAGATCATCGATCTGTTAGCACGGACAATCCCCTCTCCTCCAACGGCGATATTTATGCCGTTTTTCGCGCTCTTTAATTCAAGCGTTTTCGCCGCTTCGATCGCCGCCGCTTTCAAATCAATCTCCTCAAAAGCGTCATTTCTCTTTCCCTCGTCAAGCTCAGATACCATTATAATATCCTCGATCAGGTCAATAAGCCTCGCCGCCTCGTCTTTAATTTTTCCAAGAAACTCGCGTTTATCTCCCTTCTTCACCATATCATTATAAAGCATTTCCGCATAGCCGTAGATGCTCGTTAGCGGCGTTTTCAGCTCATGAGAAACATTTGCGGAAAATTCGCGGCGTATCTCCATCAACTTTGTTTTCTCAGAGAGTTCGCGCTCAATTCTATCCCGCTGCTTGACAATCGTTTCTACAAACGGAATAAACTCTTTATATGGCGCGGCTAATTTAGAATCGAGATCGATTCTGTTGATCGGTTCAACGATCCTTTTAGCCAGACTGCCGGCCCAGAAATAGACGAAAACAATTATAACCGCCGCGACGCCTACGACGATGGGGAGTGCGTTGAAAAAAGCGTTGAAAAAAGAGCTAGTGGTTACAGCCGCTCTTAAGACCGATCCGTCCTCTAGCCTTATCGCGTAATAGTAAGTCTCCTGACGAAGGGAGTCGGAGTATCGCTTGCTTTCTCCAACGCAGTTTTTCAACGCTTCTGCAATCTCTTTGCGATCGATATGATTCTCCAGCTTTGAAGGTTCTATGGCAGTATCGTACCGAACCTCTCCGTTCGCGTTGATCACCGTCGCGCGAACGCGATCTCCCTGCCTTCTCCGCTCAAGCTTTTCGATTGTGCCGCCGACGCTTGCCGCCGCATAAGTCCGCACAAATGATTGCAGTTCGTTTTGCGCTTCTTTGGAGTAGCCATTATAAAAAACGGCACAAAGCGTGACGGCAAGCGTTAAAATTGCCGCAATTGCCAGAGCTGTCATATCGATATATATACGTCTCCTCACTAACCATCCCGCATTTTATAGCCAACATTACGCACAGTTTTAATCATATTGCCCGCTTCGCCGAGTTTATGACGTAAAAACTTAATATGCATATCAATTGTACGGCTTTTACCCACGAAATCAAATCCCCACACCTGTTCTAAAAGCGCGTCCCGCGTCATAACGATCCCTACGTTTTTCATCAAACAGCTAAGCAGTTCAAATTCTTTATATGTCAGCGTTATCTCCTTATTTCCGGCAAAAACGACCCGTTTATCTATATTTAAGTTAAGTGTTCCCACCGTAAATTCACTCGCTATGTTTCGATCTCCGCCTGCCCTGCGAAGCACCGCTTTTATGCGCGAGATGATTTCCAGAACAGAAAAGGGTTTTGTTATATAATCATCCGCGCCCAGATCAAGCCCTTTTATCCGATCAAACTCTGCTCCCTTCGCGGTGAGCATAATCACCGGCAGCGATCTCGTCTCCTCCGATTCCTTTAGTTTTCTTAAAATCCATATCCCATCTTCCTTCGGCAGCATAATATCCAGCAGTATCAGAGAGGGCGTCGTTCTGTTCATTGCGTCGCGCAGACCGCTGTAGTCGGCGAAACCATCTGTTTTGAAACCCACCGTTGAAAGCGCGTACGCAACCATTCCGCGTATATTGTCGTCGTCTTCCACTATGAAAACTATCTGCGCTTTTTTCCTCATATTCAGATAACCTGCGCCTCCTTGTGTTTGCCGCTGATCGAAAAGATAGCCCACTCGGCGATATTGACTGCGTGATCGCCGATCCGCTCGTAATACTTGGCAATCTGCAGAATATCGAAGCAATGTTCGCCGTTGTTTATATCTCTGTGTATAAACTCGATCATATCCATTTTTACCGTAATGTAAAGATTGTCGATCGTGTCGTCGTAAGAGATCACGTTATTGGCGAGTACGCTGTCGCCCTTTACGAAGGCTTCGATGCTCATAGAGACCATTTCAATCGCCGCCTCCGCCATCAGCGATATGCGGTTTAACTCCTTGAGGTACTTTTTACCTGAGAGGTATTCGCAAAGCTCGGCTATGTCCGCGGCGTGATCGGCTATGCGCTCCATATCGGCGATCATCTTCAACGCCGCGCTGACCATTCGCAAATCCCGAGCTACAGGCTGCTGCCTTAGCAAAATCTTAAGGCAGAGGCTTTCAATATGTTTCTCCAAATCGTCGATCTGGTCATCGCCTTCTATGATGTCGCGCGCTAATATAGCGTCCTGCTCCTCCAGCGCTTTTTTGGCCTTTGAGATAGCGTCCTTAATCAACCCGCCCATCTCAATCAGATTATCGTTTAACTCCGCTAACTGTCCTTCAAATCTACTTCGCATTATCCAAATCTCCCCGTAACATAATCTTCGGTTCTCCTATCTTTAGGGCGGGCGAAAATTTCCTCCGTGGCGCCTTGTTCAATCGCCTGCCCCAGCAGGAAAAAGACAGTTTTATCGCTGATGCGCGCCGCCTGCTGCATATTGTGCGTAACGATTGTAATAGTGTAGCGATCGCTAAGCTCCAGCAGCAGATCCTCGATCTTGCCCGTTGAGATCGGATCAAGCGCGCTGGTAGGCTCGTCCAATAGCAGCACCTGCGGCTCGACGGCTAAAGCCCTCGCTATACAGAGGCGCTGCTGCTGCCCGCCCGAAAGACTAAGCGCCGATTCTTTAAGCCGATCTTTCACTTCGTCCCACATTGCCGCGTTTCTTAACGATCCCTCCACGATCTCGTCCAGATCGCGCCGTTTCCTGACGCCGTGCGTCCTCGCGCCAAAGGCGATATTGTCATATACGCTGAACGGAAACGGATTGGGCTTCTGAAAAACCATTCCGACGCGTTTGCGTAGCGCGTTGACGTCGATCGCGCCGTAAATATCCTCGCCAAAAAGCTGCGCCGTTCCAGTAATGCGGCATCCTTCAATCAGATCGTTCATACGGTTGAGCGTCTTAAGCAACGTCGATTTACCGCATCCCGAAGGACCGATAAACGCCGTTATCTCGTGTTCGTTTATATCCATATTGATATCTTTCAGCGCCCGAAAATCGCCGTAATAGAGATCCAGCCCTTTAATCTCAAAACATTTCACCCGTTTCCTCCAAGCTTTCTGGCGATCTTTGCCGCCACAATGTTGATTAAAACGACAAGGATCAGCAGTACAACCGCCGTCGCGTACCCCTCGCCTATGTGAAGCCCTTCGCTGGAGAGGGCAAACATATGAACGGACATTGTCCGCGCCGATTCCAGCGGGCTGACGGGGATCTGCGCGACCGTTCCCGCCGTGTAGATCAGCGCCGCGCTCTCCCCTACAATCCGCCCGATCGCAAGCATAACCCCCGCGGCTATGCCGGGCATCGCCGATGGCAGAACAACTCTGAAAACGACGCGCAATTTGCCAGCGCCAAGCCCGAACGCGCCTTCGCGCAAAGTATCCGGCACAGCTTTGAGCGCCTCTTCACTGCTGCGCATAATCAGAGGCAGGATCATAATGGAAAGCGTAAAAGCGCCAGATATAACCGAAAAGCCCCACCCTAAAAAGGTAACGAAAAAGAGCATTCCAAACAACCCATAGACAATCGACGGAATACCCGCGAGTGTTTCGGTGGTAATCCGCACGATCGAAACGGCTCTGTTGCCCCGCTTTGCGTACTCGGTGAGATAGATTGCCGAAAACACGCCGAACGGAACGGCGATAAAAAGCGAAAAGAACGTGATGATCGCGGTAGAAATCAGCGCTGGCGTCAAAGAGACGTTTTCACTGTTGTAGGTCGGCGAAAATAACGACAGAGAGATATGCGGAATACCCTTAAACATTATATAAGCGACGATGTAGAGCAAAACGCAAAAGGTGACAATGGCGCCCGCCCAGACGGCAACCGCCATTACGCGTTCTTGCGCCCGAAGCCTGCCCCCCGTCTGCCGTACTGCTGCGGCGGGCGTTTTTATCATATTCTTGCCCTCCTTTTAAGAGCCGAAAAGCTCAGGTTTATGATTAAAATAAAGGTAAACAGAACTACACCTGTAGCAATCAGCGCCTCGCGGTGCATTTCCGCCGCGTATCCCATCTCCAGAACGATATTCGCCGTCATCGTCCGCGCGCCCTCCATAATGGAGACAGGCATTCGTGCCTGATTTCCGGCAACCATAATCACAGCCATCGTTTCGCCTACAGCCCGCCCTACTCCTAAGATTATGGCTGCCAGAACGCCAGATTTCGCGGCGGGAAGCAGAACAAAAAAGACCGTTCGGTATGGTCCGGCGCCCAATGCCAGCGAGCCTTCGTAGTACTGCTCCGGCGTAGCGCGAATCGCGCTCTCCGAGAGCGCTATGATCGTAGGAAGGATCATAGCGCCGAGTAGAATCGACGCCGCGAGTATGCTGTTGCCCACATATGGAACGATCGCCGCCATACCAAAAAATCCATAGACCACCGATGGCACGCCTGCAAGCAGATCAACGGCAGGTTTTACGACGCGGTAGAACCGTCTGGGAGCCACACGGGCGAGAAACACGGCGCTCAGAATGCCGACTGGCGCCCCAATGGCGACCGCGCCAGCCGTAACGTAGAGACTGCCCACGATCATCGGCGCTATGCCAAAAAGCGGCGGTTCATCGACAGGCGACCACTCCGTTCCCAAGAGGAATTCGCCGACGCCTATTGAAAAAATCGCCGGAAGCCCGTTCACGAACAAAAAGACGCAGATCAGCCCCACGGCGAAGATAGATGTAAGCGCCGTTATCAAAAAAACGACGCTCATAAACCTTTCGCGGAATTCCTTCACTTGTTCACTTCATTCCAAGTGGTAACGTCGCCAGTGAAAATCGCTTTGACGCGATCCTGCGTTAAATTGGAGATCGGATTGTCGTTGTTCACTATTACGGCAAGCCCGTCAACCGCAATCGTTAAAGAATGTAATTTTGCCTTTTCGCTCTCTTTCAGTTCCCTGCTTGCCATACCAATATCACAAGTTCCGGCGATCGCGCCCGCGATGCCCGCGGACGAGTCGCTGATTTGAATCTCGACTGTCACCTTAGGGTTAAGCGCAACATATGCTTCCTTAAGTTTCTCCATAACCGGCGTTACAGAGGACGATCCAGCCACCACAAGACGCCCAGCGAAGCCTTTACTGCTGTAGGAAGGCGCGGCGCTGTTGACAGCCACATAGCTTTTGGCGACCACGTTCTGTCCCTGTGACGAAAGAATGAAATCAATAAAATCCTTCGCCATATCGACAGGTTCGCCCTTTGTGGCAATATTAAACGGGCGCGAGATCGGATAGGAACCGTTTTTGACGTTATCCGACGTAGCCTTGACACCGTCAATGTTCAGCGCCTTGATCGTCTTATTCAGCGATCCCAGGGAGATGTAGCCAATTGAGTACTTATTCTGCGCGACCGTTGTCATCACAACGTCCGTCTGTCTGGCGACAATCGCCTCTTTTGTCGTCATATCTTTGCGTTTACCATCGGGCGTTTTAACCTCAATCTTCAAAAGCTCAATGAACGCGCCGCGCGTACCGGAACCGTCCTCGCGCGAAACGACGACAATCTTTTTTGACGAATCAAAACTAGACGCTGCCTGAACGGCAAACGGAGATAAAAGCGCGGCGGTTAAAAACGCCGACGCGACTCTGGAAAACTTCATTGCATCCTCCTTTTTGGAATAAAGCAATCCTAAATGGTAAATATAAAGAGCAGTCGAGGCTTTTTGTAAAAAGTATGTAAAGTGATATTGCGCTATTCCTGCTGTCTCCTTTTCCAATTGCCATGCGATATTTCGTTATCGTATCCCCCTCTCTCCGGTTCGCCCAATCCGAAGCGCGTCATAGACTGAGCAAGGCAGACAGGTGAGGCGTATTGTAAGTCCCGCTCAAAAAGCGGCAGTCAGTTCTTTACTGACTGAGCGGCAAGGCTTGCGGAT
>JAITRJ010000047.1 GCA_031288475.1 Helicobacteraceae bacterium | reverse complement strand
GATGTTCGCGTTTTGATGGGGTTTGCCCGTCTGGGCGGCGACTGAGGTATGGCTGCCGATCCTAATCGGAGAAATCAGCGTGTTCGTCTGGTTCAATCCCATACCGCGGCGGGGTTGATCCGGAGGCGCTTGTGATCACCGGTTTGAGAACAGAACCAGTATCGTTTCCGCCGCTCTCTTCCGCGCTGCCGTTTGACGGCTGCTCCGTACTGTACGATGGAGGAGAGGACTGGCGCATAGCCACGCCTTCGCGCTCATTCTGATCGCAGCCGAAAAACGCGAAAATCAAAACGATCGGCAGAAGAAAGCGCATCAGGCGCTCCTTTGCGATCGGGCGCGTTTGGCGAAACCGAGCTTCGCTATGCGGTAGTAGATAGTCGATTCCGGCACGACCACCTCGTGGCGCTCTTTGATGTAATCCTGCATCTGATAGACGGACCACTCGCCGCGGTTTCGCTCCAGAACGCGGATCAGCTCTAAAAATATCTCGCCGTCGTACTTAGGGTTGCCCTCTTTGCGCCCTGCCCTTTTCGGGCGCAGCAGATCGATTCCGCCCTGATTGAACAGCTTGAGGCATTTTGTGACCGTTTCGCGGTTTACAAACAAAGCGTTCGCCGTAGCCTGCAAGCTAAGGTGCGGGTTGCTCAAAAGTTTCTCCACCACCATAAGTCTGATCCGAAAGATACCGTCCGTTGTGTTTTTGATCGTCCTTCTGATAACGCTGACAGGAATGTCGTTTCTGATCGAGGCCATTCTGCTCATCATCTCCTCCTTGTTTTTGAGGGTAGATAAACAAAAAGCGTTCCTCTTATCCATCTTGGGAAAACAATACGGGTAAATCAGGCGGCGCGCGTTTTGAGTGGTATCCCGTTATTGCGAGACGGAGTGAAGCCGTTCACTGTTTCTCCCCCTCCTTTCGTATATCCAGAAGCCGAAGGACTATCTTCCGTCTCGCCATTAATATCCGACCAATGTAACGGCGAAGGCGTAACCTTGCTATACGGCAGTCACGCATCGCAGCTATTTTCGCAATCCTGCGCGCCTCTGCGGAGCAGGGCTGGCAATTGACGCGGAGGGCGATATGGCGCAGAACGGCGACGCGAACCAATCATTTTCTTGATTTTGTTAATCGGTATACTTGACTTTTAAGTTTTATTTCTCTACTATTTCGCTCGATTTTCAAAAATAAGGAGAAAAAATGGGTTTAACCAAACCTGTTATCGGCTTACTAACGGCATTCGCGACCGCCTCGGTATTGAGCGCGGCGCAGATTCAGCTTCTCAACGTGTCTTACGATCCGACGAGAGAGCTTTACAAGGCGTACAACCCCGCGTTCATCAAGTACTACAAGGCGAAAACAGGCGACGACGTAACCATTACGCAGTCGCACGCCGGCAGCGCGAAGCAGGCAAATGCGGTGATCGACGGCAACCCCGCCGACGTAGTAACGCTGGCGCTTGGCGGCGATATCGACGCGATCGCGGTAAAACGCCCCGATCTGATCGGCAAGGACTGGATCAAGAATCTTCCGCTTAACAGTTCGCCATACACCTCGACCATCGTCTTTTTAGTGCGCAAAGGCAACCCCAAAGAAATCAAAGACTGGGACGACCTGGTAAAACCCGGCGTGGCGGTCATCACTCCCAATCCAAAGACCAGCGGCGGCGCCAGATGGAATTATCTCGCGGCGTGGGCGTATGCCGATAGAAAATACGGCGGCGAAGACAAAGCCAGAGAGTTTGTGAAAAAACTCTTCGCCAACGTGCCGATTTTAGACAGCGGCGCGCGCGGCTCTACGATCACCTTCGCTCAGCGCGATCAGGGCGACGTGCTTTTAGCGTGGGAGAACGAGGCATTTTTGATTTTCGAGGAGTATCCCGACGGACATGATAAATTCGAGATCGTCGTGCCTTCGCTTAGCATCCTTGCGGAGCCTTCCGTAACGGTGGTCGAGGGCAACGTAAAGAAAAAGGGCGAAGCGACCGTCAAGGCGGCGAAAGAGTATCTGAACTTCCTATACTCCAAAGATGGTCAGCGCATAGCGGCAAAATACTACTACCGCCCTACTGATAAAGAGGTGCAAAAGGAGTTTGAAAAGTCGTTCCCCACGCTTAAACTCGTAAAGATCGACGATTTCGGAGGCTGGGATAAAGCGCAGAAACTGCACTTTAACGACGGCGGCGAATTCGACAAAATCTACGCCAAAAAGTAAGGGCAGCGGTGTCGTCAGCAGCTTTAAAGCGCCATACAAAAACGGCGCTGCCCGGATTTGGTCTGACGCTTGGGCTGTCGATGACCTATATGTCCCTGCTTGTGCTTATCCCGCTCGGAGGGCTTTTGCTCTATTCGACAAAGGTCTCTCTTGAGCGGTTTATTGAGATCGCCCTCGATCCGAGAACGTTTGCCGCGTTCAAAATCTCCTTCGGCACGTCGTTTCTCGCAGCCTGCGTAAACGCGGTATTCGGGTTGATCTTGGCGTGGGTTCTGACGCGTTATAAGTTTTTCGGCAGAAAATTCTTAGATTCTATTATCGATCTGCCTTTCGCCATACCCACGGCGGTGGCGGGCATATCGCTAACGGCGATCTTCGCCAAAAACGGGATTTTGGGACAGTTTTTCGCGCCGATAAGCGTCAAAGACCCAACTATGGTTTTGTGGGTCAAAGAGCATCTGTTCAGCCATTTTATTCCCGACGACGGCGTCAGCATTTCCTACTCGGAGATCGGCATTACGATCGCGCTTACCTTTATAGGGCTGCCGTTTATCGTGCGCACGGTTCAGCCCGTCATAGAGGAGCTTGACAAAGAGCTTGAGGAGGCGGCAATCACGCTGGGCGCGAGTTACTGGACGACGTTCAGGCGGGTAATCTTCCCCTCCATATATCCAGCGCTTCTCACAGGCTTTGCTTTGGCGTTCGCAAGAGGTCTTGGCGAATACGGATCGGTGATCTTCATTTCCAGCAACAAGCCGTACGAAACCGAGATCGTACCGCTTCTTGTCTTTATGCAACTGATGGAATACGACTACGAGGAAGCTGCCGCGATCGGCGTTTTGATGCTGGTCTGCACCTTCGTTTTACTGCTTTTAATCAACTTTTTACAGACCTTCGCGAGGAGGCGGGGAAAGGTAAAAGCCAATGCGTAAAGAGCCGGGCTGGTTGAAATATGCGCTGATCGGCGTTTCACTTCTGTTTTTGGCGATATTTATCGCGCTGCCGCTTTTTACGATCTTTCAGCAGGCGTTCTCAAGAGGGTGGGAGACATATAGAGATTCAATTTTAGACACTGAAACATTCGAGGCGATCAAGCTAAGCGTTTTGATCGCCGCGATCGTCGTTCCGCTTAACGCCTTTTTTGGCGTGATGGCGGCGTGGGCTATCGCGAAATTTGACTTTTTCGGCAAGAACGTATTGATTACGCTGATCGAGCTGCCGTTTTCGGTTTCGCCGATTATCGCGGGGTTAATCTACGTACTGCTTTTCGGCGCTAACGGCTGGTTTGGCGAGTGGCTGATGGAAAACGAGATCAGGATCGTCTTTGCGCTACCCGGTATGGTAATGGCTACGGCGTTCGTAACCTTTCCCTTTGTGGCGCGGGAACTGATACCGCTGATGCAGGAGCTTGGCAGAGACGACGAAGAGGCAGCTTTGACTTTGGGCGCGGGAGGCTTATATACCTTCTGGCGCGTTACGCTTCCGAATATCAAATGGGGGCTGCTGTACGGCGTGATCCTCACCAACGCCCGCGCGATGGGTGAGTTCGGCGCGGTAGCGGTAGTTTCGGGTTTGCAGCGCGGTATGACGATAACGATGCCGCTCCAGATTGAGATTTTGTACAATGAATATCACCTTACCGCCGCCTTCGCCGTTGCGTCGATCCTGACCTTTCTGGCGCTGCTGACGCTGGCGGTTAAAAGCGTGATCGAACGGTTTATAACGCTCCAGCGCAAAGAGATTGTATTCAAGGAAGCCAAATGAGCATAGAGATAAACAACCTTACCAAACGCTTCGGAGACTTCACCGCCCTGGAGGACGTGAGCGTTACGATCAAAGAGGGAGAGCTGACGGGGCTTTTAGGTCCCAGCGGATCGGGCAAGACCACTCTGCTTCGCATTATCGCGGGGCTTGAGAGCGCCGATCAGGGCGATATCCGGTTTTTTGGCGAGGAGGCGGGACATAAGAGCGTTAAGGATCGCAGCGTGGGATTTGTGTTTCAGCACTACGCGCTTTTTAAGCATATGAGCGTGTTTGAAAACGTTGCGTTCGGGCTTAAGGCGCGTCCGAGTTCAACGCGCCCGAACAGAGACGAGATCAAGGATCGCGTGTTCAGACTGCTAAAGATGGTTCAGCTTGAATCAATGGCAAACCGCCTCCCAAGCGAGCTTAGCGGCGGGCAGAAACAGCGCGTGGCGCTCGCCCGCGCGCTCGCGGTCGAGCCCAAGATACTCTTGCTGGACGAGCCGTTCGGCGCGCTTGACGCGAAAGTAAGGCAGGAGCTTAGACGATGGCTTAGATATCTGCACGACGAGATACATATAACAAGCATATTTGTAACTCACGACCAAGAGGAGGCTTTGGAGGTAAGCGATAACATCGTTATTTTTAACAAGGGCAGAGTCGAGCAGATCGGCGCGCCTGAAGAGGTGTATGACAATCCGAAAACCCCGTTTGTTTACAGCTTTTTAGGTAACGTCAATCTCTTCCGCGCCCGCGTAGAACAGGGCAGGCTGAAGCTGGACGGCGGCGAGGGCGAAAGCGATCTGAAGTTCTTTATCCGACCGCACAATATTGATATTTCGCCGACCAAAGATAGCGAAAAAGCGATTGAATCCAGAATCGTCGCGCACAGATTTTTAGGCGGCAGGGTGCGCGTGGAACTGGTAACGCTTGAAGGCGCGAAGCCGATTGAAGCCGATATAGACAAAACGCGCTGGAACCGCGTTAAAAACGCCAATCCCGACACAGTTTTTATCACGTTCAACGAGGCGAAAACCTATTCGCAAAACGAGGAGTGGAACGATTATGTTATCTAGGATTTTGAGGCTGATTAACGGCAAGATCGCGCTGTCGTTCAGCTATCAAGCTGAAGATATCGTCGTTTTGGATTTGGCGCTGAAAACGGGGAATAAGAATATAGAGGTCTTCGCGCTCGACACATTAAAGCATTTCAGGGAATGCGTGGAATATCACGGCGCGGTCGAGCCGTTTTACGGCGTTACGATTAAACGGTATAAGCCCAACCAATCGTCGCTTGCCGATTTAGAGCGGAAACTTGGCGAGTTTGGAATGAGAGAGAGTTTGGACAACCGCCATCTTTGCTGTCATGTAAGAAAAGTTGAGCCGCTTCATCGCGCGCTAAAGGGCAAAAGCGCGTGGATAACGGGGCTTCGCGCGGCGCAGTC
>JAITRJ010000001.1 GCA_031288475.1 Helicobacteraceae bacterium | reverse complement strand
ACGCGCCATACGACGGCGAAGCCATACAGCCATACGTCAGATGTATTCAACACCGCGCCCGCTTGGGCGTGTCACAGCGGCGACAGAGCTGGAATAACTGGCGAGGGAGCGGAAGAACTTATGCCAATCTTCCCACGCTGCCACGCGTTCAAGACCAATGCACGCTTCTCTTGGAACTGAAATATTTTTGCCAGCGTGGTAAATGTAAAATTTTTGCTGATTGAATCCTGTTTAAAATAATCTGGTTCTGGCAATAATGACGGGTCGTCAATAGGTAGGTTGTCAATGATTTCCCAGTTATCCGATTTTATGGCACGATGCATAACGTATACCCGGAACAATATCGGCTTAAGTATAATATCCTTTGGCAAAATATTTTTGCCTTCCGACGTCTAAATGTCATAAAATGCCATCAAGGGATCAGGCAATACTCTGCCATATCCAAAAGTACCGTTGACAAGATTGATCTTCACAATATCGCCTCTTTGCCACACCCTGCTGTGTCCCGCTTCAGATATGATTGCCCTCAACGAAGTTATGGTTATTTACGGATGAGCAATTAACTGTTTAGTCTGATCGCTACGCTTGTTAATCACGCCGCCTTGTCGCCGTAGGCTTCAACGCCCCACAGATCGTGAGCGCTGTCGTTATCAATCTTGACCTTGATTTAGCTTGGATTTTGCCAAATATTTCCTATTACTATTTATATGTTGCAACTTGTCAGAACCGCTATTCGTGTCTACGTGGGCAGTTGGATCGTATTCCTCGCGCTGTGCGGATTTATTCAGTAGTCTCGCTCCTGTCTCTTTTCTCGTTTTTATTTCCAATTTCCTATCTGATAGCTGCGCCTCTATCGTCTCCCGCGCGTACAAGCTTTTTACTTGAAATTGGAAAGGGCTAACAGAATCTGCATAGTTGCCCGAAAGAATATTATCGTAGCTCCTTGAGCAGGCGAAGCTATCAAGCATAATCTCCTCCGGGATATATGGAAAAAGAATTCTTTTAAATCACCACCCTTGGAATATCCCCGTTAAGACGCGCCAATACCTCATAGCTGATTGTTCCCCGCAAACCGGCGAATTTCTTCGCGTCATCCATAATGCAGATCCTCTCTTGATCACTCCGTACGATTACGTTATCCATACTAACCCGACCCAGCAATTTCCCGCCGCCCGGTATTTCGTAGCCCTCACCGCCGTTTAAGCGCAGAAAGCCGTCTCCATAACCCACATCATATACTCCGGCGTTAAAATCATCTTCGGCGCGAAACACTCCGGCGTACCCCGCCCGATCTCCTTTCTCAAAATGCCGTTTAGAAACGCGATCCGCCCAAAGTGACAAAACGGGCTTCAATTCTGGCGACTCAAAGGGAAAAGTGAGATCACAATAGCCGTACATTGCGATTCCGACGCGGGTATAGTCATACTTTGCGCCATCTTTCGCGCGAAAAAGCCCCGCGCTGTTGTAAAGGTGAAATTTGGGAGACTCAAGGCTGAGACGTTCAGCGGTTCTAAGCGCGATGTTACGCGCGTGGTTGAAGTTTTTCTCCTGCCAGAAAAACTCGCTTGATATAATATCCGCTGATCGCAGATGCGAAAAAACGGCGCGGATAACGACTCCATTTGCCGATAAAAGCTCAATCGCACCTTCCAGATCAGACAAAGCGACGCCGTTTCTATGCATTCCGGAGTCAACCTTTATGTGCACATTCGCGCCCTCCGGCGGGAGAAGATCGATATCGTTTACAGCAAAGCTGATATTTGACGCCGTTTTTTTTACACGATCGGAAAGTACCAGCACCTCATCAAAAAGAGGCGCGATTTTTTCGGCCTCCAAAAGTTTACGCACGACGGCGAATCTGACGCCATAGCCTGCGCATAGCGGCGCTATCTCTGCCAATCCGTGCCCGTATGCGTTATCTTTCAGCACGACGCCGATCTTTTCAACGCCGCAACGACTGCCTATTTGTGAAAGGTTATGAAAAAGTGCCAATCGGCTCAGTTTAATTAACGACATCTCTTATCCTCAAAAACGCGCATTGTAGTAAAATCGCGCAAAAAAATAATCCGTTAAGGACTGCCATGCTTCTTTTCCCTACCCGCCTGAACGATCAGGCGGTAACTTTTTCGCAGGCTGTGCTAGAGCCAATGTCCGCACTTGGAGGACTCTACGCGCCAAAAGAGCTACCCGTTTTCTCAGAAAAGGAGCGGCGGAAGCTGTCCACGCTTTCATATGCGAATCTGGCGAAACAGGTGATCAAAAAGCTGAATATAGATATCGACGACGACACAATAGAACGGGCGCTGGAGAGCTACGCGCTTTTCGACAATCCAAATGATCCGGCGCCGCTTAAAGAGATAGGAAACAATCTTTTTGTGTGTGAACTTTGGCACGGACCTACGCGATCGTTTAAAGATATGGCGCTCTGTCCGTTTGGGAGCATTCTGAGAGATCTCGCGGCAAAAAGGGACGAGAAATTGCTGATTCTGACCGCTACCAGCGGCGACACGGGTCCGGCGGCGCTGAAAAGCTTTTCAGGCGCGGATAATATTGATGTGGTGTGCCTCTACCCGCACGGCAGAACAAGCAGGGTACAGGAACTGCAAATGATAAGCCAGAAAGCGCCAAATTTGAAGGTTATCGCGATCGAAGGGGATTTTGACGACGCGCAGAATGCGCTTAAAAAGCTGCTTTCCAGCGGAAGATTCGCGGACATGTTAAAATGGCAAAATATAAGAGTAAGCGCAGCAAATTCGGTAAATTTCGGGCGGATTTTATTTCAGATTATCTACCATGCCAGAAGCGCCCTCGCCATTGGCGAGTCGATCGATATCGTCATTCCAAGCGGAAATTTCGGCAATGCACTGGGAGCGTTCTATGCCCGTAAAATGGGTTTTCCCATAGGCAAAATCGTCGTGTCAAGCAATGACAACAATATCCTAACCGATCTTATTATGAGCGGTCAATACGATCTGCGCAAACGAAAGTTGGTTGAGACGACTTCCCCCGCGATGGATATTCTGAAGTCAAGCAACGTGGAAAGGGTAGTTTTTAATCTCTTTGGGTGCGAGCGCGCGAACGAGATGTTTACTTCGCTGGAGAACGAGCGGTTTTTTGCTTTGAACGAAAAAGAGCTTGACGTTATGCAGAGCATTTTTGAAGCTGCGTGGTCAAATGAAGATATGGTAAACACGGCGCTTTTCGAGAGCGCGAAAAACGGATATGTCATCGATCCTCACACCGCAACCTGCATACACGCCGCACGGCTTGGAAATTCTAAAAAGAAAGTAATCTGCTCTACCGCCGAATGGATCAAATTCGCCCCGACACTGTTAAAAGCGTTTCGTCTTGGCACAGACAGCGACGAAAATGCGTTAAAGAAGATAAACGCTGAGTTCAGGGTTTCTATCAGTTCACCCGTGATGGCGTTGTTTGAGGGAGAACACACAAACCCGCCGCCGATTCGCGCTGAAGAGATCGAAGAGAAAATAATTGATTTTATCACTCAGCGCGGCTAATTAAAATTATTTGATATATAATTAGCCGCTTCTTTTCAGACCTGTGCAACGATTTTGCCGGTCACCGGGTCAGGCGGGGAACCGAGCAGTCCAACCGTTAATGTCGTGTGCCGCAGTTATCTGGGAAGAAGCCTTTCATTCCAGTTTATAAAATTTATATCTGACGCTCAATTTCTCTCATCAGTTTTCCAAAATCAACATTGCTTATTGGTTCGATATAGTCGTTTTTGATACGGAGTCCGTTTTCCAATTCTCTGCTTTTAATACCGTAACTGATAGAGAGTGCCGCCTCACAGAATGCTGCCAGATGATCACATGCTTTAAGCGCCCTTCCATCGATCGGTTCGTAGCGATTTTCGTTGTAAAGATTTATATTTTCGGTAAAGCAAATGAAATGTTCTTTTTTGAATCTGTTTTTAAATTCGTCTTTTTTATAGTGATCCCCTTCGTTTATCAATCCTAATATATAAGAAAAATGTTCTCTAATATTAACTGGTACAAGAGGAAGGATTTTTTTTATTATCAATTCTATTTCATAGTTAGCAATTAAATAGTTCAAACCATCTACGCTCGATTTTACAGGCGATATAATATCTCGTGTAAGCACCTCTGCCAAATCATGGAAAAGAGCACAGAAAAAATTATTTACAAGGCGGTTTTGGCAAGCCTTTACTTCAATTGAAAAAAAGTATGAGAAGATCGCCACGATTAGTTGATGACCCAAAACGCTGGTTTTTGGTAGCCTAGGCGTCTGCGACCATCTGATCTGAAAACGAAGCCTTCCACATAGATCAACGATTCGTTCAATGTCAGTGGTTGACGCTATTTCGACAACACCTTTATATTGAAGAAAATCTGATATTTCCGAATCGATTGAATCTTTTAAATTTTCGATGTCCGAAAGAAATTTACCACTTTGGTATATAATGTTAAACTCATAGCGTGTCGCTAGATAATGCGCGGCGGCAAGAAGCTTTTTTTCATTTTCATATATCTTTTCGTCCTTGAAAAAAGTACTGATCTTTTTGAAAAATTCCTCGTTTACTATCGGCTTGATTTTCTGAAGAACCCATTCGTTTACCTCATCTTTCTTCTCTGCAATTACACGTCTGTAAACGTCGGGACGTATGTCGGTTACGATCACACGACGTAAAAATTCAAATATGCCTGCTTCAATCATATTTACAAAAGATATATTGTTTTCGTAAGAAGCCAGAAAATAAGCTATAATAAACTTATGCGCCTGTTTGTCAAGTTCCGTCAGTTCAACCATTCGCGGGTAGTCGTTCCAACGCTGGATTGACGCTGCGTTATAGATGGTTGATATAAGACCGACAGAAATCATACGTCGAGATGTTCAACATCTTTCGCGTGTTCTTCTATATATATTCTACGCGGTTCTACTTCGTCTCCCATAAACAAATTAAACGAACGGTCTGCCTCGTCAAAATCAGAAATTTTAACCTGTAAAAGACGACGTTCTTCTTTACTCATTGTTGTCTCCCATAACTGTTCTGGATTCATCTCTCCCAAACCTTTGTAACGCTGAATATAAGCTCCCTTTTTTGCGTTTTCTTCTACATTGCTAAGAATATCTAATATATCTTTACCGTCAAAGAGTGTTTGAATTCCTCTCTCATTTAAACGCTCAAAAACATATTTAGCTTCGGCAAAAAGCTGATGAGCAAAAAGGTTGTCATCAATTAAAAGTTCCTCTAAACCTTTTTGCGTCTGAACAAAAAGATGAATCGAGTTTTCGTTAATAATTGAATTTAATATATTATAACCGATTGAGTTAAGATATTTTTTTGACTCTTCAAATAATTCCTGATTAGATAATGCAAGCAGAGAATCATTTTCAATAAATAACCTTATCAGTTCAATCAGCGAAAATCGCTTTTCAAGTTCATTTAGCACTGACCTATAATGTGCGGCGATTTTTAGTAGTTCTTTCAATTCCCGATCTCCGATATTTTTAAATGTAAAAGTGGTAATTCCATTTTCTATCAAAAATTCATCCATTGCTTTAACATCTTTAAGATACACGTCGGTTTTACCCTTTTTATAGCGGTAAAGCGGAGGCTGAGCAATATAAATGCATCCTTCGTCTAATACTGGTTTAAGATAGCGGAAAAAGAAAGTAAGAAGAAGCGTTTGAATATGACTTCCGTCAACGTCAGCATCTGTCATGATAATAATTTTCTTATAGCGAAGTCTATCAATATTTAAATCGTCACCTATACCGCATCCAAAAGCAGTAATCATATTTTTAATTTCTTCCGTGGAAAGTACTTTATCTATACGCGCTTTTTCAACGTTTAATATTTTTCCTCTTAAAGGTAAAATTGCCTGATAAACCCGATCTCGTCCCTGCTTAGCCGACCCTCCAGCAGAGTCGCCTTCAACCAGATAAAGTTCACATATGTCTGGATCTTTGCTTTGGCAATCCGCAAGTTTGCCGGGTAATGTTCCAACAGAAATTCCCTCTTTCTTACGCGTTAGATCGCGGGCACGTTTAGCCGCTTCCCTTCCTCTTGCCGCAAGGACAATTTTTTGCATAATTGCGCGGGCGTCGGTTGGATTCTCTTCAAAGTATCTTACAAGTTTATCATAAACAAAGCTTTGTAATAATGGTTTAACATAACTTGATCCAAGTTTTCCTTTTGTCTGGCCTTCGAACTGTGGTTCTGGTATTCGTACGCTTATCACTGCGATTAAACCTTCTTTTGTATCTTCTCCTGATATTTTTATCCCTTTCTCTTTCATCCCTGCGTTTTTTTCAACATATTGTGTAATTGCCCTTGTTAATCCGGCTCTGAAGCCAGCTTCGTGGGTACCTCCTTCTGGAGTTTTGATATTATTTACAAAACTTAGGCATTTTTCCGCATAAGCATCGTTATATAAAATTGCTATATCAGCTTCTATATCCTCTAATTTGTCAGAAATAAATATTGCTTTCGTAAGCGCGTTTTTATCATTTAAATCATCAACAAATTGTGATAAACCACCATCAAAATGATAATTTTCGTTAAATCCTGTTTTTAAATCGGAAAATTTAATTGTTATTTTCGGATTTAAATAACAAAGCTCAGAGAATCTTTTTGAAAGTGTTTCCCGATCAAACTCGACTGTTTCAAATATGGAATCGTCGGCTGAAAATTCGATAACCGTACCAGTTTTTTTGGTTTTTCCAGTTACTTCAAGAGGAGAAACGGGGATACCTTTTTCAAAATGTTGTTCGAAAGTTTCGCCTTTTCTATGAATTGTCATTTTAAGATGTTTTGAAAGCGCATTAACTACGGAAACTCCAACTCCGTGCAGACCACCAGACACTTTGTAAGTGTCTTTATCAAACTTTCCACCTGCGTGTAAAACGGTTAAAACTACTGTTGCCGCACTAATTTTTTCTTCTGGATGAATCTCTGTCGGTATACCACGTCCATTGTCTGCGATTATCGCTTTATTATCTTCTGTGATAGTAACGTTGATATCATTACAGTAGCCGGCCATCGCTTCATCTATAGAATTATCAACTACTTCGTATATAAGATGGTGAAGGCCTCCTACGGAAGTATCTCCTATATACATTCCGGGTCGTTTTCTGACTGCTTCTAATCCTTTTAATACTTTTATATTGCTTGCGCCATATTCGTTCATTGTAATCCTTTTTACAGTATGATTGGCATTACAATAGTAAGCAAATGTTCATTTTCAAGCGTGAACGGCAATGTGGGTTCGTTGATACCAATTAAAAAAGTATCTCCACGAACTTGTTGTAAGAATTCGATTAAAAATTTACTGTCAACTGTAATCGCAATTGGTTTTTCAATCTTTATATCACTTTCAAAACTTGTTGTGGCTTCTTCGCTTGAGTGTTCGAGTGTTTCAAAACCAATTTGATTTTCAGAAAATATGATTTTTACTTCTTTACTTAAACTGCTAATCTGAAAAAGCGATTCAATCATTTTTTCCGTATTGATTTTAAATTTATGGTTAATATCACGTGGGATGATTCGTTCATAATCTGGAAATCTGCCGTTGATTACCTTTGTAAAGAGGTAATAATCTTTGTTTTGAGCAATGAAATTTGTATCATCAAAGGCTATCTTAAAGTCGAAATTAAATATTTTTTGAATCTCCAGAACTGCTCTTTTTGGCAAGATGAAGGAGATATTTTTATCAGAGTTCTGGTTAATCTTAAAGATCGCTAGTCGTTTTGTATCTGTCGCTACAATGTTAATGATGGAGTTTTTTATATCAATCAGTGTTCCAGTAAGTTCCGCTTTGTGAGCCGCTCCGGCGATTGCCGGAGCGGTTTGCTTAAGTCCGGTTATTACGTTTTGACTGTTAATGTTAATTTCATTTAACGATGGATTTTGTTCAAAGTCGGGAAATTGGGATGGATTGAAACTCTGAAGTTTGTATTTTGTGCGTTTTTGTTTGATAATTACATCGTCGCCGTTGTTTTCAATATTTATATCGTCTGGATGAAGCACTCTGATAATGTCAAGTATTTTTTGTCCGTTACAAGTAAAAGAGCCTTCGGTACCGTTTTTAAGGTCCTTCGTACGGGTTAGCAGCCCCATCTCTCTGTCGGTCGCTTTTAGTGTAAGCTCTTCGTTTTTTATGGTAAATAGGATGTGAGCCGTGATTTGTGAGGCGTCTTTTTTTTCCAGAAAGGGCTGGAGAGATGAAAGCATCGTCTCTAGTGTTCCTTTGATGATGTCGAATTTCAAGCGATCTCCTTTAATTCTTGTAGTAGCCGTAGTAGCCGGCGTGAAAACGTGAAAAGCCATTTTTTGCACGTTTGGTTCGTGGCTTTTTGGTTTTTGAGATTTTACAATTATTCACATTATGGATTAGTGTACGGAGGTGATTTTGCTGGATAGTTCGTCAATTTTCAGTTTAAAACCGGCGTCGCTGGCAATGATTTGCGAAATTGTCCTTAAAGAATGGCTTACAGCTGAATGATCCTTCATTTCGAAGTATTCCGCTATGACTCTCATTGAGTTTTGTGTGAGCTTGTGGGCAAGGAAAATTACCATTCTTCTGGCATTGACAATCCGCGCCGTTCTTGATTTGCTGCGGATTTCGCTTGGCTTGCAGTTCAGTTCTTTTGCGACTGTAGTGATAATCTCTTCAATTGTGATGTTTTCGTGTTTTTCCTTAATATAGTCTTTTAATGTATCTTTGACAAAATCAATTGTGATCGCCTGATTCAGCATATTGGCGTAGGCTCTGATTCTGATCAGCGCTCCTTCGATTTCGCGGATGTTTTCTTCAAGAATGGTTGCTATGTAATTGACGATTTCATCGCTGATTTTGATTTGGTCGATTTCGCACTTCTTTTTGATAATTGCGATTTTTGTTTCAAGATCGGGGCGTTGGATATCCGCTATCATTCCCCACATAAAGCGGCTTTTAAGCCTTTCTTCAAGTCCTGCGATCAATTTTGGGTTCTTGTCGGCGGTCAGCACGATCTGTTTCTTATCGTTGTGAAGGTCGTTGAAAGTGTTGAAAAATTCCTCCTGCGTGGATTCGCGGGTGCTCAAAAATTGTACGTCGTCAATTAGGAAGAAGTCGCAGTGGCGGTATTTATCCCTGAAACGTTCCATTGAGTGATTGTTTATGTGAAAGATAAATTCGTTAGTGAATTGATCGCAGGTGCTGTAGATGACGTGTTTGTTATTTTTTACAGCCGCGTTGCCAATCGCCTGTAAAAGATGAGTTTTCCCCAGTCCGACGCCTCCGTGGATGAAAACGGGATTATAAAGGACATCAGGATTTTCACATACCGCTTTAGCAACGGAGAAAGCAAGGTCGTTAGAACGGCCGATTACAAAGCTCTCAAATGTGTAGGAAGGGTTTAGAAGTGTGCTTTTAGCGGTTTTTATCTCTTTTTGGAGTATGTCGTCAGCGCTGATGACGGTTCTTGCCCGCGGATGTTTTATCTTAATGATCACCTGTGGAGTGGTGCCATTTAGCTCTTGAAATGTTCCTGCTATTTTTGACGCGTACTTTGTCTGTACCCACGCGGCTATGTAAGGATTTGGCGCGTTCAGGCAGACGCAGTCAGAGAATGATTCATCTTCAGCATAAGTCAGTTGACTTATGTAGCGGGAAAACTCGTCGTTCGGAACGCTCTTTTTCAGTTCGTTTTTTACTAGATCAAAAATCACCTTCTCTCCTTTCAAGTACAAAAATCATAACATACGACTTATTCACATAGTGAAAACGGCGTGAAGGAAATTTTGTTTAAGGAGGGTTTCGTGTTGATTTTAGGTATCGATCCAGGCACTGCGAAGTGTGGTTATGCTCTCTTGGAACTCTCAAAAAAGAGAATGAAACTGGTTGAAGCCGGTTTTATCAAAATCTCGTCAAACCGTCTTCAGGAGCAGATCTGTGAACTTATTGAAGGGTTTGATCTCGTCATAAAAAAAGTTAGAGTCGATGAAGTGGCGGTTGAGGATATCTTCTTCGCCTATAATCCCAAAACGGTGATTAAACTCGCACAATTCCGTGGAGCGTTGGCGTTAAAAATCATTCAGGAATTCGGCAGTTTTCACGAATATACACCTTTACAGGTGAAAAAATCGGTAACGGGAAAAGGAAAAGCCGCTAAGGAACAAGTGGCTTATATGGTTAAAATTCTCCTGGCGATCAAACAGGAGATCAAGCCGCTTGACACTACCGACGCGATCGCCGTGGCTATTACGCACGCGCAACGGATTGTGATAGGAAGGTAGATGATCATACGAAAGCTTTTTCGGTTTGAAAGCGCGCATATTTTAAGAGGCGCGGAGGATGCGCGGTGCAGGGAGAGTATTCACGGCCACAGCTATAAAGCGGAACTGCTGCTTGAATCAAATCGCTTCAGGGAGGGGCAGCTTGTTCTTGATTTTACGCGTGTAAAAGAGATTATTAATTTTTTCATTGATATTTTTGATCATTCGATCATCATTTGGAAAGACGACAGCGCTGAGTTTATTGAAGTGATGAAGAAATTCAGCAGCCGCTGGGTAATCTTAGGCGTAAATCCAAGTGCTGAACAATTCGCGCGCGTGATCTTCTGGTTTGCCCGCCGCGCTCTGGCAAAGGAGTGGAACGTGTCGGTTTACAGCGTGATCGTTCACGAAACCGAAAGTGGTTATGCTCAGGCGTTTTTGGAAGATGTAAACAATGAAAGTATGGGGGTGATTCTCGCTGAGGATTTTGCTTTTTCAAAGACAATTCTGGAAGATAATGATAGCAGAAAGCGTTTTACCGAGATCTTAGGGGCAGTATGAAACAAGATACAAAACTTATTCATGGCGGCTTTGACCGCGACAGAATAACAGGCGCAATTAACGCTTCAATCTCTGTCTCCTCCACTTTTGATCAGATGGATGTTTCAGGAGAGCAGGAGTACGACTACGCGAGAAGTTCCAACCCGACCAGGAAAGCTTTGGAGGAGACAATTGCGTTTCTGGAGGGAGGGTTGAAAGGCTATGCCTTTTCCAGCGGTATGGCTGCTATAGCCAGCATACTTGGCATATTTTCCGCGGGTGATCATATTGTAACGGCGGAGGATATTTACGGTGGAAGTTACCGTATATTAAACACCTTTTACAGGCGGTGGAATTTGGAACATACCGCTGTGAATGCTTCCGACGCGGAGGCAATAAAACGCGCGATCAGACCTGGCACCAAAGCGCTGTTTTTGGAGACTCCTTCCAATCCGTTGCTGAAAATAACCGATCTGAGAACGGCGATAGCGATCGCCAGAGAAAAGGGGCTTTTAACTATTGTGGATAACACCTTTATGACGCCGTTGTTGCAACGTCCGATCGAATTTGGCGCGGATATCGTGGTTCACTCGGCGACCAAATTCTTGGGAGGGCACAGCGACGTGATTTTTGGGTTGGCGGTGGCTGCTACGGAGAAGATCGGTAAGTTGATATACGCCGTTCAGAACGGTTTTGGCGCAGTGCCATCCTCTTTTGACTGCTTTCTCGTGCTGCGCGGAATTAAAACGCTGAAGGCAAGAATGTCAATTGAGGAGCAAAACGCCCGAAAACTTGCGTTATTCCTGCAATCTCACAGGGAGATCGATCGCGTTTTTTACCCGGAGTTCAGTGATGAGAAAAATCTTCATATTTCGCAGGCGGAGGGCTTTGGCGCGGTGTTTTCGTTTGAGACAAAAACACTCGATCGGGCGCTTGATTTTCTGAAAAAGACCAGATTATGCGCAAGGGCTGTCAGTTTAGGCGGTGTGGAGACAATAGCCAGCTATCCCGTACGGATGAGTCACGCGGCGATGCCTCCCGCGCAAAGGGAGAAGCTGGGGATCAGCGAAAGATTGATTAGAATCTCGGCTGGATTGGAAAATATCGATGATCTGATGGAAGATTTTGAAAGGGCATTACGATGAAAAGAGAATCTCTGTGTGTTCACGGCGCTTACTATTTTGACGAAAAAACAGGAGCCGTAAGCGCGCCAATCTATCAAAGCGCGCCGTTTCGTCATCCAAAGCTGGGCGTTTCGACGGGCTTTGACTATTCGCGCGCTGTCAATCCTACGCGAACCACGCTGGAAATGACCATAGCAAAATTGGAGGGCGCTGAATACGGATTGGCGTTTGCAAGTGGAATGGGCGCAATCAGCGCGATCTCCAAACTCTTCGCCCCGAAGGATCATATTGTGGTCAGCAACGATCTTTACGGCGGCACATACCGTCTTTTCCACGAATACTACGAAAAATACGGTATTGAGTTCAGCTTTGTGAACACCAGCGATCAGGAAGTGCTGCGGAGCGCGATCAAACGCGGCACCAAAGCATTTTTTATAGAGACGCCGTCGAATCCGATGATGAGGATCAGCGATATTCAAGAGTGTGCGAATCTGATTCACCACTTGGGCGGAATCTTGATTGTAGACAACACTTTTTTAACTCCTTATTTCCAAAATCCGCTGGAATTCAGCGCGGATATCGTGGTTCATTCCGCCAGCAAATATCTAAGCGGTCACAATGACACGCTCGCGGGACTGATCGCGCTTTCTGACGAAGGGCTGGAGGCGCAGTTGAGAGAGGCGCAGAAAAGCGAGGGGGCGAGTCTCTCCCCCTTTGACGCGTGGCTTGTTCTGCGCGGGATTAAAACGCTGGCGCTTCGTATGGAGAAACACCGCCAGAACGCCGCTGCTGTCAGCGAGTTTCTGCTTGGGCATAAGGCGGTGGAAAAGGTCTTTTACGCGCCAAAGCACAAACAGTCGCGGGGCGGCAACGGAATGCTCTCCTTTTACGTCAAGGATCGGGCAAAAGTCGAAAGCGTTTTAGCGAAGGTGGAGATGATCCTTTTCGCGGAGAGTTTAGGCGGAGTGGAGTCGCTGATTACCTATCCGCTGGTTCAGACACACGGCGCGATTCCGGAGGAGATGAGAAACGCGGTTGGCGTGAATGATCGGCTGCTTCGTCTCTCCTGCGGCATAGAGGATGCGGAGGATATTATTTCCGATCTCGATCGGGCGCTGTCGTAAAAAGCGGCGCGCTTGCTTATTTTCGTCTCTGTAAAATACGTAAGGTTTTAACGGGCGTTTAGGACGCGCTCAAATCCAGTGCCGATCAAAGGAGATTTATGCGAAGCGACGTTATTAAAAGAGGTTATGAGAGAACGCCGCACCGCGCGCTGCTGCGGGCGACGGGGCTGAAGGACGAGGATTTTGACAAGCCGTTTATCGGTATTGCGAACAGCGCGATCGACATTATTCCCGGCCACTTTTTCCTGCGCGAATACGCCGCGATTGTAAAAGAGGAGATTGTCAAAGCAGGAGGCGTCGCGTTTGAGTTTAACACGATCGGCGTGGACGATGGCATAGCGATGGGACACGGCGGAATGCGCTATTCGCTGCCAAGCCGCGAGCTGATTGCCGATTCGGTGGAAACAATGATGAACGCGCATCAACTGGACGCGCTTTTTTGCATTCCAAACTGCGATAAGATCGTGCCCGGTATGCTTATGGGCGCTTTGCGCGTCAATGTACCTACGGTCTTCGTTTCGGGCGGTCCTATGCGGGCGGGCAGGCTTAAGGACGGGACGATTGTCGATCTTACCTCCGCATTTGAGGCGGTGGGCAAAAAGACGCTGGGGCAGATCGGCAGCGACGATCTTAAAGAGATCGAGTGTGCCGCCTGTCCTGGCGCGGGAAGTTGCAGCGGAATGTTCACCGCCAACAGTATGAATACGCTGTGCGAGGCGATGGGGATCGCCTTTGAGGGTAACGGCACAATATTAGCGTTGAGTAGCGAGCGCGAGGAACTTTTGCGCAAAGCTGCGCGGCGGATCGTTCAAATGGCTAGAAACGACGCGCCGAAGATCCGCGATATTATAGGTGAGAAGGCGATCCATAACGCCTTTGTCGTCGATATGGCGATGGGCGGCAGCACAAATACCGTTCTGCATATGCTGGCAATTGCGTGGGAGGCGGGCGTTGATTTTAACCTGCGTAAAATTAACGAAATCGGCAAAAAGGTCGCGCATATTGCCAAGATCGCGCCCGCGCTGAGCAGCGTGCATATCGAGGATATTCACCGCGCGGGCGGGCTCAGCGCGATTATGAACGAGATATCCAAACTGGGAACGCTCCGGCTTGATGCGATCGCAATTGAGGGCGGGACGCTTGGCGATCGGATTAAGAACAAAGCCATTAAGGACGCGGAGATAATCCGTACGCTAGACAATCCGTATTCGCAGAGCGGCGGGCTGGCGATTTTGTTCGGTAATCTCGCCGAACAGGGCGCGGTCGTGAAAACGGCGGCGATCGATCCAAAAATGCGCGAATTTACGGGCAAAGCGGCTTGCTTCAACTCCGAAGCGGAGGCTAGCGCAGCAATCTCTTCCGGCGGGATTAAGGCGGGAGACGCAGTCGTGATCCGCTACGAAGGACCAAAGGGCGGACCGGGAATGCGGGAGATGCTCTCCCCCACAAGCCTGATTATGGGAATGGGGCTGGGCGACAAAGTGGCGCTGATCACCGATGGGAGGTTTTCTGGCGCGACGCGCGGCGGCGCGATCGGACATATATCGCCCGAAGCGGCGGAGGGCGGTTTGATAGGATTGCTCCAAGACGGCGATGAAATCTATATCAATATTGATAAAAACCTGATTGAGGCGCGTTTAAGCAGGGAAGAGATCGCCGCGCGCCGCGCGCGCTTCGCGCCGATTGCCAAGCCAATCGATTCAAGCTGGCTTAAACGCTACAGCCTGCTTGTAACCAACGCGAGCCGCGGCGCGGTCTTGAAAACCGGGCTAGAAGGATGATTAGGCGCGGGATTTTGGATATTAAAGGACACATTAAATGCGTGATTAAATATAAAACATATCTGAACGAGCCGCTGAAATGTTACGATTTTGCCTCATTTGATATAAACGAATCTTCAGCCGCTTGTTTTGTCGATGATAATGGATATTTGTGCGCCGTTTCAAAATGGGTATCGCCAAAACGCACAAGATCATATCCATATGAGCGGGTATATAACACGCTTGATTACCCAAAACGAATCGCCGTTATTCCAATAGTCAAAGACGAAGGCTTGAAGGGCGATAGGGATTTTATCCAGTGGGATACAGTTTCATTGATGTCTTTGCTAGGCGTTTACGTGATCTTGTCTTATTATTGCGACGCTGTCGCCAAAAATCAAAAAATCACGAATCAGAAATTTGATAACGACTATATTAAATTAAAAATCAAGGAAATAGAAGAATGTCATAGCTCCGCGCTTCACTGGAATTTAGAAGAACTTAAAAATTTGTCAAAACTCGTAGAAAAGTCCAAGAAGAGTTACGCGATCATTGAAAGTGAAAGCGGCGTTGCTTTGCATAGCGCTAAAGGGCTGGATGATTTTCAAAATCGGATAGATATAGAGCTTTGCGAATTTATGAATTTCTCTCGGACGAAGGCACAAAAAGCTCAGCTTAGGGAACTTAACGTGATTCAACCCAAGGAAAGCCTAACGACTATTTCAAAAGCGCGGATAACTATTAGTAATCATTTGGGAGGACTATATTATTTTACCGTTGATGAAACGCTAGTTAAGAGGGATACACTTTTTCTGATTGAGAGCAAACATACAAGAAGCGCTATATTGCCAAGCAAAAGCGATATTAAAGATGGATTGCTGAAAATGATTTTGTACTCAAACCTTCGCGATATTACGGTTAGCGGTAAGGCGCTGAACAGCGTTGCCGTATTAAATCTGACATCCTCTAAAATTGCCGGAAAACTATCATCTAATCAAGGTGATAATCAAAATTTTGCCAAACAAAACAGCTTATCGAACGCAGACAAAAAGTTGATTGAAGGCGTTTTTGAGGAAGCGCAAAAGAACGGTTTTACAGTAAGCATAAGAAATGCCCAATGATTAAAAGCCCCCTGCGCTATCCGGGAGGAAAAAGCCGCGCTGTAAAGGAGATAGCGCGATTAGTTCCGAAGTTTGACGAATACAGAGAGCCGTTTCTGGGCGGAGGGTCTGTTTTTATATATCTAAAGCAGATGTATCCCGACAAAAAGTATTGGATAAACGATCTATACCCGGATCTTTACAAGTTCTGGATGATGTCTCAAGCGGACGCCGATTCTCTGATTGATAAGATACGCGAGTGGAAAGAGAGATACGCCGCAGGCAGAAAACTGCACCGCTTTCTCAACGAGAATATCGATAACTTTAACGATCTGGAACGCGCCGCCGCGTTTTTTGTCTATAACCGCATAACTTTTTCCGGAACAAGCTTAAGCGGAGGTTTCAGCGACGCGGCGTTTAAAGGGAGATTTACGGAGAGCAGCATCTGGAGGCTGCGGCGTTTCAGCGCGATCACGGAAGGCGCCGCCATCACAAACTGCGATTACGAGACTTTGGTAAATCAAGAGGGCGGCAATGTGTTTATATTTCTCGATCCGCCCTACTATTCATCGGTCAAATCCTCGCTGTACGGCAAAAATGGCGATCTTCACAGATCGTTCGATCATATCCGCTTTGCGGAAGCTATGAAAAACTGCCCGCATAAGTGGCTGATCACATACGACGACTGCGAATATATCAGAGATATTTTTTCTTTCGCGAATATAGCGCGGTGGACGCTGACTTACGGAATGAGAAATATCACGGATGTTTCGGATCAAAGCGGGAAAGAGCTGTTTATATCCAATTATTCGATCGAGTGACCGCGGAGCAAAACGGAAAAAACCTTATTCGGGACAGAGCGATTTTAGCTTGAGGCAAATTCCGTCAACGGGCGGGCTGGCGATTTTGTTCGGCAAGATTGCCGAACAGAGCGCGGTCGTGAAAACGGAGGCGATCGATCCGCTCGCCTTCGCTGAGGCGGCGTCCAGCAACGTGAAACATTTATGAAGATACAGATCTCCTGTCAAAAGGGATAAGCAAGGGATAAGCAGATGTTCTTCTCTAGAGGTCAGAATCCCCTATACGATCAATCTAATCATCAGAGATATCGGCGTCACTATCAGTGAGGGCGGCAAAAATAGAACAAGCTCCGCTTATAAGAGCGATCGAAGCTGCAATAATCACAAAGAAGAATCTCGCCTTCGCCTCTTACCTACTAGGAGAGTGTGGATTATTCCACAAATTCAGGAGAGGAGTGAGATATGAAGTTTCGCATTGAAGTCTCCAACATCTTGTTGGAGGAGAGCTTCTTCCGTTCTTATCCGCGTCCTATCGTGTTGCTACGAGAGATTGCGCTCCTCCCTTTTGCCCGCGCAAAATAATATTAACGTTGTCTTCCTGTTTCCCTCGCGTTTTGTCTCGTTTTTTAGACTACTACTGCACAAAGATGTTCGGCACGATGATCGGATAGCGTTTGAGCGATCGGAAAATATGCTTTTTCATAGCCTGCCGAAGGTTGTTTTCAAGCATCTTCATATTGCCGTACTCTTCGGGCTTGATTCCGCGCACGAAGTTGTCCAGCACTCCCTCAAGCTCCTTGTTAAACGCCCTTTCGCGCTTCTGTGCCACCAATCCATAGCTCATCACGCTTGGCTTCGTACTGAGCTTCTGCTCTTTCTTGTCGATCTGCATAATTAATACGATAATTCCCTCTTTGGCAAGGTTCTGGCGGTCATAAACCACGTCACTTTCCACTTCGCGGTTGATCTGATTGTCTATAAAGGTTTTACCGCAACGGACGCTGCGTACCTTGTGAATACCCTGCGCCGATATGTCAATCTGCTCGCCGTCTTCAATCACCGCAATATTGCGCTCAGGAACGCCGCAGCTAACCGCTGTTTCTTTATGTTTTAACAAGTGCTGACATTCGCCATGAACGGGAATAAAAAAGCGCGGTTTTATAAGGCGGATCATCATCTTTTGCTCTTCTTGCGCGGCGTGCCCGCTGACGTGAATTTCGCTGAACTCCTGATAGGCAATCGTCGCGCCTGATTTGGCGATCTGGTTTACAACCGTTGATATGCTCGCCTCATTGCCTGGTATCGCTTTGGCGCTGATGACGATCGTGTCGGTAGGCTTGATGTGGATATGGCGGTGCTCGTTGATGCTCATCCTAAAAAGCGCCGCCTGATTCTCGCCCTGTGAGCCTGTCGTGATTACCAGAACTTCGGTGTCTGGCATCTTTGCAACTTCGTGCGCGTCGATAAATATCTTCTGATCGAACTTCACGTATTCCAATTCCATCGCCAGACTGAGATTCTTTTCCATCGATCGCCCAATCACCGCCACCTTGCGCCCAAACTTGCAGGCGCTGTCAATTGCTTGCGCTATGCGGTGCGTGTTGGAGCTGAAGGTGGACATAATCACCCTTCCCTTCGCTTTGGAAAACAGCTCGTCAAAGGTTTTGCCCACGATCGATTCGCTTTTGGTCATACCGAGATTGAAGCTGTTGGTCGAATCGCTAAAGAGCGCCAGAACGCCGCGTTCTCCGTAATACGCTAAGCGGTGGTAGTCGGGAGGAAAACCATCGATCGGGCTGTTGTCCATTTTAAAGTCACCAGTATGGATCACCGTGCCCGCTTCCGTCGTGATTGCCAGCGAACAGGCGTCGATCACCGAATGGGTCATATGTATCCACTCTATCTCAAAATCGCCGATTCTTACCGGCTTACGCTTCTCTACGAAACGAAAAAAGCTCTTATGCGCGACTATTTTATGCTCGTCAAACTTGCTGCCGATCATTGCGAGCGGTAGCGGTGTGCCGTAAAGCGGCACCTGAAGCTCCTTGAATAGGTACGGCACCGCCCCGATATGATCTTCATGCGCATGTGTGATTACAATGCCGGCGATCTTATCCCGAATCGCGTGCAGATAGCTAAAATCCGGCACCAGAATATCAACGCCGTGCATTTCCGGCGTAGGGAAACTCATTCCAACATCAACGACGATCGCGCTCTTTTCCGTTTCAAAGACCGCGATATTCCCGCCGATCTGATCGAGACCTCCTAGCGGCGCAAAACGGATCGACTTTTCTCTATTGCCGAAGTTCATATAACAGCTAAGCCGCTCTTCGTGGCTCTTTCTGTTTGCCGTTATGGCGTCTCTCATCCGCCCAAACCACCCTTCACCGTTTCTGTTCACGCCGCCTGAAAACGGATCACCTACACGATTCTCGTTGGGGTCGCGGCTTTTAGTCTCCTTTTTTGCCTCGTCCGACGATCGCTTGCCGCTCCGCTGCGCTCTCTTGTTTTTCCAGCGTTTGCCGCTCTCCTGCACCCCATCTTTGGGTGGCGCGCTTGTGTTTTTTTCGTCCATTTAGTTCCTTACAATATATTTTTCAACCGCTTAAACTGTTCCAATGTCAGTTCATGAGCCCTCGCCATCGGCGCAATCCGGCAGATTCTGAACGCCTTCTCAACAGCCGTTTTTTCGTACCGCTTGCGCAGATTGCCAAGCAGCGTCTTGCGGGGCTGCGCGAACGCGGCGCGTAAAAAGCGCGAAAACTCCATGTCGAAGCTATCCGCGTTTTTGATTATCCTCAACACTGCCGAAAAGATCTTCGGTTTTGGCTCAAACGCCTCCGGCGGAACATCAAAGCAGAGTCGCGTCTCTCCTACGGAACGCGCAAGCAACGAGAGGGCGCTGCCTTTCTCCGCTGTCCATTTCCACGCCACCTCTTTTTGCGTCATCACTGTCAAGCTCTTGCAGAGCGGGTCGGCAAGAGCGCATAGGATGATTTCTGTGGCTATATAATAGGGCAAATTGCCGACGAGATCGTATTCGATCTCGCTCACCCCACCTTCTTTCCACAATAAAAGTGCGTCTGCACAGATCAGCTTCAGCCTCTTGCTGGCGATTTCACTCGCAAAACGTACTTCCAGCGACGCAATAAGCTCTCTGTCTATCTCTATGGCGATCATCTCTCTCTTTGTGAGAATTTCCCTTGTCAAATCACCCAAGCCAGACCCGATTTCAACCAGCCGATATTTGGTTTCGGGTATCGCTTCAACGATTCGCTTCTGTACGACTGCGTCGCGTAAAAAATTTTGTCCAAGCCTTTTCTTGGCTTTTGGCAATCTTGTATAAACTCCTTAATTGGCAAATGCGGCGTTTACCCCGATAACAACCGCTACTTTATCCGATTAACGCTTAAAGAGCTATAGTATGCCAAACGATATTTTCTATGCAGGACAATTTATGCAAGTCAATACACTGGCAAAGCGGATCATCCCTTGTCTTGACATTAGACGGGGTAGAGTGGTTAAGGGGATTAATTTCGTCAGTCTGATCGATGCTGGTGATCCTGTGGAGGTAGCGCGGCGCTATAACGACGAGGGTGCGGACGAAATATGCTTTTTGGACATTACGGCAAGCCACGAGCGGCGTGGGCTGATGGCGGACGTGTTACGCGAGGTGGCGAAGGAGGTTTTTATCCCGCTTACGGTTGGCGGTGGCATCTCTTCCGCGGATGATATATACGCGCTTCTGCAGGTGGGATG
This sequence comes from Helicobacteraceae bacterium, assembly GCA_031288475.1. Taxonomy (GTDB): domain Bacteria; phylum Campylobacterota; class Campylobacteria; order Campylobacterales; family SZUA-545; genus JAIRKM01. The sequence goes on along the minus strand of JAITRJ010000001.1, from coordinate 18,150 downwards.
TGACAAGATCAGCCTCAACTCCGCTGCCTTCAAAACTCCGGCGTTGATTGACGAGGCGGCGCGGCGCTTTGGCAGTTCGACGGTTGTCGTCGCGATCGACGCAAAACGGAACGGAGATCATTACAGCGTCTATGTCCACGGCGGACGAATCGACACGGGCAAGGACGCGTTGGAATGGGCGTGCGAAGCAGCGGACAGAGGAGCCGGCGAAATATTGCTGACAAGTATGGATACGGACGGCACCAAAAGCGGCTATGATTTGCCGATTACGAAAGCGGTTTGTTTCGCCGTGGAGATTCCGGTGATCGCCAGCGGAGGCGCAGGAACTATGGAGCACATAAGAGACGCGTTTGACGCGGGCGCTGACGCCGCACTTGCCGCATCAATCTTTCATTACGGCGAGATCGCCATCGGCGATCTCAAAGCCTATCTCCAAAAGAGCGGTATTTCGGTACGTATCTGAATTTTGTGCCTTTGTGCTTAAAAAGTTTTTGGATTGCCAAAGCGCGCTTCTTTTTTTGTTACAATAGCCGGCAGGAGGTTTATATGATTGTATGCGCGGGTAAATCCGAGACGTTTGATTTCGCTATGCCGATCGGAGTCGGTCTGATCGAGAGCGCTATGCGCCTTACGGAGTTCTGTGTGCAGCTTCGCCCGAAGACACTTATATTTGTTGGTTCGGCGGGCAGCTATGGCGGTTTTAAACCTTTTGAGATTGTAACTTCGCAGGGCGCGGCAAATATTGAGATCGGCTTTCTGAAGAAAATGTGTTATACCCCGATTGAAAATGTGATATTGTCTAACACCGGCATGCTTGATCATCTTTGCGTTGTCAACAGCTCGAACTATGTGACAACCGATTCCTCCGTTTCTGATTATATGCTGAAGCGTTCGATCGGACTTGAAAATATGGAATTTTTCTCCGTTATGCGCGTTGCCGAGGAGTTTGGCGTTCCGGCAGGCGGCGTTTTTTGCGTAACAAATTTCTGTAATGAAAACGCCCACAGCGATTTCATCGCAAATCACGATCAGGCGCGCATGCTGCTCAAGAGGTACGTTGAGCAGAGCGTTATTGGTAAATTTGAATCGTAATTTACCCTGCTTTTGCACTAGTCTTATTTTTATCGCGTTTTTCGCGCGAAGGTATTTCTATGTTCTGTTTTGAGGCGTTTAATGAAACGGTTGCTTCTCGATCTCACTCCCGATGAGTTGAAGCTGGCGGTCTCGCCGGATTATCGTTCACGACAGCTTTTTCAATTCATCTACCGGCAGTATGGCGAAAATTTTAACGCGCTTACCACTTTCCCAAAAAAAATCCGCGCCGCTTTGGATTGCGAATTCACTATTGAAGCGGTGAAGATTGCAAAAAAGCAAAATGCCGATGATGGCTCTATAAAATATCTCTTTCGTTTGAATGACGATCTCGCGATTGAGAGCGTGGCTCTTTTGATGCGGGGGGAAAACGCCGATCTTCGCGCGGCGAACTGGACAGTTTGCGTCTCTACTCAAGTAGGCTGTAAAGTTGGCTGCGCTTTCTGCCTTTCCGGCAAGCGCGGCTTTTTCCGTAACCTTACTGCCGGTGAGATCGCGGCGCAGGTTCTTATGGTAAAAAAAGATCTTGGCTTGAGCGCAGAAAAGGCAGTGAATGTTGTCTATATGGGCATGGGTGAACCTCTGGATAATATTGAGAATCTGCGCAAAGCCGTCTCGATCATCTCCGCCGAAAGCGGGCTGAACATCTCTCCCAGACGACAGACCGTTTCCACCAGCGGCATCGCGCCTAAGATCGATTTGCTAGGCGCGATGAAGCTCGGCGTTCTTTTGGCCATTTCGCTCCACGCCGTTGATGACGGCACCCGAAATCAATTGATACCGATGAACAAGGCTTTTAATATTGCTCGCCTGTTGGAGAGCGTTCGCCGCTTTCCGATCGATCTGCGCAAACGGGTGATGTTTGAATATCTTATGCTTAAAGGAATAAACGACTCTCTTTCTCACGCGAATAAACTCATCAGGCTGTTAAACGGTATTCGCGCGAAAGTGAATCTTATAGTGTTCAATCCGTATATCGGATCGGAGTTTGAACGTCCCGATCAACGGAGCATTGAAGCGTTTCAACGCTGTTTGCTGGGCAGCGGTCTTTTTTGTACTGTTCGAGTTCCGCGCGGAGCGGAGATTGACGCTGCCTGCGGGCAGTTACAGGAACGTCAAATTGTTTCATGTGAAACATAATCCATCTCCGCCCAATGCGCTTTGCGGATAATCGAAACGGATAAACGTGAATGTTTCACGTGAAGCAAAAAATACAGTTAGGAATTTTTATAATTTAGGATTTTTTCTCTACAATTAGTATTGTAAAACATCATAAGGAGTACTACTATGGCACTTGTTGCAACTAAGGCGCCCGACTTTACCGCAAAAGCGGTGTTGGGCAATAACGAGATCGTTGATTTCAGTCTTTACAAAAACATCGGATCTGACGGCGCAGTTCTTTTCTTTTGGCCGATGGATTTTACATTCGTCTGCCCGTCCGAAATTATCGCGTTTAACAATAGATTTGATGAGTTTAAAGAACGCGGATTCTCCGTGATCGGTGTTTCTATCGACAGCGAGTATGTTCATCTCGCTTGGAAAAATACGGCGGTCAGCGATGGAGGTATCGGACAAGTCAAATTTCCAATCGTCGCTGATGTGAGCAAGGCGATCGTCAGAGCTTTTGACGTAGAGCATCCGAACAGCGTAGCATTCCGCGCGACCTTTGTGCTGGACAAAAATGGCACGATCCGTCACTCGACAATCAACGACCTTCCGATTGGAAGAAGCATTGACGAAACATTGCGCGTCGTAGATGCGGTGATTTTCACAAACAAATACGGCGAAGTATGCCCCGCTGGCTGGCGCAAAGGCGAAGAAGGCATGAAGGCAACTCCCAAAGGTGTCGCCGACTATCTGGCGAAAAACGCCGCGAAACTGTAAACTGAAGCACCCGCCCGTTGCCGGGCGGGCTTCTCCGCCTAACGGCTTATCTGATAAAATCTCACCTCACCTTTACACGAAAGCGCCTTATGGATATTGATGCGAATCTGCTGACCAAGATGTCAAACACTCTCCGCTTTTTGTCGGTCGATATGGTGCAAAAGGCAAACTCCGGGCATCCTGGTATGCCAATGGGAATGGCGGATGTAATAAGCGTATTTCATTTTCACTACAGCCATAACCCCAAAAACCCGCGCTGGCTCAATCGTGATCGGCTGATATTTTCTGGCGGACACGGCAGCGCCCTATTGTACTCTTTTCTGCATCTTGCAGGTTACGATCTTACGCTGGACGATCTGAAAAACTTCCGGCAGCTTGGCTCAAAAACACCCGGACATCCCGAAACTATTCAAACACCCGGTATCGATGCAACCACCGGTCCGCTGGGACAGGGGTTTGCGAATGCTGTTGGCTTCGCGCTTGCCTCGCGCCTTGCGGCGGAGAGGCTGAACACCAAAGAGGCAAAAATTATCGATCATAAAGTCTGGTGTTTCTGCGGCGATGGCGATTTGATGGAAGGGATCAGCTATGAAAGCGCCTCAATTGCCGGACATTTGAAACTGAACAATCTAATCGCGCTGTACGACAGCAATCGTATTACGATCGACGGTTCTATCGATCTCACCTTCAGTGAAGACGTGGCGGCGCGTTTCAGAGCGCAAAATTGGGATGTAATCCCCATCTGCGGGCATAACTTCAGCGAAATAAACAGCGCATTTGAGCGGGCAAAAAAGGCTTCAAAGCCAACGCTGATCATTTCAAACAGTACAATCGCAAAAGGCGCGGCGACGATGGAGGGAAGCAACAAAACGCATGGCGCGCCGCTGGGAGAAGCGGAAATTGCCGCGTCAAAAGCCAAAGCGGGCTGGAGCGGCGAGCAGTTTTACATACCGGATGAGGCTTTGGTGTGGTTTAGAAGCGCGATTGACAGAGGAGAAATTGCAGAGAGAGAGTGGAACGCGCTGCTAAACGAACATCCCGCGCAAAAGGAAAGTCTCCGCGCTCTTGTTAATCCCAATTTTGACGCGGTGGATTATCCGAGTTTCGACAGCCTGCCGTGCGCCACAAGGGACACCAACGGCGTGATTATGAACGCTATTGCCGCCGCTCTGCCAGGCTTTGTGGGTGGCAGCGCCGATCTTGAAAGCTCCAACAAAACGGAAATAGCGATAAGCGGGCGAGGGGTACGCTTTGGAATCCGCGAACACGCGATGGCGGCAATTTGCAATGCAATTGCTCTCTATGGAACGTTTATACCATTTAACGCCACCTTTTTCGTGTTCAGCGATTACCTGAAGCCTTCCGTACGCACGGCGGCACTGATGAAAGCCAAAAACATATTTATCTGGACACACGACAGTATAGGTGTCGGCGAAGATGGAGCGACCCATCAGCCGATCGAACAGATATCCGCTTTCCGCGCTCTGCCCGGCTTCTATCTCTTTCGCCCTGCGGATGGCGCGGAAAATATCGCTTGTTGGAAACTGGCGCTCACGTTAAACGCCCCCAGCGGGTTTGTGCTTAGTCGTCAGAAACTTGACGCGCTTGACCGCTCCTGCGAGGAGGGCGACATCGCAAAAGGGGCGTATCTTCTCGTGCGCAATCCCAGCCCGCGCGTAAGCCTGATCGCAACCGGCAGCGAAGTTGCGTTAGCGATCGCGGCAGCGGCTAAGCTGAAAGAGGAGGGGATCGGCGTAAATGTGGTAAGCGCGCCTTGCTTTGATCTTCTTTGCGAACAAGAGCGGGAGTATATCGACTGGCTCATCGATTCAAAAACCACAAAAATCGCGATCGAGGCGGCACGCGCGCAAGAATGGTACAGATTTGCCGATCACGTGCTCGGCATTGACAGTTTTGGCTTGAGCGCTCCTCCGGATCGACTCTACGAGCTATTTGGCTTTACGGCAGAGGCGGTTACCGCAAAAGTAAAAGCGCTTTTATGAGGGCATTCACGCTGATCGAAGTGATGATCGCTGTTATCATTGCAACGCTTGGCGCTGTGGCGGCGCTTAATATGGGTATACAAAGCGCCAGAATAGAGACGCTTCTTAAAGAGCGACGGCGGCTTGTCGCGCCGATAAGCATCGCCGCTTTTCACGGGAATGTAGAGTTTTCAAACACTCAAAAGAGACTCTTTGCGATGTTGGAAAGTAGCTACAAGATCGAAAACGAGGCGCTGATCGACTATCTGGACAACACGTGGGTTTTGTACAACGAGGAGCGGGTATCCAGTTGGGAGTTGATACCAAACGCAGAAGAGTATGGGCTGCCTCGTTTTGAAATTGTGGAAAAAACCGTAACCTTAAACGGTAGCAGCGCCAGAATATATCAGATCAGAGAGGACAAGTTGCCTTAGCACGAGCAGCAGCAACCTGCGTCATACGAATACTCGTCGCAACACTTATGCTCAAGTGCGCCAGAATTGATTTCCCTTTCGATTGCTTCGCGTACCTTTGCAAGCTTAACGTTGAAACTTAAATTTTTGCCAGCAAGCGGGTGATTATAGTTGATTATGACCGCCTTTCCGTCGATTCTCCTGACTATCGCCTGAACGCTCTGTCCATCTTTGCTCTCGCCGTATAGGATCACGCCTTTTTCAGTTCAGTACCCTATTCGATATCAACATTTTTCACGGCGCTGTCGTTATGCCCGTCATACGCTTTTTGCTGGAGACTGCGAGCGATCTCCGCTCATAAGGCTCATTCAGCCCTACCTCCAGAGAAACTCCAGCGCGTCTCTGTCTTTCCTTGAATTGATAATAGCGCCGTTTGAAGCGCCTTTATCTCATATTCAATGCCGACTACGCTGTTTTTTCGCAATCGCCGCCAGCAAATCTTTGTATTAAATGCCAAATTTCAGCAGAAACCTGCCTCATCAAGCGCGCAGGTTACTGAGGCTTTTCCACGTTTTGAGCATATCACCTTTACACCGTTCTTTTTCGCTTCTTTTTTGAAGCGGTTCATAGCGTTGTGGCTCAGGTAATCGATCATCATTACAACGCACTCCGCGCACTCCGGGAGCTTGCGATCACAGTCTCTCGCCTTACGCATATCCCAGTGCATCACACGATCAACGCCGCGGGAGATAAGCACCTCTTTAACGCAATCAACGCGATCTCCGCCGATTACCAACACCGACATTTTAAGTCCTTAATCTTGATAGATTTAATAAACATTGGAATGTTACCATATCCTTTCCTGAAATGTCGTAATTTTAACGCGCAGCCGAAATTAACTTCGATATAAAATTACAATGATAATCATTATCTATTTTTCCTTAAAAAACAATAAAAGCGCGTACGAAAGTCCGGTCTATATTCTTAATCGCAGATTTAAGACGCTTCTGTCTTTGTAATAAAGCGCTTCCGTTTTCGATCAGACTGGCGCGCGCGGTTATTCGCTTTTGATCCCTATTCTTACCGCTTCGTCCATACTGGTTATGCCCGCAATCACCAACTCCTTTAGCTGCATCTGAAGCGTCCGCATCCCTTTGCGGACAGCAAGCTCTCTGATCGCGTGTTCTTCGATCGTCTCCTTAAAAAGAGTAAGCGTTTCGTCATCCGGTATAAACAGTTCGCCGATCGCCCGCCGACCTTTGTAGCCTGTGTGGTTGCACTCAGGGCAGCCTGCCGCTTTATATATCTTGGTGCCCCGTCGTATACCGAACTCGGTTTCATATGTTTCGGCAAGCTCGTCTTCTGTTCTGCACCGCTCACACAACTTGCGTACAAGCCGCTGCGCCAGTACGCCAAGCAAAGAGGAACTGACCAGAAAGCGCTCCACCCCCATATCGACAAGGCGCGTAACGGCGCCGGTAGACGTGTTGGTGTGCAGCGTGGAGAAAACCAAATGTCCAGTAAGCGCCGCCCGAATGGCAATTGAGGCGGTCTCATTGTCCCTGATTTCGCCGATCATAATCACGTCGGGGTCCTGCCTCAGTATCGATCGCAGAGCGGAAGCGAAGGTAAAGCCGATATCTGCGCGCGCCTGCACCTGATTGATATTGTCCGCCTTATACTCGACAGGGTCTTCAACCGTGATAATATTTTTATGCGGTTCGGCGACCTGCTGTAAAAAGCTGTGCAGAGTGGTGGATTTACCGCTTCCTGTGGGTCCTGTTACCAGAATAATGCCATGGCTGTGTTCAAGCAGCCCTTCCAGCTTGGTTATCAGCGCATTGTTAAATCCCAGCTCTTTCAGATGCGGAATTGTCTCCGATTCCATCAGTATCCGCATCACTACGCGCTCACCGTAGTACGTGGGCAGCATGGAGACGCGGATATCCAGCGTACGGCGGGCTATATTGACTTGTGTGCGTCCGTCCTGTGTCTTGCGTTTTTCGGCGATGTCAAGATTTGATATAACTTTGATACGGCTGATAACAAGGTTGATAATCCTCAGATCGAGATCAACATAGCGCACCAGCGCGCCGTCGATCCTGAAACGCACCTCGCCTTTGTGTTCGTGCGGTTCTATGTGAATATCGCTTGCTCCTTTTTTGATCGCCTGGTAGAAAAGCGCGTTTACAAAACGTATGATCGGCGCGGACTCCTCGCTGCTTAGAAGATCGGCTTTGTTTCGAAGAAACTCGGCGAGAGAGAATCCTTCCTCCTCTTCGGCGACTTCCGCCATAGGATCGTCAGCGCCGCCAAGCTTACTTAGTTCGTCATCTGTCCGTTGCTCCAGAAAACGGTTGTAGAGACGATCGAACGAATCCTGATCGAGCAGATAAATGGGCAGATTAAGGGAGTACTTGCTCAAAAAGCCAAGCGAATCGGCAAGATACGCCTCTGAAAGGCAGATGGCGGTTGTCCCGTTGACCGCCGCAAAAAGCACAAAGTACTTCAGAGAGAGGGCGCGGTCGATCCCTTCGCACAACGCAGGCTCAAGACTCGCCCCGTTCAGTCTGGGGAATCGTTCAGTCGCGCTTCGGCTCACCCGCCGCCTTGATAATCTCTTTGGCATACTGCTGGCGGAGCGCCTCCAGCCTGCCCAGCCTGCTTCTCAGCGCCGCCAGATCCTCACTTTTTTCCACGATATAAGGCGTTACGATCACCACAAGACTGGTTTTATTCGTGCCCTCCTGCGTATTTTTGAAAAGCTGTCCAAAGAATGGGATCGCGGATATGATCGGCACCTTCGTTTCCGTAATGATCTCCTCGTTTTTGATCAGACCGCCCAGAATCACCGGCTCGCCGTCGCTCACGATTGCGCTTGTAGTAACCTTGCGCTTGGTAGTCGTAGGCTGCGCGCTGCCATCAACGCCCACGATGCCCTCTAGCTGCGCTTCAATTGTAAGGGCGACTTTGTTGTTGGTGGAGAGGCGCGGTTTGACCTTGAGCGTCAGGCCAATATCCTGACGGGTGTAGTTTTTGGTGGGAATGCCCGCTGTTGTAGTAGTTTCGCTGGTTAAGATTGATCTTGTTTCGCCAACATAGATGGTGGATTCCTTGTTGTTTACGCATAGCACCGACGGTTCACTGAGCACCTCGGCGGCGCTGGAACTGGTTAGCAGATTCAACCCCACGCCGACAGCCAGCGCCGTCGCGCTTTCCACCTTAATGTTGCCGTTCGCGTCGGTTGTCTGCAATTGGCTCAGGATTGCGGAGGTGATAGAGGAGGGGACGCTGCCAGTAAGCTGCGCGCCGATTGTGTATATGCCGTTGCCGCCCACGGACGCGCCCTCAACGCCATATGTCAAGCCGATCTGATCCGCCAGATTGTCGCTGATCTCAACGATCGCCGCCTGCACGTAAACCTGCTGGCGTGGAACGTCGAGGGAGTGAACCAGCGCGGAGATTTTGACGATATCCTCCGGCATACCCGCCACGATCAGCACGTTCATTTCCTCGTCGGCGCTCAGCGTTGGGCGCAGCTTCGGATCGGTAGTTGTTGTCTTATCCAGAATCGCGCCGAGAATTTTTACCAGCGACACCGCTTCGGAGTTCTGTAAAAGGATTACTTCCGCCGTGGTCGCGGCTTGGTTGTCCTCCACGTCCAGCCTTCGCACCATCGTTCTGATCAGGCGGATGTGCTCCGGTCGCCCCGTAACGATGATCGAGTTGGACGCGTCGTCCTTTAATATCTGTACCTCGTTATCCACCACACGCGGATTAAGTACGCCTTTTACGATCTGCTGGAGCGGGACGACGATCGAGGCGGCTTTCACATATTTAAGCTGCAGAAATTCCACTGTCAAAGCGCGTTTATCAATAAGATCGTCAATTACCTTTCGCATTGTGTTTATGTTGCTGGGGTAGTCCGACACCACCATAGAGTTGGACTCTCTCATCGTAACAAGTTTCGCCGCGGGAGAGAGAAGGTGGCGTATTTTCTGGACAACAATGTCGACGTTTTCTTCCTCTATGCGGACCGTCTGTGTTACCATCAGCGCCCCTTCGGCGTTTTTCCCGCTTACGACGGGAATATTCTCCTGTGCCGCCTCTGCGAGCCGCACCAGTTTGTAGTAGCTTCCTTCCTCTACCAGCGTCAGCCCCCGCGTGGCGAGCACGCTCAGCGCCAGCTTCAAAATCTCTTCCTTGTAAACGGGCTTGGAGCTTATAAAATCCACGTTGCCCTGCACCCGCTGTGTAAGTAACAGGTTTTTGCCCATAATTTTGGAGGTCATTTTGAGGAACTCCTCAATTGGCAGATCATTGAAATTGATCTCCACCGTCTCCTCGGCGGGCAAAAGAATTAAAAACAGCGCCAAAAACAGGCTAGCGAATCTCATAACTAAGCTCTCTTGTCTGGTTGTTCCGCACAATTATCAGCCTCAAAAACCCTATTGTACCAATGTCGCTATAAAGTTTCATAGCGGCGGCGTAGCCATCCAGCTCTATGCCGTTTACTGACTTCAGCTTATCGCCCGCCCTCAAACCAAGTTCGCTGAAAACGGAGTTCGGCGCCACAAAAGTTACAAGAAATTCCTTGAATTTACCGTTCTCGCTTACCGGCGTGATCCCGATATTGTTCCAGATCATTGCCGGTTCCTCCATATACCGCTTGATCTCGTCTCTGGTAACGACCCGCTTCTTCTGCGGCGTTTCCGGATCTCCCGTCCGCGTTGTTTTGATCTCCAGCGCTTTTTCTTCCATCCGCAGTTCATAGATGACGCCGCCTCGCGAAAAGATAGCGCGGCGCGCCTCCACCTCCGTCAGGGTATAACCGCGTATCGACTCGCCTACGGAAACGAAAGTAAGCGATCCACCGTCATCCAGCACAATAAAGCCGTTTTTGTCCTTTTCGGCGTAAATTGCCTTGATCGTAAGTCCCGTGAGCGTCGCCGCGCCGGTCTGAGCGCCACCCGATATCGCGGGTGGCGTGGCACCCGCCGTATTTCTGAGGGCAAAAGCGCGATCGACAGGGTACGCCCTGAAGAAGTTAAACGGTTCTGCGTCTGCGGTTTCAACCGAATCCACGGGCAGGAATATCCGCGCTATTGACGAACAAAGCACCATCGCCGCCGCCATATATCCAAAGAGCAGGAGACGGGTTTTCCACAGAGGCGTTATCCTGTCAAAACGTATGTTCATAGACAAACCCATCCTCCGTTTTATTCATCTCCCCAAACAGCAACGGATAACGACCCTGTATCTCGCTTGGCGACTGAAGCAGGAGGCTAGCCGTCCGATCAAGCAGGTTGATTCTGCCTTTGAACTCCCCAAACGCCCCCGTTCCCTCTACATAAACGATGTGCGGCGCGAAGATCGTATGGCGGGCGCGGAGCGAATCGACGCGCGGCGGCAGAAACGAGAAGCTGTTTGAGAGTGTAAAAGGCGAAACGCTGAGTGAGCTGTAAAAAAGCGAAACAAACAGATCGACGCTCTCCGCGGCGGTGATTGGGATTTTATCGTAGATGATTTCGGGGTTTTTCAGCGAAAAGAGTAGTCCGTAATCTTTTGGATCCTCATAGTTGACCGCAATCTTCCATTCTTGTAAAAACCGCTCTGCCAAAAAGTAAATCTCCCTTTTTGGCAGAAAGAAGATCGCGGTATGGATAAAGACGATCAACCAGATAAAAAGGGCGAATATCCTTCTCACCAGACAATCTCCAGCATGAGATCGACCGCTTCGTCGTTTCTTCTATCAACGCGCATAGCCTTTACGATCGCCCGCGATTCGAAGATCTGCCGCGTAAGATAACCGAATGTCTGCGCGTTCAGCCCCTTAAGCTCAGCTTTGATCCCTTGCGGCGTCTGCGCGATCGTTCCCAGTTTTCTGTAGGATTCGGAGGCGAACAGATTGGCGACGTTCGATCTGGCGGCGGCATTGTTCTCCCACTCAAGTTTAAGCCGCGTAATCGATCGGACGCTCGCTTCTACCGCTTTGTAGCGTGCGGCGGTTTCTTCCAGAGAGCTTTGCATTGAGGCGCGCGCGATAAAAAGCGCGCACAGAAGCAACAGTAGCGTGGCGAGTATCTTTGTGAGCTTTCCCATCACCATCTGACCACCGCCATCTGATTGAGAACCTCTATCCTTGAGCCGTTAAGTGCCGTTTTAAGCTGGCCGGCAAGCGCTTCGCTGTTATCTGGAAAGTTGGGGCGCACCACCGCTTCGATTCTGCCATCCTTGATTTCAATAGACTCAACGCAGGCGTTCTGAATCGATCCCAGCAGCTTGGAAAGCTTTTCTCTGATCGCGTACTGTCCGGAAGCGGTGGCGTTTAGCCGCTTTTCTATACTTTCCAATTGTAAAAGCGTCGACGGCAGTTTAGCGTTTTCTAGTATTTCCTCTTGTGCGGCTTGAAGACGGGAGTTCTGCGCTTTGATATGGAAGATGTCGATAAGCAGAGCGGAAAAAAGCAGAATCAAAAGCGCCGCCGCATAGATAAAACTTCTTTGTTTGATGTCTTTTATGTCGCCGCCCGGCTCGTACAGAGATCGAGATATGCGCAGCGACGGCTGTTTTCGGGTGTTGATCGGCGCGAAAAACTCATTTGCGTTCTCCGCCGTCGAGGATGGCAGCGCGACCCACGCGCCATTTACGATCGCGAGAATAGAGGACACCCCCGCCCTGACCGGCGAAAGCTCCGCGTCGATCGCGCATTGGGCAAAGTATATGCGTCCGATCATATCCAAATCGAAGCCTTGTGCAATCAGGCTGCTTTTGACGGCGTCTGGATCGCAGGCGATAAAACCATACCCTTCCGTCTCTTTGAAGACGTAGTAGCGGTATTTACCCTCAGGAACCCACGAGAAGAAGATAGAAGGCGCAAATTTTCTAGCTGAAAAGAGGCTTTTAAACGCAATATCGGAGCGCTTGTACCAGTAGTAGGCGGGCGAAAGCACGATGTTGACCTTGTGGTTGAAAAGGTCGTACCGTTCTCCGCTGTGCACGATAATCGTATCAAAGGCGCCTCCATCAAACGACAGAGAGGGCAGGGCAAGGCGGAAAGAACGATGTTGCCGCTTGATCTTCTCTCTGATCGCGGGCGGCGGCTTACCTCCCCTGACGGGCACGACCGGACGCTGTTCCAACAGCGCGCCCAGCAGCAGAATAAGCGCGCCGGCAGCGGCAAAGACAAACATCTGAGCGCTTTTGGGGAAGAGATACAGCGAAACAAAAAAAGCGGCAAACGCCGCGAAAAATGAAACCGATTCGCTTTCGTGCGCGTTTCTTATGGCGACGATCGCCAAAACAGCCGCCGAAAAAACGGAGCTGATCAGCATAGCCAAAGAGGCCTCGGCGGCTTCAATCTCAAACCCAAAATAGACGGACGCGACAGGCAGGAGCACCACCGCCAGAAGCTCCAGCAGGACAAAGAGAATCGAGTATGCGCCGCCTATTGAAAAAAGCGGCTTGTGCGGCAGCACCGCGAACGCCATAAGGTTAAACGGCATAATCGCCTGTGCGCAGAAGGCGCACAACAGCGTCGTTTTCGCCCCAAGCGCGGAGGTTATGTGTGGATTGGTCAAAAGTGGTAAAAAAAGCGCCATCAACAGCGCCGCGCAGAGGAAATTCGCCCTTTTGCCCCTGAGCGAAATCAGCAGCAGCGCTCCGAACGAAGCGCAAAGTCCCCAGAAAAGATTGCTTTGCGCGATATCCAGAACGCCCAACGTCAGAGAATGTGCAACCGCCGCTGCCAAAAGCAATACGATCGAAAAAAAAGCAAAATATCTAAGGGCGACCAAATATGCCTTTCAAATGCGGATATTATAATTCTAACCAACGCCCCCTCAAAATTCTCCGCGATTTCGAGTCCGCTTCGTCCGCGTTTTATACCACGGTAGCTTTGCGCCTGCGGCGGCTCGTAAGATCGCGGGTTAAACCAGCCCGCATTCGCATAAAAGTCCGTTGTGGTTTTCGCGTTACAATCAAACGCTTCAGCCCGGCGATAATTTTTTCGACGGGAAACGGCGTTCCGATTATGCCTGCGGAGATTGTCAGTGGATTTTCAAACGGGATACGCCTCGCGATCTCCTTGATCGCCCTCAAGTCCGCTTCGCCTGTCATCACGTTGGTGTTTTTGGCGTTGATTACGATGGCTTGCGCCTCGCTGATACGCTTTTTTAGCGTGGAAGCGAGGCGATGGCAAAGCGGTCAGCCGTAAAAACCGCCGCCCTCGCACGGAATGTCCGATCGGATAAACGTCTGATCGCCCCGCTCTCCTTTACGCAGCCCGGAATTCAATCCGTCGGCGTAAAACCCGCGCGGAGCGCATGCGCCGCCCTTAACTGAAATAATAATCAGCTCTTTAGGCATTTTAACCCTCAAATTGCGCATAAAGTCAAATATTCAATATTAAACAAGCGCGGCGTATTTAAGCGCAGCTCCTATACAATAAGCCTGAGGAGCGGCAAATGGGCGATATGGCAAATACGATCAGAAGAATAAAACGGACTTTATGGCAAATAACGCACGCCAGACAGGCGATCGCGCAAAAAATTGACAATTCGGCGAATGCGACGATGTTGTTTATCAGGCTTTTTGCGCAAATGTACAGCGGCGTTAATTTCAGAGGGCAGTTAGATCAGGATCTATTAGCATATTTATATTTCAAAGGTAAGAAAAACGGATTTTATCTGGACATTGGAGCGCACGACGGATTAAGCATAAACAATACCTACGTTTTTGAGCGGCTTGGCTGGAGAGGGGCTTGCGTAGAGCCGTTGCCGGATATTTTCGAGCGGCTGAGGCAAAATCGAAAATGCGACTGCTATAACGTCGCTATATCCGATCAAACGGAGGATAATGTCGATTTTATTAAAGTGGGAGGGGGCGGAACCAACTACACGGAAATGTTCAGCGGATTGGAAGCTCGGTTGCCTAGCGTTCGTAAAAAAAATATAAAATCGTGCGAACGCATCAAAGTTAAAACGATGACGTTTGATGATCTGATGAAAAATTATCCCGACGTTACCCATATCGATTTTTTATCTATAGACGTTGAGGGCGCGGAGATGAGTATATTAAAATCAATCGATTTTACTAAATACACGTTTGGGCTTATGGCGGCGGAAAACAACGAAGAGGTTATAGGTCAGGGCGATGAATTGAAAGCATTTATGCTTGATAATGGATACGATGTATTGCTGGAACACAGATGGGACATATTTTTTATGCCGATAAAATAGCTTTTACGTTTTGATCGCGGCGGATTTACGATGCGTTTGCTCTCGATCGCGCTTGCGAGTGGTAAAGCTGCGTCTGCCAAAACCGCAACTTTGTCCAATACCAAAGCCAAAACCACCGCTATCATAACGGCATGAATAGTAAAAAGGAGTCTATATGACGGCGTTCGAGGCGGCAAGTGTCTATATTGGCGGCGATAAAATAAGAGACGCAAGCGCTGCGGCGTGGACTGCGCACCCAAAGTTCGACGGAGTTTATACCAAGAGCCTGATCGGTTGCGACGAGAGCGGCAAGGGCTTAAACGCGATGTTGGTTAAAATAGAGCCCAACAGCGCGATAGGAAACCATATGCACGGCAAGGAGGCGGAATTGCACGAGGTTATTTACGGCGAGGGAGAGGCGCGCATCGGAGAGTTAAGCGCCGAATACAAAACGGGCGCAATCTCTTTAATTCCGCCCGATACGCCTCACAGCGTGAAAGCCTTCAATAGCGGACTGGTTATGATCGCTATATTTGCGCCATCGGAAAGACAGCGTGATTTATAAGATCGTTAAAAAAAACGAATACGAACTGCTTGAAGTTTGCGGCTGCGCGCGTAACTTTCCCGCGCATATTCATAAGCGACTGTGCGTGGGGAAGGTTAATTCGGGCGAAAAATATATAACGATTGACGGGCAAACGTCGAAATATTCCGAAGGAGAGATGTTTATTATTGAGCCGTTCGCGGCGCACTCCTGCGAATCTAAGGCGAAAGCGAGCTATACGATCCTGTCGATCGGCGGCGATACAGATATAAATATTGAGGCAATATTAAACGATCTGGCTAAAACAGACTTTGATCCAAAAACTATCGGCGATATAATCCTTGCGTCGCGCGAAAACAATCGACATAAAAAACGCGAAGCGCTGAGCGATTTGCCAGCTTATATCGACGAACATTACAGCGATCGTCTGACGATTAAAAACATCGCAGAAAAGATCGGCTACAGCCCCTATTATGCTTTGCGCCTATTCAAACAGGCGTTTGGAATATCTATCCATCAATATCTTATTCAAACGCGCGTGAAACGCTCCAAAACGCTAAATAGCGATTGCGGGATGTCGCGAATCGCCATTGAGAGCGGATTTTACGATCAGAGCCATTTTATAAGGTGTTTCAAAAAATACGAAGGCGTAACGCCAAAAAAGTATTATAATTCCGTTCAAAATGTTTAACTAACCGCATAGAAATCATGGCTGAAATTTATAATTTTGAAGATGGGTATCGTGCTGATGGGCTGTATCCTTTTTACAGGATTTATAAATTAAAAAATCCACTAGAAATGGCTGTTGAATAATTTGAATCTGTAGCCATGCGCCCGGTTTCCCGGACTTCTCAGGCTTTCCATGCGCAGGCGCGCCAGATGGACGCCTTCTTCTTCCGGCCTGATTCGGCCCGCCTTCGGCTGCGCGTAGTGCCGCCAGGTGCCAGTCGTGGATCTCGCCCTCATTGTTCGCTGTGGGGCGCGGGTCGGTGTGCGCCGTCTGGAGTTCGCTCTTCGGACGGGTGTAGTCGTAGTCGCGCGTGACGTATCGCCCCGTGGTCAGTTTCCGCGCCGCCCACTTTCGGGTCGTCAGCCCTGATTTGCATCCCAGTGCCAGAAAATCGTTCCGTGCGTGACGGATTCGACTTCCGGCAGGATTTCGCCCTGGTTGAACTTTTGCCGCGACTTCGGGCGGGCGGGCGTCCACCAGTAGCCGGAGCGCGGGCAGGGGCGGCCCGCTTCGCATTGCAGGGAAACGGGCAATTCCGCCTCTTTCGGTGGCGGCGGCTTCTGGCGCGATTCCTTGTTCGGCCAGTCGCTGTCCTCGTCGAAACGCGCCATCCAGCGGGGACTGTTCTCTTCGTCAAAACGCGGGTTCGGGTCGTCCGCCCATGGATCGAGGGTATACAGTTGCAGCAGATTGCAGCGAATCGGGCGGATCAGCCGGTTGGCAAGCGTCGGCAGTTCCGGCACGCCTTCGTCAACGGGGTAGAGGTTCAATTTGCCCAACTGAATCCACAGGGCGGGTTCGCCATGCGGATTGTGCTGACCGCGCGGATAGGGAATCTCGGTAACAAGGATGTCCGGGTGGCGCAACGCGGCTTTGACTTCCCCAATGCTTTTGCCCAGTTTGCCGCGCCAGAGCGGGGAAAGGAGGAAGCTCCAGGTGGGGGTACGCAGGCCCGCGCCAAGTGCGGCATAATCGATACGCCCATCTTCATTGTCATGCCGATGGTAGCCCATCTTTTGCGGATGGTCGATGTCCAGTCCGTAGAAATAATCGGCGCAGATACGCTCCATCACGTCGCTTTCATAAGCGCCCATGGGTCCCGTCGTGGTCGTGCCGATTTCGTAGCCACTGTAACACTGTTCCGGTTGCAGGCGGTTCAGCCATTTCTCGACGAAACGATGCCAGACACTCTTGTTCTGGCGATACCACCTGTCGCGAAAAGTGATCTTGATCGTGCTGTACCTCCAGCGATAGCGCGTAATCCATGCGGAAATCGCCCAGCAGGCGGAATCGCCGCGACTTTCCTGATCGGTCGCCGCCACAATAAAATCCTTGCCCGCCTTGGCGTCCAGTTGGGCGTGTTCCCGCAGCAGATCACGGCCCAGCTTTTCCGGCGTGGCCTTGACCCAGTTTCCTGTCTTGTCGTTGTAAACCAACTGGTAGGGCGCGTCGATCAGCGTCTGCAACTCCTGGTGCAGTTCGATCGCCTCGTGGCAGAGCGGCAGGAAATCCTCTTTCCCGTGGTAGAGGTAGAAGGTAATGAAGGGACATACGCCATATAGCGCGCCTTCATAGCCATAGGAGTACATCTCGTGCTCACGATAATACCAACGTGTATTCGCGATGAATTCCTCGATTTCCTCTTGCGTGAGATAAAGTTCGGCTGTGCTCATTTAGGCTTCCCAATTTTTGATTTATGGCTTTTTTTGTCGACAGTCTTGTCGGCAGGTTTGGACGAAGGCTCTTCCTTCTTATCCTGTTTTTTATCATCCTTCGGATCGACCGCCACATCTTCGGGATAGCGAAACAGGGCGACGCGGCAACCTTTGACAACGCCAGACTTGCCGTTGGTTTTCGGCAAGGTGACTGCCCCAGTCTTGGCATCAGCGGGTTGTGCGCCGCAAGCGCCGTATGGGAGAAGGATAGCCACCAATTACCCCCAGGGAATGAACTCCATGCCGTCGCGTCTGGCCCAATCCACGAGGTCTTTGGGGTAGAACGGCAGGTTGCGGTAGCTGCTGTCGTCGATTTGCCAGAGATAGGTCACGAGTCCCGCCTCGAAGCACCAGTAGCCCCGGAAGCGATCCGGGCGCTTGGTGTGCAGGCCGTACCAGGCGCAGCCGCGCATGGAAGCGTACCACTTCTTGAGAAATTCCTTCATCAATTTTGGGCGATTTTCCGGCGCGGACTGGATGGCTTCCAGCAGAATCCAGTGCGCCTTGTGGTCAAGTCTCTTCCGGGTTGGCACGGAAGGAATGCCCAACTTTTGCAGCAGGATTTCAAAGAG
>JAITRJ010000033.1 GCA_031288475.1 Helicobacteraceae bacterium | reverse complement strand
TTTCCAACAAGCAGGCTTTAGGGCGTGACGGGGGAGGGAGGGGGGGGGGGGGAGCAGGATTAGGTTTGCGGAGGAGGGAGTTTGAGGAGGGGAGAGGGGAAGAGGGAGCCTATGTGTTTCGCGCCCGCTTCGGTTAAATGCGCGCCGTCGTACGAGATCAACAGCCCTTCTGGGGTAAAGACCGGACACGTCGGCGACGCTTCGCCGCAGATAATTTCATGCAGATCGACAAACTCGATCGCGGTTTGATTCTCAAACTCCCTGCGCATTATCGCGTTAGTCTCCAGATGATCGGGCGAAACCTCGTTACGCAGGGCGGATCGCCGCTCAATTGGAATATTTAAATATTCTTTTATAGCGATTGCGCCGAAATCTTTGCGCCCGATTACGATAATTCTTGCCGTTTGAGCGGTAGGCATATTGTCAATCGTCTGTCTTAAACGCTCGGCGGACCACTTCTGCCAGTTTGCTGCGAAAATAACGATGTCCGCCTCCGCCGCAAGCATATCCTGCATAGATATAAACCGATCATTATATACCAAGTTTTCGCACAGAGGTCTATTGGCTTTTTCGATAAAACCAAACGGATCTTCCTCGCCTCTGTATATCTGGCAGGCCACCCCGACATAACTCGTGCGAAACGCGGCGTTATTAAAAAAACCCGCCTCTAAAATAATATTGTAGAAATCCTGCGAAAAACTATCGCCTATAAGTAAAACTTTTGTTTGATTGTTATCGCTGAATCCTATTCGGTTATACAGCCTGTGGTACCGGCTGATAACATAATTCGTCCTTGCGGCGGCACTTGTCAATAGATCCGTTTCGCCTTCATTAAAGCGCCACGGCGCTCCTTTCGTGAGTACCCCCCCCTCCTATTCCGATAAATACGGACGCCGCGCAGAATGAAAAGGCGAAAACCTGCCTGCGGGTTAAAAAAGCGCGGTTCCTGAAAGGTTTTTCAACATAGCGCCAAGAGAGATAGGCGATTGCGAGAGATAACGCGATTAACGGCAAAAAAGCGGCGGCGGATCGAACGCCGTAAACGCGCGCAAACGCGAATACAGTCCAATGCCATAAGTAGAGGCTGTAACTGATCAATCCCACGCCTACAAACGCTTTAGAGCCAAGCGTCCGACCGATCGCGGTGTCGGGCGAAGCGAACAGGATAGTCAAAACCGCGCCGATCGCGGCAAATACCGCGAAGCGGCTCGGAAACGGCGACTCGCCGATCGTCAAGAACGATCCGATTATCAGCGTAAAGCCTAAAAAGGAGCATATTTCCGATATTAAACGAGAGGGTTTATTTTGAGCACGGCGTAATAAATATATCGCGCACAGCGAACCCGAAAGAAGCTCCCAGACGCGACCGATCGTATCATAAAACAGTCTGTGGTCTCCGCTCAGCCGTATCCATACTTCCGAATAGGCTAAACTCAGCGTGATACCAGTTATGATTAACGCGATAAACAAAGAGTATCTCGCGCGGTATAAAGCCCCTTTTTTAAAACTGGCGCATAATTTCCAGACTAAAACCGCCAACAGCGGAAACAGAAAATAATACTGCTCCTCAACCGCCAGACTCCACGTATGCAGAAGCGGCTCTTGATCGGATTGCGGCGCGAAATATCCAGCGTGTATCCGGAAAAAATAGTTAGATACAGACAACAGCGAGCTAATCGCGCTTTTGCACAAACGCTCTAACTGATCGGGCAGAAGCAGATAATAAGCGATCAAAGCGGCGCATAACAGCATAAAAAACAGCGCGGGCAGAATGCGTCTGACTCTGCGTTCATAAAAGCCTGCGATTGTAAAGGTTTTTTCGTCAAGCTCTTTTACTATAATCGTTGTAATCAGATATCCGCTTATCACAAAGAAAATATCCACGCCTATATAGCCGCCCTTAATCCACGAAAAACCTGCGTGAAATAAAACGACCGACGCAACGGCGACGGCTCTCAGCCCGTCGATTTCCTTGCGATACAGCAAAAACGCCTCCTGAAAAGTACGGGCGATCTTATCAAACGGCGCTTAACTTTTTTAAGCTATGATCGCCGTTTTCGGAGGAGCGTTTGAAAAATATACTGATCACCAACGACGACGGCTACGAGGCGGATGGATTAAAGGCGCTGATCGAGGCGCTCAAACCTTTGGGGCATTTGACGATCGTCGCGCCCTCGACGGAAAAATCCTCGTGCGGTCACAGCCTGACGCTTACCCGTCCGCTGAAATTTATCGGCATAGGCGACGATTTTTACAAGCTTGACGACGGAACGCCTTCGGACTGCGTCTATCTGGCTCTGCACTCGCTCTTTGCCGATTACCCGCCCGATCTGGTCGTAAGCGGTATCAACCGCGGCGCGAATCTGGGCGAGGACGCGACCTACTCTGGCACCGTCGCGGGCGCGATGGAGGCGGCTCTTAAAGGCATAAACGCCGTCGCAATCAGCCAGTTTATGACGAAAGACAACAACGGCGGCTACAGCTACGATTACGATCTCGCCGCGAAAACCGCCCGTGAGATCGCGCAAAAGATTTTTGAAGGCGGCTTTCCGCTTCCGCCGCGCCAATTGCTGAATATCAACGTTCCGCATATTCGTCCCGATCGGTGCAAAGGGTGGAAAATCGCCGTAGGAAGCCGCCGCGTTTATAACAACGAAGCCTCGCGGCGCGTAAATCCGCGCGGAGAGGAGTATTTCTGGCTCGGATCGCTTCCGTTTGACTTTATCCCTACGGAAAACGGCGATTACGAAGCCGTAACGAGCGGATACGTTTCGATCACGCCCGTTATGTGTGATCTTACCGCGCTTGATTCCATCGAAACTCTTCAAAACTGGCTTAAATAGCCACGCCTTTCGCCAACGCGACGCGTGTTATGCGCGTTCAGGCTTCTTCCCGCCATCATTGTCAGCCACGTAACGGGTTGTATCCATTAATATGGACTTTTCCGGGCGAACGGAGTCCCTTCTATCCACCTTTGCGATGCATTGCTTCGTAATGGCGGAAGAAGGCATGGCGTTTCGTCATCATACGGCGCTCCTTTGCATTAGTCGATCTGGCAGCGATCCCTAACTCACCGCC
>JAITRJ010000027.1 GCA_031288475.1 Helicobacteraceae bacterium | reverse complement strand
ATCCTCTTCCAGCATCTTGAAAGCGTCGTTCGCCGCGGATATCAACAAAATCTGCATAGCGTCTTTGTCCGACAAAAGCGAATCGTCTATCGTGATATCTATCACTTCCCCGCCGCCGTAATCAAACAACTGTATAACAACGCTGGGTCTGTTGGTATCTCACAGGATCGCCTTTTACGAAACCAGCGCTGCTATAAATCGTAGCAATGTTAAGGCGCCAAGCGTGATCACCACCAGCGCGGCAAGTTTAACCGCCGCACCGCGAAATTTTGTTATCGCCAGCGCCGATGTAAACGCGCCTGCCAGAAACAGGCTCGGAGCGGTCGCCGCGCCAAAAAGCGCCATCGCCGCCGCGCTTCCGGTCGCGCTTCCGGCTGTGATCGCCATTGCTATCGCCGCGTAAACCGCCCCGCATGGGACAAGTCCGTTTAACACCCCTATGCCATAAACGCTCAAAAAGCTTTTTGATCCGATCAGCGCCCCAAAGGTACGTTTGTACCAACCGCTTTGAACAATTCTACCGTTCTCCAGAAACGACAGAAATTTTATCCCTCCCAATAGTGAAACGCCCATCAGAATCATCACCAGCCCAAGCGTTATCATTACGATCGCTTTGACCTCCGCCGACACGGAAATGGCCGCGCCCAGCACGCCGGCAATCAAGCCCAAAGCCGCGTATGTGGAAATTCGTCCAAAGGAGTACAGAAGGTGCGCCAGAAGCTGCCCTCCCCTGCTCTTCCCGTCCAGCTTCGCCGCGCTGTACGCAACGACAATGCCCGAACACATCCCAATACAGTGCCCAAACGAAGTTAAAAGCCCAAACGCCGCCGTTCCCCAAATAGAGAAATCCACACTCTGCATTTGATGCATAGCGCCGTGCATTCACATTCCTTGAAGGTAATTTTGCTGGTAACTTTAACAAAAAAAGTTTAGCCGCCCCCTTATTCATACCAAATTGAAATTCGCGCCGCTCCCGTAACGGGAGCGCACAAGCGAAGCCGTCGTATTATTCGAAAAACCCAAGCGGCGGCGTACAGAGCAATCCGTCGTTTTAAGCTCGCGAAAAGAACGCGGCATCAGAAAGGGCGGCTAAAGGGACAACGGCTTAATGCCGGCTCGCAATCCCCTAACCGCCGTAACAAATATAAATACTGAAGGAATAAGAGTGTTTGAAGAATTCAACGCGGACGATCTGGCGGGAAAACCAGAGCGGTTTAAACAACTTTTGCGGGAAAACAGCGAAAAGATAAAGAGGCTTGCCTCGCAAAAGAACCCCACCTATCTTTCGTTTGTTCGACCGCTACAGGAGCTTGAGGAGAATCTTTGCGTCTTTTTCTCTCCCATCACCATTCTGCAGGAGACAAAAAACAGCCCTGAAACGCAAAAGGCGTACATCTGTATGCTGCCAATGATCAGCAAGTACCACACCCGCCTGTCGCAGAATCAACGCGTCTATAAGGCGTACAACGCCATTTTGCGTACGGATGGCAGCTTAACCGACGAACAGATTAAGGTTTTAAACGATCTGATCGTTGATTTTGAAATGGAAGGCGCCAAAAGCGACACGAAAACGAAGAAGCGCGTCAGAGAGATCAACGTCCGCTTAAGCGAGCTTGGCAATGATTTTGGTCAGAATCTGCTGGAAGCAACGAAAAGCTTTGAAAAAGAGATTACCGATCCGAAAGACGTAAGCGGTATTCCTCAAAGCGATCTAAGCGCGTTTAAGAGCGGTAAAAACCGCTGGCGCTTTTCTCTGCTGCCGCACAGCTATCATACTATTATGACCTACTGTCACAACCGCGCGATCAGAGAGGAGTTTTACAGAGCCTACGTGACGCGCGCGCCGCAAAACGAGGCGATCATCACCGAAATGCTGGCGCTTAAACACGAAAAAGCAACTTTGTTGGGATTCGCCAGTTACGCCGAGTATTCCGTGAAAACCAAGATGGCAGGCAGCGCGGAAACGGCGAAAAAGTTCGTAACCGATCTAATTGCAAAGGGCAGAAAACAGGGGGAAGAGGAACTTCGGACGCTTCAAAACTTCGCCAAAGAGAACGGATTTGAAGGCAGATTGGAGAGCTACGATCTTGACTTCTGGAGCAAGCGGCTGGAACGCAAACTCTTTGATGTAGACGACGAGCTTTACAAGCCATACTTCGAGACAAAAAACGTGATGCTGGGGCTGTTTGATCTGCTCTGCAAAATGTTTGGCGTTGAGTTTGTGCCGACGAAGGCAAAGACGTGGGATCAGAGCGTAGAAGCGTTTGATCTGCGAAAAAACGGCAAAACTTTCGCGCGTCTCTACGCCGATCTCTACGAAAGAAAAGAGAAAAGAGGCGGCGCGTGGATGGATTCCATTCAAACCCGCATGGTAAACGCCAAAGGTAACATCCTGCCGCCCAGCGCCTATATCGCCTGCAACTTCCCGGCACCCGCAAAAAATCTCCCTTCTCTTCTGCGGCATGAGGACATCGCGACGCTTTTCCACGAGATGGGTCACGCGATACATCACCTTTTCAGTGAAGCGGATGAGCGGGACGCGAGCGGTATAAACAGCGTGGAAATGGACGCGGTAGAGTTTCCGAGCCAGTGGCTGGAAAACTTCGCTTACGAACCGTCGGCACTGCGACTCTTTGCCAAACGGTATAAGACAGGCGAGGCGCTACCCGAAGCTCTGGAAAAAAAACTGGACGACGCTAAAAACTTTCAGTCCGCTATATCAATGCTGCGACAATGTCTATTCGCGCTTTTCGATCTGAATGTGTACGAGGGGGCGTTTGACGCCGACGGAGTTCAGGCGGTGCTGGACGCGGCGCGCGACGAGACCAGCCTTACGCGACCGCCTTCTTACAACAAATTTCAAAACGGGTTCAGTCATATCTTCGGCGGCGGATACGCCGCGGGTTACTATGGTTACAAATGGGCAGAGGCGTTAAGCGCCGACGCGTTTTTTGAGTTCACGAAAAAGAACATCTTTGACTGCGAAACAGCAGAGAGGTTCAAAAGGGAGGTTCTGAGCGCCGGCGCGAAGAGAAAAGCGCTGGAAAACTTTGCGGCGTTTATGGGAAGAGCGCCAGACGCGAGCGCGCTTTTGCGCCTCAGGAGAATAGCGATATGAAAACAATACTATTTATACGCCACGCTAAAAGCGACAGACCGGAGTTCGTAAGCGACTTTAAACGCACGCTTGCGGAGAGAGGGCGGGAGGATGCGAAACGCGCCGCAATCAGGCTGCCGAAAGAGTTTCTGCCAGATCGAATCATCACTAGCGCGGCGCTGAGAGCAAGGGAAACGGCGGAGATTTTCGCGCAAACCCTCAAACTTGCGGATCGGCTAATGATCGAGGATTCGATCTACAATGCCGACAATTACCTGCCAATTGTTCAAAAAATTGACGATCAGTACTCCACAGTTTTTTTCGTCGGACATAACCCAGCCATCACGGAAGCATGTGAACTGCTTACCGGTAACTTTCCGCTTCGTATGCGTACCTGCTCTGTTTACGGCGTCCGTTTTGCCCTTGACTCCTTCACCGCAATAGAAAAATTGTCGGGAAGTGAAGTCTATTTTGATTTTCCAAAATAACCGCGCAAAACGACAACTTTTAAAATAAATTTGTGTTAGAATGCGCGCAACGTTCGTATGAAGGAAAAGCCCTATGAATATGAAGCAGAAGATTACCACGTTCCTCGCGCTCACCCTTATCAGCTTGACGATCGCCATTGTCGCCATTGTCGCTGTCACTTTCCGTGAGTACGGACTTGCCAGCGCAAAAGAGAAGGCAATCGTTGTTTCCGAGCTGGTTCGAGATGGACTGACCGTACATATGGTCAACGGGATTATGCCTCAGCGCGCCTATTTTATGGAGAAGATTCAGCGATCCAAAAACATTGAGAATCTCTGGGTCGTCCGCGCCAACAGCGTAATCAATCAGTTCGGAGCCGGAATGATGGGTGAAAAGGCGAAGGATACGATCGACGCCGCCGTGCTTGAAGGCGGAGCAATGCAAACTCGGATTGAAGAGGACAGCAACGCAGTCAAGCTGAGAGTAACGATTCCATATACCTCTACGGCGGAATGCGTCACCTGTCACGAATCCGACACCGACGATGTGCTGGGCGCTGTCAGTATGATATTTGACATCACCGACGTGCGCTACAGCGGCATTACGACGATTGTACAGATCTCTGTCATAGCGCTGATCGTGCTGGCTCTTATCAGTCTGGCGACGAATCGAGGTATCAACCGCTATCTTAATCTCTTTGAAGATCTCTCCGAAGCTGTCAAAAAAGGTCATGACGGAGACTTCTCGCCGCGTATCACCACGAAGCTTACCGACGAAGGCGGTACTCTTGCCAGATTACTCAATGACCTCTACGAACTGCTGAATGAAACGGTAAATCATATTGACAAAAGAGTCTCGATTCTGCTGGGCGGCGGGACTCATTCGGAATCGCGCAATCCGCTTATACGCACCAGCGACATAGTTGACGATCTTGTCGCCATATACAAATTCAAGAAGACAATTGAAGTCGACCGCGACAAGAAAGAGGTGTACGATCACATCGCCACTGTCGTGAGAGAACATATCGGGCATTGCGACTTCGCGCTGTTTGAAGTTCTTTTGGAAAGTAACAAAATTACATTGCTGCGAAGCACGAGGGCACAGTGGTATTGGAACCCCACCAGCGATACGGTGCTTACCGAAGAGTGCCGTGCTTTGCGCACCGGCAGCGTAGTGTTCTCGGACGACACCCTCCACTTATGCAAACACTACGATGGTATTGACAACAAATTCGCGTATATGTGCCTGCCGTACCGTATGACCGCGGAAGTTACACTGCTGATTCAGGTTGTGGGGAAAGACAGCGTAGCGCTTGATAAGGTAAAAGGCGAATTTGCTACGCTTACTAATTACCTTGAAGCAGCCCGCCCAGTGCTTGAAACGCATTATCTGATGTCCGTCCTGCAAGATACGAGTCTGCGTGACGCGCTGACCGGCTTGTATAACCGCAAGTTCTTAGACGAGTACATTGACCGCGTGAGCAAAGAGGCTACACGGTCGAAAGTCAATTACGGCGTGCTTTCGCTCGATCTTGACTTCTTCAAAATGGTCAATGACACTTACGGGCACGACATTGGAGACGTGGTGATTAAAGGAATTGCCGATACGATCATGGGGTCGATCCGCGAAGCGGATGTAGCGGTGCGAAACGGCGGCGAAGAATTCTTGGTGCTGTTGGTGAACGCTACGGAAGAAGGAGCGATGAGAGTGGCGGAAAAGATCCGCGAAACTTTCGCCGCAAATGTGTTCAATATCCCCGGAGCGCAGCTTCACAAGACAGTGAGCGTAGGCGTAGCGCTCTATCCGTCGGACGCAAGCGGAATGTGGCGGGCGATCAAGTGCGCCGACGT
This sequence comes from Helicobacteraceae bacterium, assembly GCA_031288475.1. Lineage (GTDB taxonomy): Bacteria > Campylobacterota > Campylobacteria > Campylobacterales > SZUA-545 > JAIRKM01. The sequence goes on along the minus strand of JAITRJ010000027.1, from coordinate 10,497 downwards.
AGCGCTTTATAAAGCCAAAGAATCTGGCAGAAACCTTGTCGTTCGCTATACTCCGGAAATGAACGTAGGACAGGATATCTACTGATAAAATGCGCCTCCCCGACCCTTTGGCGGGAGGCGCTTCTCTCCCGTTTGAACGCGAAAAGGATCGGTGTTGATCGATTATCCGTTAAAAAAAGCCTTTGAACTCTTTGAACCGGGACCGGTATTGTTGCTTACCACTAAGCAGGGCGAAAAATCAAATGCGATGACGCTAAGCTGGCACACACTGATCGACTTTACGCCGATCATAGCGGTTGTGTTGAGCGATGGCGACTACTCGTTTAATACCCTGAGAAAAACAAGAGAGTGCGTACTCGCAATCCCAAACGCGGAAATAATTGAAACGGTGGTTTCCATCGGCAACTGCTCCGGCAAAGAAATGGATAAATTCGCCGAATTGAACCTTACCACAACAGAAGCGGAATGCGTGAAACCGCCTCTGATCGCGGATGCGTTGTACAACGTGGAATGTACGGTGCTTGACGTGTCGCTAGCCAACCGCTATGGAATGTTCGTGCTGGAGGGTTTGAGGGCATGGGAAAATGAAAAGATAACTGATCGGCGCACATTTCACGCGCATGGTAACGGAATATTTACCCTAGACGGCAAAGACATAAACCTGAAAAGGCTGATGACCAAGTGGCCGCAGTTTATATAATATAGAAACGTCTTCCTATTCCCTGGCCTTGGCATCAATGGTTTGGCATAATTATGAAATGAACGAGCATATGCTGGATGTACTCCTGCTTTTTCTAATTGAAGTAGCGGAAACTAATCTGCAAAAGGGGAAAACATTCAACGATCTAGTGAATAATCTCTATCTTCTCAAAATGAACCACCCGCTGGGATTCTGGCTGCTGTCCTCATCCTTCCTCTTTGTTATGTATTTTCTGGTGCATGGTATCGGTTCGGCTTTTGTGTTGGGAGGAATCTTGGCGCTTAAAGCCGCCGATATATCGCTTAAATTCAAGCTGATAAAGCACATAATCCAAGAAAACCGCGAATTTAACGTTACACAGACACTAGGTGTACCCGACTTTCCCATAACTCCCGCGCTCCGTTACGGGGGCGTGCTTATTTACACGATTCTATTCTTCTGGGCGCTCTCTATCCCTGCGCAATAGTAAAGCGCTCTTTTACCTGTGAGCCAAGCTGATTTTTCTGATAGGAAATCGCCCTTTTAATCTGTTCAATCTCCGTTTGCAGCTCCTCTCTTTTATGCCGCAAAAAGGAAACCGCCGCGCTGATCAGCGCGGCGGTTTCCGCCGCCTCGTCTCTGCTTTCAAATATCGTGGGCATATCGCCGTACAAAGCCGCGATTGCGTCTACGTCACCATTTACAACTGCTATTTTAAGCGCCCTGATCCACGCCGCGTTACGACTCACTGCCCAACCCCGTCTCTTCGTTCCATGCATCCAAAAGCCCCTGCGCGACTTTAAGTACCGTGTCAAGCCTCTGAGGATCGCACTCAATATTCGCCTCCGTCAGCAACTTAATCTGATAAGTATAAAGCCCGTGCAGATAACTAGACATCTCCTCGTTGCCTTTTGAGAAATCAAGCGATGCCATCAGCTCGGTAAATATGTCAATCGCGCGGTTTATCCAATAAACCTGCTTCTCTATGTCCCCGTCGCTCATATACTTTTTCGCCTGAGAGACAAACTTCAAAATCCCTTCAAACAACATCTGAACAAGCTTGTACGGCGACTGCACCATCGTCGTATTCTGCGTGTACTGGGTGTAACCGCTTGCCGCCGCCATCAACTCTGTTTCGCCGCCGCTTGATCGATAAGCATCTGAACGCTGTTGAAGGAGCTTTGGTAGCGACTGATGATCGCGTTATACGACGCAAACTGCGTCGTCATAAGCTCATATTTCGCGTTGAGACGGTCTAGTACCTTCTGCAAACCTTCGGTTAGGTTTTTTTCTTTTGTGTTAAGCTCGTCTTTGACAAGCTTCATCGTCGATTCGCTCAAAATGCCGTTCAGCTTCTCTCCCAGAGCGTCCAGATTGACAAAAAGCCCGTCTCTCGTGCTTTCTGTACCCTTATAGCTCCCCGCTTTTAAACCTACTGCCGAAGCATCGCCGCCGCCGACCGTGAACTCCCCGCCCGTTATGCCGGTGAGAATCAGGCTTGTGCCTCCGCCCCCAAGTTTGGCGGATACGCCCGTTTGAACGCTTATATTATTGATAGCATTTAACACTGAAATGAGATTGTCGGAAACTGATTTGCCTGCGTCAAATGTTACATTTTCGATCGACACGCCGTTGATTGTCAAATCGCTAATCTCGCCGCTCAACGTTGTCATCTGCGAACCGACGGTAAAAGATGGCGTAACATCCGAGTAGCCCCTGAAGAGCCGCTCGATCATATCTGGATTCAGCCCGGCTGTGTAATCAAAGACGCTCTGATCGAAACTTAACGTTCCGTTTTCACTCAGATTGAACGCGTAAAGCACATTTGTCACTTCGCCTTTTGCATTTTTTAATGGGCGGTTAATGTCTGCGATGGAGTTTTGATCCTCGTTCTTGCCGAAAAATATTTTGTTTATCTCGTTTTTGATCGCGTTTATGCGGCTGTCTCCCAGAAAACTGCCGGACGCGCCCGTCTCGGAATTATATTTCGTAATTTCGTTTAAGAATCCGATAAGCGTGTTGTAAGCGTCAGTGAGTTTCTGCAGGCTGCCGCTTAAAACGCTTAAATCACGACCAATCGAAACCTGAATGGGCGACTCCGCATCCTGCGCCGTTTTTTTAAGATCGATCGTTACGCCTGAGATCAGGTCGCTGACGCTGTTCGACGAGCGCTCAATTTCTATATTGTTGTATAAAAACTTGGCGTTTTGCGCATCCTGTACGGTTTCCAAATTGATCAAAACCGCGTCCGCGCTGTAGCCTCCATCGTTCGAATCGGTAACAATCTCGTTGCCGCCGCTGTCAAACTGCCTGAATTCCAGCGCATTCTCCGTTCCGTCGCTGTTGGCTCTGATAACCAACGAGTACGGGCTCTCGCCCCCCGTATTCAGAATGGTTGCCGTAATTTTGCCATCCGATCTGTTGTTTATTTCATCGCGCAATTCCGATAACGTCATACCCGCGTGAACATCAATTGAGAGCGTCGAAGAACCTTGTTTAATCTCCAGCCTGCCGCTCGTTTCGCTGAATATAGAGTTCTGGTTTTCATACTTTTGTGATTGCACCACCGAATTCTGAGCAAGTTGCGTTACTTTGATCGAAAAACTCTGAACGTCCACGCCGTCATTCGCCGTAATGCCCACCGCGTCGCCGCTGACAGCGACATTGCGCTTCATATAGGTGAGATCCTCCGAAAATCCTTCTACAATATCAAAAAAAGTGCTGAGATACTCCGTTAACTTAGTTTGATCTTCTTGTTTTTTATAGAGTTTTGCAAGCTGATCCTCCAGCGGCTTAATCATTACGCTCTTATCCGCCTGCTTGAGCTGGTCGATCAGGTCTGCGTTCAGCACGCTCTCCCCGCCCAAGCTGACGCCAAGCATATTTACTGTCCCTACTGCCATAAATCTTCTCCTTACTGAATATAAATTATACCTTCTCGTCCAACAGCATTCCAGCCAGCTCGCGCATCCTTGCCGCGAATTTTATCGCCGCCTCGCTCGGAATCTGTCGGATTACCTCTCCGTTCTCGCCATCAAGTACCGTCAAGTAAAGTGAGCCGATGTCTTCGCTGTACCCAAACCGCAGACGCGTACGCATGACCAGCGCCATCTCGTTGAGACTTTCGGAAATAAGGTTCAGCTCCTCCACTGTGGTAGGCGCGCGCGCTTCTTCCTGCGATGGAGCGTCTTTAACTTTTTGCTCCACTTCGTTTCTTTCAAGCACCTTTTGTGCCGTTTGAGCGGCGCTGACATCGGCTTTGAATATGCCCTGAGTGTTCAAATTAGCGATTCTCATGACTCTCCTCTCTTTAGAACCTCTTGATTTCACAACTAAATCGTCAGCAAAAAACTTATTTTAATATGTAAGTGGCTAGCATTTGGCAAAAATTTTCATATTTTGGGGTAAAAGTGGCGATTTCAGTCTCGGTTGTGTGCGAATCGGCGCTTCTGCGCCGCGCTCTGGAGTGGTTTTTGAGGGACAGGATCGCTACGGCGAACGCCTGCGAATTGATTATAACCGACAGAAAGCTACGAAACGAAAAACCGCAGCTTATAATCGGCGAACACCTGGTGAAGCCTTTTTCCGGATCGCAGCTAGACGCCGTTCTGGAGCGTTTCGATAAGCTTCAGGAGATAAAAACGGCGGCGAAAGGGTTGTTGGAGAAGTCTCCGGAAGCTGAGCTTGAAGCGGAGATCGAGAGGCTGATGAAGCGCTTTTCCAACGAACTGCTGGGACTGCTGAAAAAAAAATGAACTTCACGAGGGTGATCGCGGGGCGCTTCAAAGGGCGAAAGATAGCGTTACCAGAGAGCGGGTTTACCCGCCCGACAAAGTCGATTGTACGAGGATCGATCTTTGATACCCTTCTGGACGAAGTTGCTTCCCATCCCTTCGTGGAATTGTTTGCCGGAAGCGGATCGGTGGGTTTGGAAGCGGCGAGCAGAGGGTGCGAAAAAGTGATATTTCTTGAGCGCGATCCTGCCGCGCTTAAAACGCTGGAGGAAAATATAAGATCGCTTGGATTTGGCGGCGCGGAAGTGATCGGGGGCGATACTTTTAAAACGGCGCGGGAGGTGATCGATCTGTTGCGAAAAGCAAAGCAAAGAGCATGGTTTTACGCCGATGCTCCATTCGGCACGGAAGCGCAGACGGAAACGCTGATCGCCGCCCTGCCGCCCGATGTGGCGCACGGCGTGATCGTGGAGCACATAAGCGGCTACAAACCGCCGTGCGCAACCGTCTACTGTGATCTGATTAAAAAGAGAAGATTTGGCAGAACATCAATCTCTTATTACAAATGCGGATACGACGTTTAACAACAATATCTTTTACGCGATAATGCTCTCTTCAAATCAATAAAGGAAGCGCCGATGGCTGCTCTTCCCTCGCCGCCCGTAACTTAAAACGTGATGAAAATCTACTGCATAACGCTGCGACACCGCATTGAAAGACATGAGAAAATCACGGCGCGGCTAAATCGTGGGATGGGATTAGAGTTTGAGTTTATATACGACGCAGACGGACGGGCGTTAGGCGAAGAGGAGATTGAATTCCTATACATCGGAAAAAATACAGGCGCTTTCATATTAAATTTATAATTGTATAATTCAAAATGAAAATATTCAGTTTGATTTAATACCATTTTATCATTTGGTATTGTTTGTTTATATATCTCGTTTATTGTATCCTTTAAATAACACATCGCTCCTTTATGCTGAAATATGGCATAATTTCCATTTATAATTTTATTTTCCTCAAAAAATGTATTTACATAATTATTTTCAACAGGCACCCCGCAGAAATATCTATATACATCGCCAGATTTATATGTCATTCCATATTTTTCCCAAATTCCCGTCGGATTTTACGGACAGATTTGCAGATTTTAGTTTTATATTAAATTCCTTCCAAAAGTTTTTTTATTATTTCATAATTTCTATCCTGAGATTTTGTTATATTAACCGATAAACCATATAATTTTTTAATTTCAATATAATGTATAGAATATTCCATCCAGTAATTCCTCTTTTTTTTATACTTTATTTATAATTTTATGTCAACATGTTTTCCAACCAATTTAGGGGGCATTGCGCATAATGTTTTAGCTGTATATGACGTTTGGGCTGTTTTTATATTCTACATTATTCTATTTTGAAATCTTCTGAACTAAAGTTACTATAATATCTTCCTGTTTCTGCCGTAAATTTTATTATTATAAAATCCACACCGTCCATTCCACCTGTATAATATTTTGTAAATTCGTCTTTCCAAAGTTCTTTTTTAATCTTTATATCATCCAATACTTCCATTCGTTCCTTTTAACATGACTCCACGGAAAAACCGTTTGTCATAAAAATATATACAAGCCTTTGGATTGTTTCTGTATTGTTTTATCCGCATTGACGGAGCATTTGTATGCCAATAAAATGTTTTTATGCCCTCCCGTTTAACAGGAGCCAGCATTGCCTTTGTATTGGGGTAACCATTTTCGTCAACGGAGCTTATAAAACTTACCCCCTGCCTGTCGATTAAATTGCCGATTGTTTCTTGTGGATTTTTCATCATCTCCAAATAACCTCCGAATAATTTTTTAAAGAACAATGTTTATACCATTGCCTTATAATAACATTTTCAAAAACATTGTATAAGTCCCTTACGTAATATTTTATAAATTTTCAGCCCAAATGTCGTATAACATTCCAACTGTTTACGACGTTTTGGACTGCCCGAACAAGGGTTTTACGCGGCAAAGACCGCTTGCTTGAATGTGTCCGCGACGAAGCGCAGGAGCGCAGCGATCTATTAGGCGGGGTAAAAATCGCCCAATATACTTTGTCAGCTCCACTCTTTTTCCATAAAAAACGCCGCGCCTTTATTGACATATCCGCATTTTTTGTACAACGCGGCGGCTTCGCGGTTATTTGAATTTACATAAAGCCTTAGTCCGATTGCGTCTAATTCTTTGGAAACGGCGTCGTACGCAAGTATAAAAAAGATACCGACTTGTCGTTACGGAGAGATCTGGTGCGCGCTAAGCTACAACTTAATATATAAAATATGATCGACGAAGATATACGGCGGGCGATTATACTGGAAAACGATGTACTAATTGACGACGATGCTCTTTCCTTATTAAAGCCTTCAGGCAGATTGTAAATCGAAAGATATATCGTAAATTTGTCGCGTCCTTGACATTGCGGTAAAACTACTTTACCTTATCCATTCCGTAGCATACGGTAACTCTGAACGATAAGTTTTCTATTCGCCATACATTTACTCACTCTGCTCTTGCTTCTGAATACCGCATTGATATAAAAGCAGCGCTGATTATGCATAAATTAACACAAAATGTCTTTGTAAAGCCGATCAGTGGAGTTATTGCAGGGAGTGTATTAATTCAGGGTAATTAATAGAAGCGTTGTACGGCAAGACGCGAATACAAAATTAGTAATCGGAGGGAACAGGAGCAACATAAAGGTGATAACCAACGCAACTAGTCATTCTCTGAGCAACCCGAAGGCACTTTGACAAGCTTCGTTATGTCGCTCTTTCATTTATCCGCTAAAACATCTCTCCCCGAAACCCGCTATCGCAGATCGTCAAGCGTTTTGACCACGTCGTCGATCGTGCTTTGGACAAATTCCACGTCGCGGACAAGCTTTTCTATATCTTTCGCGTTTTCGTTCATCGTGTCGGAGCAATCGCCGATCGACTGCACCACCACGCCTATGGACGCGTTCGTTTCGGTAAGACTCTTTTGCGTCCGCTCGGCAAGTTTGCGTACCTCGTCCGCCACGACCGCGAAACCTCTGCCCTGATCGCCGGCACGAGCCGCCTCGATCGCGGCGTTAAGCGCCAGCAGATTGGTTTGATCGGCTATGTCGGCTATCACGCTGAGCACCTCCCGCGTCTGATCGGCGTCGTGCCCCAGCCGCGTAAGTTTCTCCGAAAGCTCGTTCTCCTTCTGGCTGGCGAGTCTGATCTTTTGCGTCAAAGAGGCGATCGTCTCTTTAGCCCTGCCGATCGCTTCAATCCTCAGCACCTCCACCGCGTTTGTAAGTTTTTCCGCGTGCGCCTCGATCTCCTGCGCCTTCCCCGCGTTTTCCTCGTTGAGAGACTTCAGCGCCGCGCCAAGCGTGTTTACCCCCTCCAGCAGCTTTAACGTCTCGTATTTAACCTCTTTTGTATCCGCCGTTTTGTCAAATTCCCCTTTGCTAAACGCCTCAAACGAGACGAGGAGCTGCGCGACCAAACCGTTCTCAAAGGCGTCAAGCATCCTATTTACGCTCTTCGAAAGAGTGAAGAGGACGGGATCGTTCTGATCGGTTCGCAAACGGTACGCAAGCATTCCGCTTCGCGCCCGTTCGGCGGTAAGCAGCACCTGCGCAGCAGTAAGCATATAGCTCTGCGTATTTTCCATATAGCGATCGGCGATATCATAAAGCGCGCGGGTAAAGTTATCCGCTGAGAGCGGCATGGCGGGCATTTTGTTGCGCTTACGTTCGATCATCTCTTTTAACTGATTGACAGCGGGAGGTATCTCCAGATCGGCGGGCGACGAGTTAAGTAGCAAAAATATACCCGCTATAAAGGCGAAAAGGGCGAAGAAGCCCGCGCTGTTTGCCTCCACCGCGAAACAAAAAAAGACGTTCAGCAGCAGAATGACCGATAATATGATCATTTTTATAACCTGTTTCATAGCGATTCCTTATTTCATCGTGCGGTAAAGGGCTTCGGCTTCCGAGACTTCCTCAGGCGTAGGCCGTTTACGGGCGGAGAGATAGGAGGTTTTTCCTTCATGGTTTATCGACACCATAATCGTCGCGTAAACCCAGTAAAAATCGCCGTTTTTAGCGCGGTTTTTTACAAGACCCGCCCATGTTTTTCCGCTCTGGATCGTCGTCCATAGCTGCTTGAACGCCGCCTTTGGCATATCCGGGTGGCGGACTATATTGTGCGGTTTACCGACCAGCTCTTCAAGCGAATAGCCGCAAACTGCCGAAAAATCCTCATTCGCAAATGTAATAACCCCTTTTTCATCTGTCTGCGAAACGAGAAAATGTGTCTCTTTCAGCTCTATTTCCGCCATAGCGCCCCCTTGCAAAACGAATATAATATAATCTGCGGCCTAAATTCTACCTAAAAAAGGTGTTTTGTTATGCAAAGCTTCAAGGTGTTTTCCGGCTCGGCTCACCCGTTGCTCGCTGCGGAGATCTGCGCCAATATGGACTATCCGCTTGGACAGGTAACGCGTAGCCGTTTCAGCGACGGAGAAATCGGCATTCAGATCAGCGAAAGCGTGCGCGGACAAGAGATTTTTATTATCCAGCCCACCTGCCCGCCCGCGAACGACAACCTGATGGAGATTTTACTGATGGTAGACGCGCTCAAACGCTCCAGCGCCAGCAGCATTATCGCCGTTATGCCTTACTTTGGATACGCGAGGCAGGATCGCAAAGCCGCGCCAAGAGTGCCGATTACGGCGAAACTGGTAGCGAATCTGCTGGAAACGGCAGGAATCGACCGCCTTGTTACGCTCGATCTGCACGCGGGGCAGATACAAGGGTTTTTCGACATTCCGGTTGATAATCTCTATGGCTCGATCGTCTTTGAGGATTACATTCTCGGCAAACAAATGTCCAATCCCATCATCGCCTCTCCCGATGTCGGCGGCGTATCGCGGGCGCGGAGCTTTGCCAAACGGCTTGGGCTGGATATAGTGATCGTGGATAAACGGCGCGAGCGGGCGAATATCAGCGAGGTGATGAACATAATAGGCGACGTGAACGGCAAGGACGTGATTATGATCGACGACATTGTCGATACCGCCGGAACGCTCGTAAGCGCGGCAAAGATACTCAAAGAAAAAGGAGCGACAAGCGTTATGTCCTGCTGTTCGCACGCGGTGCTTTCAGGGCCGGCGTACGAAAAGCTGGAAACCGGGCCGCTTGACGAACTTGTCGTTACAAATACGATCCCGCTTAGAAAACCTAGCGAAAAAATCACGGTGCTTTCCGTCGCGCCTTTGTTCGCGGAAGTTATGCGCCGAATCGTCAATAACGAAAGCGTAAACGGTCTTTTCGAATAGCCGTGATCGTCGTGAAATCTATCTTAAGTATATCGATTAACTTTATATAATTTTGCGGTAATATTTCGCTCAGAAAGAGAGACGAAATATGTCGAACGTTACGGGAAGAGAGTTTTTACAAGGCACTTGCCGCGCTCGCCGCGTTGGGCGTTTTCGCGGTCGTCGGATTGACCAGCTATGCTTGGGCTGTAGCGTTGACAGCTAAAGCAGGCGGTTATTGGGAAAATGCGGCGCGGATATAACCGAGCGCGATTTTACCAACGGACGCGGCGCGGGCGGTATTGTCCGATTCAGCGACGTTTTCCACAAACGCCGACGCCCCCTTTGGCGTTTTCGCTGTTAAAAGACGTCCCGCTTAACGCCGCGCTGGATTTTACCAGTCATACGCGGGATATGGTAATCGCCTCGATCGCGGGGCGGGGAATAAGTGCGGACGATCCGCGCTCGCTTGAAGGCAAAAATCGGAACGCAGCGGAACGAGTGGGCAGTATCTGGTCGCCCGCTGCCTTAAATAGGGGTTAAAGAATAACGACGTGACGCTAATCAGTATCACGCCATCCGATCTGGTCAATACGCTGGCGCGGGGCGATATAGACGATTTTTCATGGTCGCTGAAGGCGGTCGAGGCGGTCGATCGCAATATCGGCAAGATTATTGACGCGGCGGATAAGGCAGATTACAGCTATATGATCGTGTCCGATCACGGCAACTGCGAGGAAATGCGCGAC
>JAITRJ010000022.1 GCA_031288475.1 Helicobacteraceae bacterium | reverse complement strand
GTGATAAAGCTATTGGTAAAGTTAATATCGGGGAAGGGCTGTGGGTAAAAAAGCTTTAAAGCGGGAAAGAGCGAAAATACGCCGTAACTTCAAAACGGCAGCAATACATTAAGGAGGATCGGTAAATGGCTAAGTTTGCGCTGTTGCTTGCGGCGCTGGTCACGGCGGTGTCAGCCGACGGGATCGGGCGTTTCAGTATGGTCAATGGAGAGGTGTTTGTGGGGCGCGGGGCGCAGAAGATCACCGCTTCGGTAGGTATGGAGGTGGATAAAGGGGATCGCGTGGCAACGGGGGATAAGTCCCGAGCGCAACTGATCTTTACCGACGATACCGTGATTACGCTTGGGAAAAAAACGGATTTTTCCATTGACAACTACCTGTACGATGAGAGCGCCAGCCGCGCCCAGCAGGAATACTCCGTGGTAACGGGCGGATTTCGCGTGATGACGGGAGCCATCAGCAGGATCGCGCCCGATAAGTTCCGCTTGAACACGAGCACATCCACGATCGGCATACGCGGGACGCTGTTTGTGGGCGTTACGGGCATAGACGCGGACAAGGTCGCCTGCCTCAGCGGGATGATTACGCTGACAAGCCGGCTGAACAGTTCCAGCGCGGAAGTGGCGGAGGGTCGGGTGGCGATTGCGCCGATTGATGGCGACGTGACGGTTCTGGCGCTCAACCCCGATACGCTTCAGTCGATTGAGACGGAGGGCGGTCTGGGCGGAGGCGTGGAAGCAGAGGAGGCGGAGGACGGGTTCAACGACGCCCCGCCGCCGGAAGCCGCCGGCGAAAATACGGAGGCAATCGATGATTCCGAGTCGCTGGCGGTTGCCGCGGCGGAAGAGGAGACAGCAACGCGGTATTCGCCCGAACGTTCCATAACGATTAACCACGCGCCTACACACCTCACTTACCCTTTCCCCACGCCTTCAAGCGTCAATCCGCCAACGCCGCCGAATGTTCTGCTGGATGACGACGCGTTTATACTAAGAATCAGAATAGGCGCCGGCGAAGCGGCGGCGGTTATACCGGGCGCGTCGCTGAGCGGAGATATTGTGGGATACGCGCTTGATGTGGGAAGCGCCTCGACCGCCGCGTTTTACCTGCTGGACAGCGACTACGGCGTGGAGTGGGGCTACTGGAAGGACGCGGACGAGCTGCGGCCGTATCACGTGTGGGCTGCCGGAAACCCTACGCCCGAAGCGCGCATACAGGAGCTGATCGACAGCAGAACGACGGAGACATACGACTACAGCGGGAAGGTAATCGGCTCGGTAGGCAGCGATCCGATCCTGATGAACAACTCTAATGAAATAACAATTGCCATAAATTTCGACGATCAAACCATAGCCGGCCGCATAAAGTTCCAGACAACCGAAAATCCAACGTCTTGGGATGTCCGGTTAGCGGGTCCTACCAGCAACATTACGGGGAACAGTTACAGCGTCAATATTGACACAAGCAACAGCAGCAACGCGATAACCGGCGGTAGTACTACCAATAACAGTCCTACAGGCGGGTTAAACGGGCATTTCTACGGCAGCAACGCCTCCGCCACCGCCGGGCAATTTTATATTGACGGCGGCAGCGAGTACGGCATAGCCACGGGCGTATTTAAAGCCAGCAGGCGGTAGATATGAGAGACGGAGCGCCGGTTAATCTACGGCTGGTAAAGGGGTATATGAGCAAAGCGCCGTTTGTCTTCTGCCTGTTGTGGCAGCTTTGCTCGGTTCCGCTGTTTGCCGAACCTTCCGCTATGTCGCAGGTGGCAGAGCTGCGGGCGTTGAGGGCGGCTGAAGCCCGCCTTCGCTCCGCCTTAGCCGCGGTGGAGCGGCTGGAAAGGGAGATCGCCGCGGAAAAGCCGGGCCGGTCGCGCGCGCAGAAAGAGGCGCGGCTCGCCAAAGCCAAAGAGGAACTTGCGGCGGCGAGGCAAGCCTACGAACTGGAGAGCGTCAAAGCGGAGCTTGGCGATCAGGAGAAGCCCTTTGAAGAGGCGATGGCGCTCTACCGCGCCAGAAACTACAACGAAGCTTACGACCGCCTTATCAAGCTCTACTTTGAGCGTAAAGAGAGCGTTCAGATCGCCTTTTACACGGGACGCGCGGCGTTTGAGACGGGGCGCTACGAGATAGCCATAGGCGCTTTTTCACAGACGATTGTGCTGAATCCAAACCACGCCCGCGCGAAGCTGGAATTGGCGCGGACGTACTTTGTGACGGGGCAGACGCAGCGATCGAAGGCGCTCTTTGAGGAGGTTTTAAACGGCAAACCTGTTCCGCCGCCGGAGGTGGCGCGTAGCATCAATATGTTCCTCGCTGAGATCGAAAAGCGTCAAAGGCGGCACCGCTTCGGCGGGCAGGTGCTGATGACGTGGGGCTACGACGGCAACGTCAATCAGAGCAGCGATGAGATTATAACCATAACGATCGGGGATATAGCGCTGTCGCTGGACGAACAGGCTAAATGGGACACGCTCGTTACGCTGGGCAGTTTCAACAACTACGACTACGACTTCGGCGAGACGGGCGGCTTTCAGTGGCGCACGAGCATGATCGCCTATGCCAATAAATACACCTCTCTGGACGAAAACGATCTGCTGCTTGCGGGCTTAAAGACGGGACCGAGCGTTGAGATGCAGGACGGACGTCTTTTTATGCCGCTGGAGTATAACCGCATACTGATCGACGGCGTGAGCTATATGGATGTGGCTTCGCTGGGACTGAACTACGACACCAATCTGGGCGGCGGCGCGATCAGGGCGCATGCAAGATGGACGGAGCGGACAGACCGGCGCGACGGGTACCGCAATTTCAGTGAGAATGCCCTGCTGGATTCGCGCGGCTGGGAGGCTGGCGCGAACTGGCGGAAAGCGCTTTGGGAACGCGGAACGGTTTTCAGCGCCGGTGGTCTATACGCAAGCCAGCGATCGGGCGTTTGGGCGCTGAAGAAAAGCCCGTTCGGGGGCGATAAACGCCCCTTAGCCGGTCATAACGCCCTCAGCGAGATGGACTACTATGTTCTCAGCGCCTCCGTAACGCGGATGGACACGCCGATGATCTACGGCGCGCAGGCTTCTTACAGGCACAGCGATTACAAGAACGGCTACGCGCTCTTCGGGGGCGATAAACGCGGCGACAATCTGTGGAACGCGGGGCTGTTTCTGACTTATTCGCTTGCGCCCGACACGACGTTTACGGCGAATATTGGCTATGCGCATAACCGATCTTCGCTGGATTTTTACGGCTACGAGAAAGTAACGGCGCAGATGGGGCTGTTGCTGTCGTGGGGGGACTGACTGGCGGTTTTACGCTCGGTTTACATTAAAGAGGAAAGGGGCGAATGATGAGAGAGTCGATAATAAACCTGCTGCTGCCGCTGATTGCGGCTGTGCTGATAGGGTGCGGAGGCGGCGCGGGGGACGATGATCCGAACAGGGCGCTGGAAGACGGGCTTACGCTGGTTAAAGACGGAGAAGAGGTAATGCCGCCGAGAGTGCCGTCGGGGGATTTCTGATATTGCGCGGGAACAATCCCGCTTCGTCGCTGCGAACGTTTGCTATGCATTGGGAAGCCGCGGCGTAAAAGCGGCGGACGGTGCCGGAGCGGCAGAAACGCGAAACAGCAGCCCGCAACCGCAGGCATAACTGCGGAGATACCTGCGTTTGTCCGTTGCGGAGAGCTGCCGCCGCGGGTTTTCGAAGGGAACGAGGCAACGCGGGGAGCTTGCGGACAACAGCGTTTTCGTGGGGGAGGGGAGGGGTCTTGAGGAGGCAAAACTGCCCGTCGAGAAGTTTAAATAGAGGCATCGTGAAAAGCGAAGCAATCCGGAGATATAGCCACGATACCCAGAGTTGCCGAATATATCTGAACGTTTTGCGATCAACGTTTTTTAAACGTTTCGCGTTACTGGACGCTCCATAGCGGAGGACGCGGGGTACGCGCCTGTTGATCCGCTTCGCTGACTTCGGCAGATCGCAGTTCACTCAACGCTTTACGCTGCCCTCTTTGATGAATCGCGATAACTGGGGAAAAGGCTGAATGTCCATTTATGCCTGCCATACCTTGCCGTCTTCGCAAGGCGTTGAGCAACATAAGGAAAACAACGATTTCCAACGCCCGACCGAGCGGGAACGGCAGAACCAGCGCCTCCGCGATCAAAGAGCGTCTGTTTGCAATTATCAGCAATCGGAGGTTAGCAATGAAAGCAATCGTTGCCGCCGCGGCATTTTGGGCGTTAACGCCGAATATTTCAGCCGAAAAGAGTTTGCTTGTCATCAGCAAGCAGTATGGGTTAGGCTGTCTGCCTTTGATCGTCGCCGAAGAGCGTAAGCTGATCGAAAAGTACGCTAAAAGCGCCGGACTGGACGATATTAAAGTAGAACGGGCGACCTTTGGCGGCGGTTCGATCGCCAACGACGCGCTTCTCAGCGGCACGGTGGATTCGGTGAGAGTTTGATACGCATTCAAAAAGGGCGGACGGCATTAAATAACTGCTTGAAATGTACAGCAATATACAAAGAGGGCGAGCTGAGCATTAAGCAAGACGACGAGGGAAAACGGACAGCGTAAAAACTTTAAAAGGATATGACCGACCCGACTTCTTATGTCAACAAACAGCAAAATAATTTGGCTGGATCATATAATAGATCCGCCATTGCTTTCCGCATTTTCTTCCACTTCCGATATAAGGTTAGCCTGATGTTAAACAAACTATTTCTATTGTTTTTTTAATTGCCTTATTCTTAATCTTACGCCAGAGACGATCGATGCTTTAATTTCAGTAAAAAACATCAAAATCTTTACCGAGTATTGTTTCGTCAATCGCTCTTTGCGATTTCCGTGCCGTGCCGTTTTTCTTCCCGCCGGTCGCTCAGATTTATTTGCCTTTTGCCTGTTTCGCTTCGCCGCATTGGGCTTCGCGCGGCATTGGATGGCTGTTTCGGCAAGCCGCCGCTCTGCCCTTCTTTCGCGATGGCGGAAGCAATACGTAAGAGCAGCGCCGTGTTTCTTCACCCTCGCTCTCGCGCCGCGGCGGTCTGCGTTATCCTAAAACAAAGTATAATCACCGCGTTAAATAGATTTTGAAAGATTTACAGTATATGGATACGGCTTTTTATGTGATGACGCACCTTCCGATCGCCGCTGCCCTGTTGCTGCCCTGGCTGCCGCGATCCCTGCTTTCACCGTTATTGGGCTTTTTCACCGCCGCCGCCGCCGCCGCCGCGCTTTATGCCGTTCTTAACTACGCCGGACCGTTTAATCTGACGCTGCCGCACTGGATCGATCCTGTTTTTACGGGCGCGGACTTCGCCCTTCTTGTTTTCTTTGTGTACGCCGGCATTCGTTCCAAATCGGCGCTTGTATGGGGCATTGCCGCGTTGCAGATTGTTCTGCTTGCCTATGTGGAGTTTTCCGGCCACAGCTTTGGCGCTTATCCTGAGATAACTGTCGATCGCCTGACGCTCGCGATGTGGCTTTTAATCAGTTTTGTCGGCGGAGCAATCGCTTTTTACTCGATCACCTATATGGATTACGAACGATCGAGCGAAAGAAAAAAGACAGCGTTTTCCGCGATTCTGCTGGGTTTTATCGGAGTGATGAATCTGCTTGTCGCCGCCGACTCTATTCCTGTTTTTTTTCTGCTGTTTGAGCTGACGACGCTTGCGAGCTTCATACTTATCGGCTGGCGTGGGGATGAAACTGCCGTTTCAAATTCCATAAGGGCGCTCTGGATGAATCAGATAGGCGGAGCGGCGCTTCTGGCGGGAATGATTACGCTTCTTTTTGCCGGTAAACCGCTCTTTTTTTCGCCTCTGATCGGCGCTGGTGATATTGGCGGCGGCGTTCTTGCAGCGTTTAGCCTGATGTCCGCCGCGGCGCTGGTCAAGGGAGCGCAGATGCCCTTTGACCGCTGGCTCCTGGGCGCCATGGTCGCTCCCACTCCTGTCAGCGCCATACTTCACTCGTCCACGATGGTGAAGATCGCGCCGTTTATGATCTTGAAGTTCGCTCCGCTGATCGCCGGCACATATCTGGCTGTAACGTTAAGCTATTTTGGCGGCTTTGTCTTTGTGACCGCGGCTGCTCTGGCTCTGGGAAGAAAAGTATTCAAGGAAATTTTGGCGTATTCGACTATATCGCTTCTCGGACTGATGATTTTGCTTGCGTCAGTAGGCACTCCGCTCTCTATCGCCGCCGCGATCGCCATTTTGCTTTTTCACGGCGCTACGAAAGCGATGCTGTTTATGGAAGCCGGTGTAATAGAAAAACTATTTTATATGAAAAGAATCACTGAAATGGGCGGTTTGATTGTACGAGCGCCGATGAGCGTTTTTTTGATTCTCTTTGGTTTCGCCAGCGTTACGCTGCCGCCGTTTGGCGCGCTTGTGGGCAAATGGATCGCGATCGAAGCCTCAGTAAGCGGCAAATTCGCTTTCCTGTTTATTGTTCTGGGAAGCGTTGTGATTACGCTGCTTTACTTTAAGGCTGTCTGTTTTCTGCTGGGCAAAAGCGGCAGCGAAGTGGGCTTGAGGGTGGAAAAGCAGCCTTTTGTCTTTTCGAGGATCAACGGGCTGATCGGCTTTGTCCTTGTGGCTACGGCGCTTTTTATCGCCCCTTTTCTGGTAATTATGATTTCTCCGATCGCTTCTGAGCTCACCTCGTCGCCAACGGGAATGGCGCTTGACGGGCTATCCCTTGTGCTGCCTTTCGGCAGGCTGGAGTTTTGGCAGATCGCCTCCTGCTGGCTGCTCTTTGTGGCGCTGCCGCTGCTCGCGTTCAGAACGATAGGAAGGGCGGATCGGGCGATGGAATATTCCGGCGGCGAGCGGCTTAATATGCCAAGCGTTACCTTTTTCTTTTCGCCAAATCTCGGCATTATGCGCGTTTTAACCGTTGTTTCGTTCTTGTTCCTTGTTGTTACGATCGTCAGCGGAGCGTTTGTATGACAGGCTGGATATTAACTTTTTTATCGCCTTTTATCGGCGGTTTTATATTTGGAGCGGAGCGGGTTATAAGAGCAAGAATGCAGCGTCGTAAAGGACCGCCTTTGTTACAGCCGTTTTATGATTTTTTCAAATTGCTGGACAAGCGCGTGATGATCGTTCACTCTCTGCACGCATGGTTAGGAGTTCTGCATTTTTTTTGTGTATGGCTTGCTGTCGCCGTATTACTTACAGGCGGCGATATTTTAATGGCGGTTATAATGCACCTGATGAGCAGTTGTTTTCTGATTGTAGGAGCGAACAGCGTGCGTTCAACCTACAGTCAGATCGGCGGCATAAGAGAACTGCTCTCCGTTATGGCGTATGAACCGATCTTCCTGATCGCCGGCGTGGGCTTTTATCTGGTTACCGGCAGCTTTGAGGCGCGGGCGGTTTTCTCTTATGACGGGCTTCCGATCGTTTCTTTATGGCTGATCTTTGCCGCTGTTTTGACGGTGCTGCCGTTTGCGCTGAAAAAGAGTCCGTTTGACATCGTAGAGGCGCATCAGGAAATTATCGGTGGACCGGAGATTGAATACTCCGGCTTGTTTTTTGAGGCGGTCTATACGGCAAAGTGGCTTGAGTATATATTTGTGTACGCCTTTATCTGTCTGTTTGCGGGCGGTTTCACCGTCGTCGGCGCGGCGCTTGTGGTTCTGGTATTTTTTCTTGTGAACGCCCTTGATAACGCCGTTCCAAGACTAAGCTGGCGTCAGTGCGTTCCTTTCGCGCTGCTGGTTTCGCTCTCTCTGGGGCTGATCAATCTCGTATGGATTGGCGCTGAATGAAGCTAAACGCCTTTCGTAAAAAATCACCGTGGATACTCCACTACAATGCCGGCAGTTGCAACGGCTGCGATATTGAGATTCTCGCCTGTCTCGCTCCGCGCTACGACATTGAGCGGCTGGGAATGATCAACAAGGGCAATCCCAAGCAGTCGGACGTGCTTTTGGTAACGGGACCGGTTACGCACCGCTGCCGCGAACGTCTGGTAGAGCTGTATGCGCAGATGCCGGAGCCGAAAGTGGTGATCGCTGTCGGAACATGCACCTGCACAGGCGGCGTGTTCAGGGATATGTATCATGCGGGTAAGGGGATAGATCGGTTTATTCCGGTTGACGTTTATATAGCGGGCTGCGCGACGCGCCCCGAACAGATCATAGAAGGCGTGGCGAAGGCGCTGGATATTCTGGAACGGAAAAATAAAGAGATAGAAAAACCGATTTCGCTTTTCGGCAAAGTGTCCAAGCACGATGGCGAAACGGATCGAAGAGAAATGGCTGGAAAGGTAGACATTGGAAAAAATTGAGACGACGCGCAAAAAAGTTCTGAATGATATAAAAGCGTTTTACGATCCAAACGTATGGAGGCTGATCACGATCAACACGGTTCAGATAGGAGAACGTTTGGAGGCGCAGTGGATATTCGCAAAGATCGGCGTTTTGGCGAAGGCGAGGATCGTATTCGCCATATTTGAAATGGATGAAAGCATCCCCTCGATCAGAAATATATGCCCCGCTGCGGTTTTTGCCGAAGCTGAACAGCTTGATCTGATGGGCGCGCGGTTTGAAGGCGCTGCGGAGGGGCAGTTTCTGGAAAGAGACGCGGAGCGTATGCCGCTTAGAAAATCGGCGGAAAAGGTAAAATGACAGAAACGATCGAAATCCCGCTGGGCAGCCAGCATATTGCCTTGCTGGAGCCTATGCATTTAACCTTCTCCTGCGAAAACGAGACGGTTAAGTCGGTCAAATCGGATATGGGTTACGTTCATCGCGGTGTGGAGTTCGCCTGCCAAAACAGGTTTGATTTCAAAATAGTACCCACCGTCGTAGGCAGAATCTGCGGGCTTTGCGCCATAACGCATTCCACCGCCGCCTGCCTCGCCATAGAAAAGTCGATGGACATTGCGGTAAGTGATCGCGCGAAGCGGCTCAGGATTCTTGCTTTGGAGCTTGATCGCGTTCATTCTCATCTTTTGTGCCTGGCGCACACCGCTGAAAGCGCCGGTTATGAGGCGCTTTTTATGAAGACTATGATGAGGCGCGAAGCAGTTATGGACGCGATCGAGGCGCTCACTGGCAACCGCATTCAGTTTGACTACGCGGCGGTCGGCGGCGTAAATAGAGACCTTACTTTGGAAACCGCGCGGATGATCAGGGAAAAACTGACAGAGATCCGATCCGCCGCCACCGAGCTTTCAGATCGATTTATAAACAATGCCGTTTTGCGTCTGCGCTTTGTTTCTCACGGAATGTTAAGCGGTGAAAAAGCGCGCGTGCTTGGCGCGGTGGGTCCGCTTGCGCGGGCGGCGGGCGTGAGGACGGACGTGCGGATCGAAACGAATGATTTGCCTTACGCCGCGCTGGATTTTGAACCGATCGTAGAGCAGGGCGGCGATATTCACGCGCGCAACACGGCGCGTTTAAAAGAGATATCTCAAAGCTGCGATTTGATAGAGCGCGTCATTGATTCGCTGCCCGAAGGTGAAATCAGAGCAAAAGTCAGAGGCAGGCCGATGCTGGAGGCTGTAGCAAGGGTGGAAGCGCCAAGAGGCGAGCTGTTCTATCTAATCAAAGGCAACGGCACAAATATACTTGACAGATTGCGTATCCGCACCCCCACCTACGCCAATCTGGGCGCGTTTCTGGAGATATTCGTCGGCGAGGAATACGCGAATGTCCCTCCGATTCTGGCAAGCTTAGACCCTTGTATGTCGTGTACGGCGAGGTAGAGGAAATGCTGAAAGCGTTTTTTGAGTCGTTTTTAAACCTTTTTAAGAGGCCGGCGACGGTCGGTTTCCCTTTTGAGGAAGCAGAGTTCGGCGTAGAGTGCAGGGGGGGCATACGTTTTAACGCCGAACACTGCACGCGTTGCCTTATGTGCGAGAAGATTTGTCCAACCAAGGCGATTCAGTTTATACGCTCCGAAAGCGGCGAAGATGCGTATCATTACAATCCATACCTATGTATATTCTGCGGCGAGTGCACGCGCAGCTGCCCGAAGGAAAACGAAGCGCTTTTCCAGTCAAACGCGCCCGTGTTCAGTACAAGCGATCAGAGCGTAAGCAAATCGTGGGACGCGGTAGAGATTGAAGCGGAGCGGAGCAAGAAAATTTACAAAAAAGCAAAGATTAAAAGCGCTAACGCGCAGCCGAAGGAGTAAGCCTATCAAGCAGTTCCGGCAGAAGCCGTTTTAGTATTTTTTCTTCATTGTTTTTTATAAGAGCTTCGACTGCTTTTGGATCGTCAAGCGGCAGCGTGTGTTCAATTTTGTTGGCGTCCACCTCCACGATAGGCAGCAGCTCTGGTGGAACATTGAACGTATTGGCGTACTCAAAGCTGCTGTCGCTGGTATCGTAAAAAAGGATCATTGGCATCTTCAGCTCAAACGAGCGGAGAAGCGCCTCCGCGAACCGCTTGCGAAAAAGCGGACGACTGATTGAACATCTGATCTTTTTGCAGTCCATAGTTTCCCCTGTCCAATAAACCTTAATATCGGCAATAGCCGCACTCTTTGAACCGGATTAGATAAAACGCGGGATAAGCGTCCGCCGCTTATCCCGGATATAGCTCCATAGGCGCTATTTTTTGATCTCTACCGCGATTGTCAGTGGTTTATCTACGCTCATGTTTGTTTTTACGTTGTCTCCGACAGCGAAATCAACGCGGTTAAGCGATCCTTTCAGCGAGAAGCCCTCCGCCGTTTTTTCTATCGTCAGAACGATTGGTTTTGTGATGTCGCGGATCGTAAGGTTGCCATGCAGCGAAGAGCTCTTTGCTTCCGTTGACGCGAAAGTAATTGATGGAAATTTTGCCGCGTCAAAGAAATCGTCTTGACGCAGGTGATCGTCTCGTCCTTTGTTTGCGGTATTTACAGAACTTACTTCAACCGTGCCGTTGAGCGCGGTCAGATCGCCGTTATCATCGACGATCGCCGTCCCGCTGAACTTATCGAAACTGCCGTTTACCGTGCCGGCAAGCGTTCCTTTGATCGTAAAAAGCACCTTGCCATTATTTGGCGTAACAGCTATCTCCGCCGCGTAAAGTCCGCCGGTAAGCGCGAAAACCGCCGCCAGTGTCAAAAAAAATTTCATTTTGCTCTCCTTGTATCGCTCAGTTTTTCAGTCCTGTCCCTTTTGAAGTGGTGTGATTTCACAAATTGCGCGCGCTGTTCAGGCGTTAAAATGGCATGCAGCGACTCGTAAAAATCAGCTCTGCTCTCCGTCTGCGCCGCGTTGAGGCCTAAAAAAGCCTGCCTGTTGAAAGTCTCTCCCGTGAAAGCCAGAGCAAAGCCGTCGTTCTCGCCTTTTACCCCATCGTTTCGTGCTTTCTCAAGGAGCGCCTTTATCTGCTCCTTTTGCGTCTGCGTCAGGTCAAGTGATTTGAAAGCGCCGTGTAAGTCATGTTCGCCGAACGCGAAAAGCGAGACGGATAACAGCGCCGCCAGAAAAAGCTTTCTCATATTGTGCATCCTTTCTGATTTGAGATAACGCTATTGTGCGTCCGCGTTGTGAAAGAAGCGTGAAGTAAAAAGTTTTTGGGTTATAATGCTTCAGAAAGGAGGCTGGTATGAGAACCCTTTTGGTGTGGATTGGTCTTGGTATTTTGCTGTTTGCCGTCAGCGAAGCGGAATATAGAGATGCGGAGATGGAAAAATTCCATACCGATATTGCGGGTTATACAAGCGCTATCAGAGCCGATCCCAATAATCCAAAACTGTATTTTGAACGTGCGAATGCGTATGCCGATGCTGGAGACAACGCGAAAGCGATTGCGGATTTCACCGCCGCGGTTGTTCTCGATCCAAATTACGCCGCCGCCTATTTTAACCGCGCCAACTCGTATCGCAACATTGGAGACGATCTTGAAGCAATCGTAAACTACAGCGAAGTGATTAGAATCGATCCGAATTACGCCGCCGCCTATTTTAACCGCGCCAACTCCTACAACGCGCTGGCTGAGTATCAGAAGGCGCTTGACGACCTTACAGCCGCAATTAAGATCGATCCGCGAAATACAAAAGCCTATATAAACCGTGGCAATATATACGCCGAAGCGAATGAACATAAAAAGGCTATAGCCGACTATGGGGAAGCAATTAAAATTAATCCAGACCTTGCGCAGGCGTATAACAACAGAGGATACTCATATGCCGAATCCGGCGACAACGCGAAAGCCATAGCCGACTATGGCGAAGCGATCAGGCTTGATCCATATCTTGTAAAAGCATACGGCAACAGAGGCAGCTCCTATGCGGATATGAGAGAATATACAAAGGCAATATCTGATTTTTCGACGGCGGTTATGATCGAGCCTAGATATGTAAACGCTTATATCAATCGCGGACATTCGTACTATGAGCTTGGCAACTATCAAAGTGCAATTGACGATTTCTCAGTCGCGATCAATTTAGATAAAAGCAGCGCCGAATCGTATAATTTGAGAGCGCAGGCTTATGCCGGACTTGGAAAAAATCGAAGCGCGATAAAAGACTTGACAGAAGCAATCAGGATAAATCCGAATTTTGCCAAAGCTTATTTTAACCGCGGCAGTATCTATGCCGATCAGGACAGGTACGAGAAGGCAATATCCGATTATACGGAAGCGATCAGAATAAATCCCAACTATACGGGCGCTTACGCAAAAAGAGGGTATCTTATATTTAAGCGGGGCGATTACGATCGCGCCGTCAAAGACGCATATACCGCTTGCGCGCTTGGCGATTGCGAGCTGGATACGCTGATTAGGCGCTCGAATCGATCAAAATAACAAAGTTTTGCGCGACAGCGCGATCGCCTCTCTTTGATGCGTAATCAAACTGATCCTCAATCGTCAAAAACACGTGATTATCGCCGCGAGTATATTTATAATTCACAAAAATACCGTTTTTTGAGTTATGACTCCGTCCAATTCGTCGCATAGGCGGTTTTCTTCCGTCCAGATGGCGTTTTCAACGATTCATCCGCAAAACGATCCGTATTCGTCGCGCTGCCATTGATCTTAAAATCGGGAGTGGTTAAGCCCGAGCACCCGTTTAACGCCGCCCAAATCGCCGCCGGCAAAACAACCATGCTCATTGAGCCTCCCCCCCCTTCTTTGGATTGTGTATCACGTGCAAGGTAAAAACTTTGTGAAAATTCCTCCCGCTCAGCGCCTACCGCCGCTATGTCTGTCAATTGCTCCCATACAGCCGCCAGTCACATATTGATACGCACAACCTCGTATTGCCTAAAGACGATCCGTGGTGGGATAAAAACACCCC